>NC_019793.1:1140000-1235000 GCF_000317835.1 Deinococcus peraridilitoris DSM 19664 | reverse complement strand
TCACGAACTCCTCGCCGCCCAGACGCGCGACCATGTCTCCACTGCGGGTCAGGCGCACGAGCAGCCGGGCCAGCACGCGCAGCACCTGATCGCCGATGGGGTGACCGAAGCGGTCGTTGACGTGCTTGAAGTGATCGGCGTCGAGCACGGCAATCGAGAAAGCCTGCGGACGCCGCCGGGCACCCTGCACGTGACGGCTCAGTACCTGCATGAACCGCCGGCGGTTGGCGACCTTGGTCAGCGCGTCCAGGTGCGCGATGCGCGCAAGTTTGTCGGACTGCCGCAGGGCGTGATCGTTGGCCTGTCGCAGGCGCGCGTTCGAAGCTTCGAGCTCCGCGTTCAGCTGCAACTGCACTTGTGCAGCCTGCCGGGAAAGTTCGAGTTCACGTTCCAGCGACATCAGCTGTGCGCGACGCTGCGCTTCTTCGGTGCGCAGCTTGAGGATCAGGTCGTGATGAAGCCGGAAGTGACGCAGCGCGCGCTCGAAGTCACGCTGCGCTTCGTAGAGCTGCGCGAGTTGTGCGTGTGCCTGTGCAGCTGGATTCTGTTGCCCGGCCTGCTCGGCCACCATCAGGGCCGCGAAAAGATGTTGTTGCGCTTCCTGCGTCTGCCCGAGGGCGGCGCAAGCCCGGCTCAGCTGCAGGTGCGAGGTGGCCATCAGGCTGGCGTCGCCCTGCTGCTGTGCCAGGTTCAGTGCCTGCTGCAGCTGCTCGCGTCCAATCTGCACCTGATTGAGCTGAACGGCGCGCTCTCCGAGGGTGGCGAGCAGGTACGCTTCCCAGCGCAGGTCGCCCCCGCGGCGCACGTCCTGCAGGCTGCTTCGCAAGACGGCCTCGCCGGCTTCGCCTTCGCCCAGCTGCAGCAGGGTGGTGCCCAGATTGAGCTGCGTGATGATCTTGCTGAAGCGCAACCCATGCTGCTCGGCGATGCGCAGGGCGTCTTCCAGAAAGCGGCGGGCGTCGTGGGGCCGCCCGATCTCGTTCATGGTGGCGCCCGAGTCGGCCAGCAGCACCGCCCGCAGGGTCGGCGGCCAGGCAGGATTGAGGCCGCCGACCGCGCGCTCAAGGTGCAACAGGGCCTGCGCGTAGTTGCCCGTCAGGATATGCGCGATGCTCTGCAGGCTGTGGGCGTGCGCGAGGTGCTCGGCCACCCCGGCGCCTTCCGCTGCACTGAGGGCTTCACCGGCCCGCTCCATCAGCAGCGCGGTCTGTCCACTGATCACGGCCAGCCGGGCCAGCAGGCAACGGGCATAAGCCACCAGGCCGTTGTGCGCTGCCTGGGTCGCCTGCCGTAGCGCTTCGCCGATCAACTCGGCCGCCTCGTCCGGCTCGTTCTCGAAGATGACCCACGCGAGCGCCAGACGCGCCCGCGCCTGTGGCACGATCTCTCCTGCCTGCTGCGCGAGGCTGACTGTCACCTCGGCCATCTGCCGTACCCGGCGATCTTCGTGTGCGCTGAGGCGCTCGGTCTCCTGCAAGGCGGTGGCCAGGCGTTCGGACAGTTCCTCGGGGGGAGGGACTGATCGGAGGTCGGAGCTGACGTGTTGCATAACGCTGAGCCCACCCTACGAGAAGGACTATTACGTTTCTGTCACAGCGCTCAAGGCCTTTTTCATGAGTAAATATCAGCACGGTTTCACCGCCCGAACGTCAGGGTGCTTCCTGCACGAGCAGTTCTCCCAGCGCCGCCGCGTGGGCCTGCAGGTCCGCAACCGCGATGGCCTCACGCACGGTGTGTGCCAGCTTTTCGTCGCCCGGCCCCCAGCCGACGGTGGGCCAGCTTGCGGCGTGGGTGTAGCGTCCGTCGGTGGCAAAAGACCACAGCCCGCTCTCGGTGTGAAAGCGCCTGGTGTAAGGCAGCACCTTGGCCACCAGCGGATGGGCGGGATCGGTGGCGAATCCGGGCGTGTTCTTGGCTGTCCACATCGGCGCGACCTCGCCGCTCGCGGGCAGGCCGGCGAGCAACTCTGTCAGGGTGGCGCGCATCTGCTCTTCGCTTTCACTGCCGCGCCAGTCGAGCGTGACGGTGGCGGTGTTGCTGGTAAGGTTTTCGCTGCCCGAATCCGTCACGACTTGCGTGGGGGTCAACGTTGAGCGGCCCACCACCGGATGGGTGGGCAGATCGATGTGCTCCACGCGCCGCAGCAGCTCGCCCAGGGCAAAGAGTGGGTTGTCGGGGAGACGCAGGCTGGCATGGTGCGCCGTGCCGTGCAGCGTGACGTGCACGTGCGCCACGCCACGGTGTCCCAGCATCAGCTGGTTGTTCGAAGGCTCGCCCACGATCACCGCGCCGATCAGGGCGGGCGGATGCGCCACGAGGTAGGCGGCGCCCGCACCCCCCACTTCCTCTTCGGTGACAGCGGCAATCCACACGTCACGCCTCGGGCGCTCTCCCCGTGCGAGCAGGTCGGCCAGCGCGTACGTCTGCGCTGCCAGCGGACCTTTGATATCCACCGCGCCGCGCCCGTAGACGATGCCCTCTTCCAGCACTGCTTCAAACGGCGGGTGCTTCCAGAGGCTCAGATCACCCTCGTGTACGTGGTCCAGGTGGGTCAGCAGCAGCCAGGCATTGCCGGTTTCGCGGCCACGCACCAGCCCCAGGGCGTTGCCGGCCTCGTCCGTGTAGGCTTCGTCGAAGCCGAGCTCGCGCCATTCTTGCCGCACGCGCTCGGCCAGTTCCTGTTCCTGTCCGGGCATGGCGCGCACGCGGATCAGGTCACGCAAAAAATCGGTGGCATTTGGCATGTCGGTTTCATGGTAACGGCACGGCCGCCGGGTCACGGGTACCTTGAAGCATGGACCGTTCAGCTTTTCTGAGGGTCGTGCTGGAAAACCCCGTCAATCGCGAAGTATTGGCCCGCCTGCCTGCCCTGCAACTGCCCCAGGCCCATCTGGTGGCCGGCAGCCTGTTTCAGACGGTCTGGAATTGTCAGACCGGCCGGGCGCCCACCGAGAACATCAAGGACTACGATGTCTTTTATTACGACGGGCGTGATCTGAGCTATGAAGCTGAGGACCTGGCGATTCGTGTGGCGGCCGAACTCTTTGCCGATCTCGGGGTAACGGTCGAGGTCCGCAATCAGGCCCGCGTGCACCTGTGGTCACCTCAGCGTTTTGGCCGCCCGTGCCCACCGCTGCGCTCGGCGCGGCATGGCATCGACCGCTTTCTGATTCTGGCCACCTGCCTGGGCATCGCCCCCCGGCGTGACGGTGAACTGGAGGTGTACGCGCCTCACGGCTTTGTGGACGTGGCACAAGGCGTCCTGCGACCCAATCCGCTCAATGACGTTCCCGAGCTGTTTCAGATCAAGGCGCGCAGCTATCAGGAACGTTGGCCGTGGCTGCGCATTCTGGCCTGAAGCTGGGCCAGGCTTCAGGCCGGACCCGGCGGGTCGGCGGCAGGCAGGCCCATGGCCTCGTTGTAGGCCTGCGAGCCTCCCCGGGGAATCGAGAGCGTCTGCCACTGGCCGCCGCGCAGCAGTTTGGCGAGGTACACGAGCTGGTACACGTGCCCGCTGTAGTGGGCGACCTGCCGCTGAATGGCCGCCAGCACGGTGTGTGCCTCGCCACGAATGGTGATGGTCCGGGCGAGGTCCTCGGGCGCGGTGCGGGCCAGCGCCGTGAAGAAAATTTGCCAGCCTGCTTCCCACAGGGCGAGCAGTTCTGCCCGGGCCAGCCCCGCGTCCTCGAACTCCGCGTCGCGCCTGCGCTGGCCGCTTTCCCCGTCCTCGTCGGGAAAGCGTGCCCAGCGTGAGCGCATGTTGCCGTGCAGGTGCTGTACCAGCACGGCCGCGCTGTTGGACTCCGCTCCTGGCACCGCGTGCAGGTCGTCATCGCTCAGCTGCTGCAGGGCCCCCTCGCCCAGCGCCTTGACGCTGCGCAGGCGCGCCGTCGTCTCGTGTAGAAACAACGCTCCCAAGTCGGTCATGGCCCCACGATACCAGGGCCCACAGCGGCAGGCCGGGGTGCCCGGGCTCAGGCCAGCAGGGCGCGCGCGATGATCAGCTTCTGAATCTCGCTGGTGCCTTCGTAAATGCGCAGCAGCCGCTGGTCGCGGTACCAGCGCTCGATGGGGTACTCCTTGATGTATCCCATGCCGCCCGCGATCTGTACGGCCTTGTCGGCCACCCGTGAGAGCGCCTCGGTGGCGTGCAGCTTGGCGATCGAGGCGTCCTTGCCGACGTTCTTGCCGTTGTCGACCATCCAGGCCACTTTCTGCCACAGGCAGCGGCTGGTCTCCATGTCGACGGCCATCTCGGAGAGCATGAACTGCACGGCCTGGAACTCGGCGATGGGTTTGCCGAACTGCTCGCGCAGCTTGGCATGGTTCACGCTGAGCTCGATCAGGCGCTCCATCGCGCCCGTCGCCCGCGCGGCAATGCCGACCCGGCCGTTGGTCAGGATCTTGAGGGCTTCACGGTAACCGGTGTTCTCCTCGCCCAGCAGCGCCGAGGCGGGCACGGCGCAGTCCTCGAAGATCACCTCGGCTGACAGTGCGCCCTTCTGACCCATCTTGTCGTCGATCTTGCCGACCGTGACGCCGGGCGTGTCCATTTCGACCAGAAAAGCCGAGAGGCCCCGGGGTCCCTGACTTGGGTCGGTGATGGCAATGACCGTGAGCAGACCGGCGATGGGCGCGTTGCTGATGTAGTGCTTGGTGCCGCTGAGCACGTACTCGTTTCCGCGTTTCTCGGCACGTGTGCGGATGTTGGCAGCGTCAGAGCCGCTCGACGGCTCGGTGATGGCAAAACCGGTGATCAGTTCGCCGCTGGCCATGCGCGGCAGGTATCTGCGTTTCTGCTCCTCGTTCCCGAGGGCGAGCAGGCCGGTGGTGCCAATCGAGGCGTGTGCGCTGATCACACCACCAAAGCCCATGTGAGCGTGCCCCAGGGCTTCGTACACGGCGCACTTGGCGACCATGTCGAGTTCCACACCGCCGTACTCCTCGGGAATCGACAGACCGAAGAGGCCCAGCTGAGCCGCCTGGCGCATCAGCGAATCCGGAATGCGGTTGGTTTCCTCGATTTCATGGGCGAGCGGCTCGACGGTGTTGACGGCGAAGTCACGCACCATCTCCTGCATCTGCAGAATTTCGTGGGGCAAGTTGAAGTCCATGGGTTACTCCGGAGTGCCAAAAGGCGGAAGGGGAGAAAAAGGCATGCGAAGGCGGAGCGTGACCGCCGGCCCGTCAGGACCGTTCTTCGAGACCACGCAGAAAGAGGTCGGCATAATTGCGCGCCACGTCCTCGGCGCGCTGGGTACCGCCCGGATTGAACCAGCGGACCATCCAGTTGAGGCACGACAGAATCGCGCGCCCCGTCACAACCGGGTCGATGCCACGAAACTCGCCACTCCGCACCCCTTCGCGCAGCAGTGCACGCAGATGCGCTTCGTAGCGGTCACGCCACAAACTGGCGTCCGGTCCGCGGTCCACCGCCGCTGGATTCCTGATCAGGATCATGGAAAGAAACGCGGCGTGGTTCTCCTCGAAAAACCGGGCGTGCGCGGTCATGAAGTTGGTCAGCCGGGTGCGGGCGCTGCCCGAGGTGGAGTGGTGCACCACGTAACCGAACATGTCCTCGATCGTGCGGTTGCTCAGACGGTTTGAGAGTTCCTCTTTGCTTTTGAAGTAGTGGTAGAGGGTGGCTTTGGAGATGCCGACCGCGTTGGCGATGTCCTGCATCGAGGATGCGTCATAGCCCTTGGCGGCGAACTCGCGCGCGGCAGCCGCCAGAATCTGGGTTTCGCGATTGGCAGGGGAAACTTCTGGGCGGATTCCTACGGACACGGAGTCTCCTTTGGAAGGACACGGCAATCAAACGCGGTGTCATTCGCAACCGACCGGTTGGTAGAGAGGGTTCGCCTCTCTTATACGGTGGAGGCGCCGAGGTCGTCAAGCGCGCTTTCAGAGGAAATGACGAAACCTGGGTATCTGCCTGTACGGACGCTTTCTTTTGGACTCACTTCAAAAATGCTGGACCAAAGCGGTCATCTCATGACCAGCACTTGGCGGCTGATTTGCGAGGGTTCCGAAGCGGGCTTTTCAGAGCGTTGCCTGTTCCGGCAGGGCGAAAAGGAACACGAAGATCAGCCTGGGCAGAGCGGTGAACCTGGGAGAAACAGATTCCTTCTGTGTGAGGTGGCCAGAAGAAAGTGCGTTCTGAGCGCTTTCCAGCCATTTTTGTGCCTCGGTAGCGTTGACACTGGTGCCGCGCTGTGACAGCATGCGATCACAGCAAATTCAGTTCGTGATCTTTGTGGTATCACCCAGGTCGCCTCATCGTTCTTCTCACAGTGCAGCCTACCGACCGGTCGGTATAGGAGGAAAGCATGAAAGGTCTACTTCGCAAGTGCATGTACGGTCTGCTGATCGCCAGCGTGGGCGCAGCGCAGGCGCAACAGGTCGTCAACATCGGTTTCAGCGGTCCCCTCTCGGGTGGCGCCGCGTTCTACGGTCAGAATGTCCAGAGTGGCATCGACATGGCCATCAAGGAAATCAACAAGGCCGGCGGTGTCAAGGTCGGCAACGAGAAGGTCACCTTCAACCTCGTTTCGCTTGACGACAAATACCTGCCCAATGAGACGGCCACCAACACACGTCGTCTGCTGCAGCAGAACAACGCCCCGTTCGTGTTCATTCCGCACGCCGGCGGTATCCTGACGGTGCAGGGCTTCAACCAGCGCAACCCTGAGTTCCTGGTGGTCGCCTACAGCTCCGAGCCCAAGATCGTCGAGTCGGGCAACAAGCTGACCTTCATGCTGCCGCCCCTGTACACCATGTACCACGAGCCGTTCGTGAAGACCACCATGCAGGCGCACGGCAAGAAATTGGGCGTCATTCCAACCACCTCGGCCTACGGCAAGGCCTGGACGGACACCCTGACCGCCGAGTGGAAAAAGCAGGGCGGCACCGTGGGCGCCAACAACGGCGTCGATTACAACACCACCACCGACTACTCGGCGGCCGTGACCAAGACCCTCGCCGAGAAGCCCGACGTGCTGTTCATCGGCGGTCCGTCGCAGCCCACCGCGCTGGTGATCAAGGCCGCGCGCGAGCAGGGCTTCAAGGGCGGCTTCATCGTGATGGATCAGGCCAAGTTCGAGGAAATGGACCAGATCGTGCCCGTGAGCCAGATGGAAGGCGCCGTGGGCGTGCTGCCGCTGCGTGACTTCCGTGGTCCTGCCGCCCAGAAGTTCGTGGCCGCCTACCGCGCCCAATACAAAAAAGAGCCCACCTCGGAAATGGCCCTCAACTACATGGGCGTGCACGCCCTCGCCAAGGCCATGGAACTGGCCGGCACCACCAAGGACGTCGCCGCGATCCGTGCCAAGCTGCCCGACGCCCTCAAGGCCATGCCCAAGGACAAGAACGTCTACAACTCCACCGGGGTCGACGAGAGCGGCCACATGATCGCCCAGCGCATCATGGGCCAGGTCAAGGGTGGACGCATCACCCAGCTGACCTCGACGCAACGCTAAGCCCGAACAACAAGAACCCCGCCCTGGCTGCGGGGTTCTTGTTTTAAGACGTATACCCCGCTGGAGACTCGCATGACGCTCTTTTTGCAACAACTCTTCAATGGCATCGCGCTGGGTAGTGTGTACAGCCTTGTCGCACTGGGCCTGACCCTGGTCTTCGGCGTGCTCAAGATTCCCAACTTCGCGCACGGCGCCCTGTACATGGCGGGTGCCTACGTCACCTACGCGCTGCTGACCATTGTGGGCATTCCGTACCTGCTCGCCATCGCCATCGCCGCCCTGGTACTGGCCCTCATGGGCGTCGTGCTGGAGCGCCTGGTCTTTCACCCGCTGCGTGACCGTTCGCACGTGCAGGCCATGATCGCCGCCATCGGCGTGCTGTTTTTTCTGGAAGCCTCGGCGCAAAAACTCTTTGGCGCGGAATTTCGCATGATGCCCACGCCTTACGGCGGCGTGGTCAACCTGATGGGTGTGACCGTCACCACCCAGCGTCTGCTGGTGATCGGCGCGTCACTGCTGGTGATGATCGTGCTGTTCTTGTTTCTCAAGCGTACCGTGACTGGCGCGACCATCGAGGCGATGGCGCAGAATCGCGCGGGGGCGCAGCTGGTCGGTATCAACACCAACCGCGTCAGCATGCTGACCTTTGCGATCAGCGCTGCTCTGGCCGCAATCGCCGCCGCCTTGATCGCGCCCATCGCGCTGGTGTCACCCACCATGGGCGAGGTCATCAATACCAAAGTCTTCGCGATCATCATCCTGGGCGGCATGGGAAGCATTCCCGGCGCCATCGTGGGCGGCTTCCTGCTGGCCCTGGTGGAGACCTTCACCACCGCTTACATCAACGCGGATTTCGCCGACATCATCGGTTTCGCCGTGCTGGTGATCGTCCTCGCCATTCGCCCCACCGGGCTCTTCTCGAAGGGAACCTGACATGCGCCCTGGAGTCGTCATTACCGCACTGGCGCTGTTCGCCGCGCTCCTCATTCCCGTGATCACCAAGAACGGCTACTACCTCGACGTGCTGATCATGGCCTTCATCTGGTCGATTGCCGCGAGCGGACTGAACGTCCTGCTGGGCTACACCGGCCTGCTCTCGCTGGCGCACGCCGCCTTCTTCGGAATCGGCGCGTACACGGTGGGCATCCTGATGCTCAAGCACGGCTGGTCCTTCTGGCTGGCCTGGCCCACCGCTACGGCCTTGACCACCGTGCTGGGCTTTTTGCTGGGTCTCGTGGCCTTTCGCACCCGTGGGGACGCCTTTGCCATCTTTACCCTGGCCGTCGGCGTAATCGTCACGCAGGTCATCGCTCGCTGGGAACACCTGACCGGTGGGCGTGACGGACTGAACGGTGTCCCACAGCCTGGCAAGGTCGGCCCGATCGACTTCAGCGAGCAAAGCGTTTTCTATTACCTCGCCCTGGGCGCGCTCGTCGCGACGCTCTACGTGATCTACTCCGTCGTGAAGGCTCCCGTTGGCCGGGCCTTCGTGGCGGTGCGCAGCAACGAGGACCTCGCGCGCGCCAGCGGGATCGACACCTTCGCGCACAAGCAGCGCGCCCTGATGCTCTCCACGGCCATTGCAGGTCTGGCGGGCGGTCTGTACGCCACCTACCTGGGCTTTCTCGGCCCGGCCGCTTCCGCAGTGACGGTCACCTTCACCCTGCTGCTCTACGTGATCGTGGGGGGCGCCGCGACCCTGGCAGGCCCCGTGATCGGCGCGTTTCTGCTGGTTGTGCTCGCGCAGCTGCTGCAGGCCTCGCAGGAGTACCAGCACCTGATTCTCGGGCCCTTGCTGGTGGTGCTGGTGCTGTTCTTCCCACACGGCCTGATGGGCCTGTGGCAGAAGGCCACGCGGCGCTTCAACCGGCCCGCTCCCGCTCCCGCCGTCATCGCGACTTCCCAGGAGGCCGAACGTGCTCAGCGTTGAAAACCTCGGTATTCAGTTCGGTGGCCTCAAAGCCGTCTCTGGCGTGAACTACAGCGTCACGCCCGGCGCGGTGAACGCCGTCATCGGCCCCAACGGCGCCGGAAAAAGTACCTTCTTCAACCTCATCAGCGGGTTTTACCAGCCCACGTCGGGGCGAATCACCTTCGGTGGTGAAGACGTCACGCGCATGCCCGCCCACAAGATGGCCACCCGGGGTGTAGCGCGCACTTTCCAGACCACCAGCCTCTTCAAGGAACTGCCCATTCTCGACAATGTCTTGCAGGGTCACCGTCTGCGCATGCGCAGCGGCATCTGGGACGCCATTCTGCGCACGCCCCGCCTCCGGAGCGAGGAGCGCGAGGCCCGCGAACGGGCAGCCTTCGCGCTCGACTTCGTGGGTCTCAGCCCGCGTGATCCCCGGCCCGTCGGCATGCTCACGCAGGAAGCGCAGAAGCGCGTCTCGATCGCCATTGCCCTGGCGACCGACCCCAAGCTGGTGCTGCTCGACGAACCGGCGGCGGGCATCAATCCTGACGAGACCGAAGGGCTGGTGCGTCTGATTCGTAAAATGGTCGATCAGGGCTACACCGTGTGCCTGATCGAACACAAGATGAACATGATCATGAACATCTCGGACCACATCATGGTGCTGCACCACGGCCAGAAGATCGCCGAGGGCGCGCCGCGGGAAATTCAGGGTAACCCGGCCGTGATCGAGGCGTACCTGGGAGGTGGGCACCGTGCATAACAGCGCGCAGAACGGCGGGCAGACCGGCTCCTCCGGCCAGGGAGCCCTGCAGGTTCAGGACGTGACCGTGCGCTACGGGGAGTTCGTGGCCCTGCGCAATGTCAGCCTGACCGTGAATCCCGGCGAAATTGTGGTGCTGCTGGGGGCCAACGGTGCGGGCAAGAGCACCCTGTTCCGTACCATCAGCGGTCTGCAGCGACCCGTGAGTGGCACCATCAGCTATAACGGCGAGAACATCACGGGCCGCGACGCCGCCGAGGTGATCGGGCGCGGCGTCGCGCAATGCGCCGAGGGGCGCATGCTGTTTCCCGAACTCAGCATTCAGAAGAACCTGATTCTGGGCGCCTTCATTCACCGCCGTGACAAAAATGGAGTGAACCGCGGGCTGGAGGAAGTGTACGAGCTCTTCCCGATTCTGCGTGACAAGCGTCACGATGCGGCGGGCAGCATGAGCGGCGGCCAGCAGCAGATGCTCGCCATCGGGCGGGCCCTGATGGCCCGGCCGCAGCTGCTGCTGCTCGACGAGCCCAGCCTGGGCCTGGCACCCCTGGTGGTCGAGCAGGTGCTCGAGGTCACGAGGCGCATCAACGCGACGGGCACCAGCGTGCTGCTGGCCGAGCAGAACGCCTACGCGGCCCTGCAGATCGCGCACCGGGGCTACGTGATGGAAAACGGCGCGCTGACGCTCGAGGGCAGCCAGGCGGCCCTGCTTGGCAACGACGCCGTGCGTAGCGCCTACATCGGCGTCTGAGCAAAGGGCACGCCGCCGGTGTGCCCTTTCCCCTTGAGGGGCAATATCCGCCTGCTTTCTCTGCTTTGCCCTGGGACCAGTGCTGTCCTCGCAATTGAACCGAGTCCAAAGTCACATTTTCCAAAGTCACGCTGTCATTTCGTGAGTCATTTCGTGGAGGTTCTGATGTCGGAAATGGTGCTTTACGAGAAACACGGCCCGGTCGCCGTGCTCACCATCAACAATCCGCCCGTCAACGTGTTCAGCCCCGGTGTACCCGAAGGCATCAAGGCCGGGCTCGAGCGCGGCAACGCCGACCCTGAAGTCAAAGCCTTCGTGCTGATCGGCGGTGGGCGCAGCTTTATCGCCGGAGCGGACGTGAAGACCTTCAACCTTCCGCGCGAGCAGCAGCCCGACATGCGCGGCACCATCGCCAAGCTCGAGGCCAACCCCAAACCCGTCGTGGCGGCCATGCACGGCAACGCCCTCGGGGGCGGTCTGGAAGTCGCCATGGGCTGCCACTACCGCGTCGCCAGCCGCGCGCTGAAAGTCGGCCAGCCCGAGGTGAAGCTCGGCGTGATTCCGGGCGCGGGCGGCACCCAGCGCCTGCCGCGCGTGATTCCGCTGCAAGAAGCGCTCACCATGATCGTGACCGGCAACCCCATCAGCGCCGAAAAAGCCCATGAGTTCGGCCTGATTGACGAACTGATCGAAGGGGACCTGCTGGAGGGCGCCGTGCAGTTCGCTCAGCGGGCAGGGGAGAGCGGGGAACTGCCCAAGATCCGTGACCGCGATGTCAAGCTCGACATTCCCGCGCACATGTTCTTCAACGTCGCCACCGAGCGCGTCAGGAAGGAAGCGCGCGGTCTGATTGCCCCCCTGTTGTGCCTGGAGGCCGTCAAGGGCGCGGTGGAACTGCCCTTCGATGAGGGCCTTCAGCGCGAGGGAGAACTCTTTTTGCAGGCGCAGCGCTCTGACCAGTCCAGGGGGCTGCGGCACATCTTTTTTGCAGAACGTGAAGCCGCCAAGATCAACGGCGTCGACAGGAGCGTGAAGCCCCGCGAAATCAGGTCGGCGGGGGTGCTGGGCGCGGGCACCATGGGCGGCGGCATCGCCATGAACTTCGCCAACGCCGGGATTCCCGTCACCATCTACGAGGCGAACGCCGAGAATCTGGAACGCGGTCTGGCGACCATCCGCAGGAACTACGAGAACACCGCCAAAAAGGGCCGCCTCACGCTGGAGCAGGTCGAAGAGCGCATGGCGCTCATTCGCGGCACCCTCAGCTTCGAGGACCTGGCGGACGCCGACTACGTAATCGAGGCCGTCTTCGAGGACATGAACGTCAAACGCGAGGTATTCGGGCGGCTTGACGCCGTCTGCAAGCCCGGCGCGATCCTGGCGAGCAACACCTCGACCCTCGACGTGAACGAGATCGCGCGCGCCACCTCAAGGCCCGAGCAGGTGCTGGGTATGCACTTCTTCAGTCCGGCGAACGTCATGAAGCTGCTCGAAATCGTGCGGCCCGACAAGGTGGATGACCAGACGCTCGTCACCAGCGTGCAGCTCGCCAAGACCCTCGGGAAGGTCGGGGTGGTCGTCGGGGTCTGCGACGGCTTCGTGGGCAACCGCATGATCAACCAGTACGGCCGTGAAGCGCAGCAGATGGTCGAGGAGGGTGCCAGCCCCCGTCAGGTGGACGACGCCATGCACGCCCTGGGCCTTCCGATGGGCCCCTTCGAGATGAGCGACATGGCCGGGCTCGACATCGGCTACGCCATCCGCCAGCGGCAGGCGCAGGAAGCCGGGCGCGAAAAGAGTGACACCTTTATGGACCGCATCGTCGAGGCGGGCCGCAAGGGTCAGAAGACCGGCGCGGGCGTGTACAGCTACGCGAACGGCCGCACGCCCGAAGTTGATCCGGTCGCCGAGCAGATCATTCAGGATTCCCGCGCCGAGAAAGGCGTGGAGCCGCGCGAACTGACGCAGGAAGAAATCACCAAGCGCCTGGTGTACCAGCTGGTCAACGAGGGCGCCAAGATCCTCGAGGAAGGCATCGCGCAGCGCGCCAGCGACATCGACGTGATCTACGTGTACGGCTACGGCTTTCCCGCAAGTCGGGGCGGCCCGATGCACTACGCCGAGACGGTCGGCCTGGAGAACGTGCTCGCCGACATCAAAGAGTTCCACGAGCAGCACGGCGACACCTGGAAACCGGCCCCGCTGCTGGAACGTCTGGTGAGGGAAGGCAAGACCTTTCGGGACGCGCTCAGCGCCCAGCCGTCAGCGGTCAGCTGAACCCGGACCTCACCCTTTATTCGCCCTCTTTTTGCTGACTGCTGAAAGCTGAATGCTGACAGCCCCAGGAGTTTTTATGCGCGAAGCCGTCATTGTCTCCACTGCCCGCACCCCCATCGGCAAGGCCTACCGGGGCGCCTTTAACAATACCCACGGCGCCATTCTCGGCGCGCACGCCGTCCGGCACGCCGTAGAGCGCGCGGGCGTCCACCCCGACGAGGTCGAGGACGTCATCTTCGGCTGCGGCATGCCCGAAGGGGCCACCGGGCAGAACATCGCCCGTCAGATCGCCATTCGTGCGGGTCTCCCTATGACGACCTCCGGCACGACCGTCAACCGTTTCTGCTCGTCGGGCCTGCAGGCGATTGCCATGGCCGCCCAGCACGTCATGGTGGACGGCGCACCCGTGATGGTCGCGGGGGGCCTCGAGTCGATCAGCCTGGTGCAAAACGAGCACCAGAACAAGCACAAGATGTTCGAGGAATGGTTGGTGCGCAACAAGCCCCAGGTCTACTACCCGATGATCCGCACCGCCGAGATTGTCGCGGAACGCTACGGCATCTCCCGCGAGGTGCAGGACGCCTACGCGCTGGAAAGCCAGCGCCGCACCGCCGCCGCACAGGCCAATGGGCGTTTTAATGACGAAATCGTGCCGCTCACCACCCAGAAGATCGTGGCCGACAAGGCGACCGGTGAGACCCGCGAGGAAGAGGTCACCCTGACGCGTGATGAGGGCCCGCGCGCCGAGACCACCCTGGAAGGCCTGGCGGGTCTCAAGACCGTCAACGACGGCGGCGTGATCACCGCCGGAAACGCCAGCCAGCTCTCGGACGGCGCCTCGGCGGTCGTGGTGATGGACAGCGACGTGGCGCGTGACCGCGGCATTCAACCGCTCGGCGTGTTCCGTGGTTTCGCGATTGCCGGCCTGGAGCCCGACGAGATGGGCATCGGACCGGTGTACGCAGTGCCGAAGCTGCTGGGGCGTCACGGGCTCACGGTCGACGACATCGGCTTGTGGGAACTCAACGAAGCCTTCGCGGTGCAGGTGGTGTACTGCATGAACGAACTGGGCATTCCGCACGAGCGCCTCAACGTGAACGGCGGCGCCATCTCGGTCGGGCACCCCTACGGCATGAGCGGCGCGCGTCTCACCGGGCACGCCCTGATCGAGGCCAAGCGGCGCGGCGAGAAGTACGCGGTCGTCACCATGTGCGTCGGTGGCGGCATGGGCGCCGCCGGACTCTTCGAGATCGTCTGAGGACCGCATGCCTGCCTTTGTCAACCGGCGAGACATCCAGTTCATGCTCTACGAGCTGCTCGGCGCCCAGACCCTCCCCGAGCGTGAACTCTACGAGGATCACTCGCGTGAAACCTTCGACGACGCCATCAACCTCGCCTACAACCTTGCCGAAAAGTACTTCGCGCCGCACAACCGCGAAGCCGACCTGAACGAACCGCACGTCGTGGACGGCAAGGTGCAGATCATTGCGCCGGTGAAAGAAGCCCTGGAAGCCTTCCGCCAGGCGGGCTTCTTCTCGGCGCACCACCGCTACGACCTGGGGGGGCTGCAGCTGCCCTCGGTCGTCTCGCAGGTGTGCCATGCCTGCTTTCAAGCTGCCAACATCGGCACGAGCGCCTACCCCTTCCTGACCATCGGGAACGCCAACCTGCTGGAGGTGTTCGGCAGCGACGAGCAGAAGGCGAAGTACCTGCCGCACCTGCTGTCGGGGCGCTTTTACGGCACCATGGCCCTCAGCGAACCGCAGGCGGGCAGCGGCCTCGCAGACATCCTCACGACCGCCACGCCCCGGGAGGACGGTACCTACAGCCTCAGCGGTACCAAGATGTGGATCTCGGCCGGCGAGCACGAACTGTCCGAGAACATCGTCCACCTGGTGCTGGCGCGCATCAAGGGGGCGCCGAAGGGGGTGAAGGGCATCTCGCTCTTTATCGTGCCGCGCTTCCGGGTGAACGAGGACGGCAGCGTCGGGGAGCACAACGACGTGAACCTCGGCGGGCTGCTGCACAAGATGGGGTACCGCGGCACGACCAGCACCGTGCTGAACTTCGGCGAAAACGGGAACTGCCTCGGCGAACTCGTCGGTGAGCCCCATAAGGGCCTGATGTACATGTTCCACATGATGAACGGCGCCCGCATCGGCGTCGGCATGGGCGCCACCATGCTGGGGTACGCCGGGTACCTCTACTCGCTGGAGTACGCCCAGGGCCGCCCCCAGGGGAGAAAGGCGGGCAACAAGGACCCTCACTCGGAACCCGTCATGATTATCGAGCACCCCGACGTCAAGCGCATGCTGCTGATGCAGAAGGCCTACGTCGAGGGCGCCTTTGCCCTGGGCCTGCAGTGCGCCTTGCTGGAAGACGACCAGCTGACCCACCTGGACGAGGCAAAACGTCAGGAAGCCGCTCTGCTGCTCGACATCCTGACGCCGATCGTGAAGGCCTGGCCGAGCGAGTACTGTCTGGAGGCCAACAAGCAGGCCATTCAGATTCTCGGCGGCTACGGCTACACCCGCGAGTACCCGGTCGAGCAGTATTACCGCGACAACCGCCTGAACCCCATTCACGAGGGCACCAACGGCATTCAGGCCCTCGACCTGCTGGGGCGCAAGGTCATCATGGGGGGCGGAGCGGCCTTCACGCTGCTGTCACGCGAAATCGAAGAGGCCATCAATCAGGCCCGCGAGCACGAAGCGACCGCTGCCTGGGCGGCCGAGCTCGAAGACACCTTGCGGCTGGTGCAGCAGACCACCCAGGAACTGGCTGAAGGGGCCGCGCGGGTCGGTGCGGACCTGTTTCTCGCCAACGCGCACGCCTACCTGGAGATGTTCGGACACACGGTCATCGCCTGGATGTGGCTGCGGCAGGCCGTCGTGGCCGCGCGCGCCCTGGAGGGCGCCAAAGAAGCCGACCGGAATTTCTACCAGGGCAAACTCGCGGCCGCGCGCTTCTTTTTCGTGTGGGAGCTGCCCAAAACGCGTCACCAGGGCCAGATTCTGCGCGCCTTTGACCGCACGACCACCGACATGCAGGCCGGGTGGTTCGCGTGACGACTTTCGGGTTCGGTCTCAGCTTCGGGGCGCCGAAGTTCGTGGACCTCGGTGGACGCCGCCTCGCCTACGACGAAGTTACGCCCCAGAATCCTCAGGGGACCCTGCTGCTGCTCTCCGGGCTGGGGTCCAAGCGCTTCGGGTGGGGGCGGCAGCTGCCCGTCTTCGGCCAGCACTACCGCACCATCGCGATGGATCACCGTGACGTGGGCGACAGCGACCCTTTCGAGGAACCCTACACCATGCACGACCAGGCCGATGACGCCGCGGCGCTGCTGCGCGCACTGGGCGTGGAGGGCGCGCACGTGGCGGGCATCAGCATGGGCGGCATGGTCGCCCTGAACCTCGCGCAGCGTCACCCGCAGCTGGTGCGCAGCCTGATTCTGGTGGCCACCTCGGCGGGCGGCAGAACCCACGTGGGCCCCACAGCGGAGGCCGCGGCCGTCCTGCGCCCCGACCCCGGCCAGGAGATCGGTGAGCGCGCCCAGAACACCTACCGCATCATCTGCCGCCCCGGCCACTTCGATTCGCGGCCCGAGGAAGCCGAGCTGGTCGCGCAGCTCGCGCGCTACAAACCCATGAGGTCGGCGGCCTACCTGCGCCAGTACGAGGCGGCGAGAGGGCACGACGTCACCACGCACCTGCAGGACATCCGGGCGCCCAGCCTGGTGATTCACGGTGACCTCGATCCACTGGTGCCGGTGGGCAACGGCCGAATGCTCGCACAGCGCCTTCCGGGCGCGCGCCTCCACGAGTACCCCGGCATCGGGCACATGCCGATCATGGAATGCCCCGACGAATTCAACCGCGACGTGCTGGAGTTTCTCGGCACGCTCGATGACCAGAGCAAGGAGAACGCATGAGCGTCAAAGACCTGATGAACCTTTCCGGCCGGGTGGCCATCGTGACGGGCGGCTCGCGCGGCCTGGGTTTGCAGATCGCCGAGGCTCTCGGGGAACTCGGCGCGAAAATCGCCATCACGGCCCGTAAGGCGGATGAACTTGAAGAAGCGCGCACCCACCTTGAAGGGCAGGGCGTCGAGGTGCTCACCGTTCCCTCCGACCTCTCGAAACCCGAAACCGCCCAGGAAATTGTGCGGCAGGTGATGGAGCGCTGGGGTCAGATCGACATTCTGGTGAACAATGCCGGGGCCACCTGGGGCGCGCCCGCCGAGGAGCACCCGCTGGAGGCCTGGCACAAGGTGCTGGGCCTCAACCTCACCGGAGCCTTTCTGCTGACGCAGGCCGTGGGCGTGGCCTCCATGATTCCGCGCCGCACGGGGCGCATCATCAATGTCGCCTCCGTCGCGGGCCTCAAGGGCAACAGCCCGCGCATGATGGGCACCCTGGCCTACAACACCTCCAAGGGCGGCATGGTCAACATGACCCGCGCCCTGGCGAGCGAGTGGGCCAAGTACGACATCACCGTGAACGCCATCTGCCCCGGCTACTTCCCCACCAAGATGACGCGCGGCACGCTGGAGTACGGCGAGCAGATCATCAAGGAAGCCACCCCCCTCGGGCGCGTCGGTGGTCCGGAGGACCTCAAGGGTCTCGCGGCCCTGCTGGCCTCCGACGCGAGCGCCTTCATGACCGGTCAGGCGATTGCGGTCGACGGAGGCGTCACGGCCATATGACCAGGCCGGTTGCCCACGTGCGTGAGAAACCCATGCCCGAACGGGTGGGCCGCCCCATCCTCCGGCGAAGGCTAAGGGCTGGGCGGGCACGATGAGTGCCCTGGAAAATCTGCGCGCCCGCCTGGGGCAGGAACTCGGGGTGAGTGACTGGGTGAGCGTTTCGCAGGAGATGGTGAACCAGTTCGCGGACGCCACCGGAGACCACCAGTTCATTCACGTGGACCCCGAACGCGCCGCGCAGACACCCTTTGGCGGGCCCATCGCGCACGGTTTCCTGACGCTCTCGCTGCTGGCCGGGCACCTGTCCGGCGGGCGCGGCGAAGCCCTCAATCTCGGTGGGCGCATGACCGTCAACTACGGCCTGAACCGCGTGCGCTTCGTGAGCCCTGTCCCGGTGGGTTCGCGGCTGCGAACCCACGCCGAGTTGCTGCAGCTCGAAGACGGCCCGGACGGGCAGTGGGTGCAGGTCACCACCAGACAGACCGTTGAGATCGAGGGCGCGCCCAAGCCCGCCCTGATCGCCGAGACCATCTTCCGTACCTATTTTTAGATATGATTCAGCACTTTCCAGAAAACAATGAGCTTATATGGCTCTTCGAATCGGAGCCCGAAGTATTCGATCCTCGAAATTCATGGCCCTACGACACCCTAACATTTCGCACGCGCCGAGACGATATTGATGTTTTATGCGAAATGAAGCCTTATCGTGGAAAAATCGTGATTCGACTTTATGTAGGTGAACATGAAGTAGTGTGTTTGGAGCTTTATAGAGTCACCGGTGTTTTCGTGAATTCGGAATTAAAACAAGAATCACTCGTGGTTTGGTTTGAAAAAAGCAAGGAACTACAAGACTTAGAGCTGGTCTTGAAGCCTCAAATAAAAATAAAGTGGGGAAGTACGTTGTGAAGCAACAAGAAAGGATTTGATTATGAATTTTGATTTTAGTTCGAAAGTGCAGGACCTGCGCACGCGTCTGCTGGCCTTCATGGACGAGTACGTCTACCCCAACGAGGAAACCTTCGCGCGGCAGGTCGCCGAGGGCGAGCGCTGGGAGCACGTTCAGATCATTGAGGACCTCAAGCCCAGGGCCCGTGAGGCGGGTTTGTGGAACCTCTTCCTGCCGCCCAGCAGCAGCGACGGCAAGTACGGTGCGGGCCTCACCAACCTGGAGTACGCGCCCCTGTGCGAGATCATGGGCCGCGTGCAGTGGGCCCCGGAAGTGTTCAACTGCAACGCGCCCGATACCGGCAACATGGAAACCATCGCGCGCTACGGCACGCCCGAGCATCACCGTCAGTGGCTTGAACCGCTGCTGGAAGGTCAGATCCGCAGCGGTTTCGCGATGACCGAGCCCGCCGTGGCCTCGAGCGACGCCACCAACATCCAGGCCAGCATCGAACGCGACGGCGACGAGTACGTCATCAATGCGCGCAAGTGGTGGACTTCCGGAGCGGGCGATCCGCGCTGCAAGATCCTGATCTTCATGGGCAAGACCGATAGGAGCGCTCCCCCGCACCAGCAGCAGAGCATGGTCCTGGTGCCGATGGACACCCCCGGCGTGCGCGTAGAGCGCATGATGCACGTCTTCGGTTATGACGACGCGCCGCACGGTCACGCCGAGATCACCTTCACCGACGTGCGGGTGCCCGTGAGCAACATCCTGCTGGGTGAAGGGCGCGGTTTCGAGATCGCGCAGGGACGCCTCGGCCCCGGGCGCATTCACCACTGCATGCGCCTGATCGGCCTGGCGGAGCGCGCCCTGGAGGCCATGTGCCGCCGGGCCGAGTCGCGGGTGGCGTTCGGCAAGAACATCAGCGCTCACGGCACGGTGCGCGCCGCGATCGCCGAGTCACGCATGGAGATCGAGCAGGCGCGCCTGCTGGTCCTGAAGGCCGCGCACATGATGGACACCGTCGGCAACAAGGCCGCGCGCAGCGAAATCGCCATGATCAAGGTCGTGGCGCCCAACGTGGCCTGCCGGGTCATCGACCGCGCCATTCAGGTGCACGGCGCCGCGGGCGTCTCGCAGGACACCTTCCTGGCCCATGCCTACGCGTCCGCGCGCACCCTGCGCCTGGCGGACGGTCCGGACGAGGTGCACGCCGAGACGGTCGCCAAGCAGGAACTGCGCAAGTACCAGGCGCGGAGCGAGCAGGGCCCCCTGCCGGTCACGGTGCCGAACGGGGGAGTGGGCGCGTGAAGCTGCCGGGCAAGGTTGTGGTCGTCACGGGCGCCGCTTCCGGCATTGGCCTCGCCCTCGCCGGGCGCTTCGTCGCTGAAGGCGCCACGGTGATCGCCTCGGACCTGAACGCCGAGAAGGGCACCGGGAAAGCGCAGGAGATCGGCGCACGGTTTGTCGCGGCGAACGTCGCTCGGGAAGAAGACGTCGCGAACCTCGTGCAGGACGTCCTGAACACCGAGGGCCGTATCGACCTGTTCGTCTCGAACGCGGGCATCGCGGTGGACGGCGGCGCGGACGCGACCAACAAGCACTGGCAGCTGATCTACGACGTGAACGTCATGAGCCACGTGTACGCGGCGCGCCACGTGCTGCCCCACATGCGCTCACGCGGTGAAGGCTACCTGCTGAGCACTGCGAGTGCGGCGGGCCTGCTGACCGAGGTGCATTCCGCTCCCTACGCCGTGACCAAGCACGCCGCCCTAGCCTTCGCGGAGTGGCTCTCGATCGCGCACCACGACGAGGGCATCCGCGTGAGCTGCCTGTGTCCCGAAGGGGTCTGGACCCCGATGGTGGAGAACGCGAGGAGCCTGCAGAAAACCGCCATTCAGCCCTCGGAGGTCGCCGAGGCGGTGGTGCGGGCGCTCGACGAGGAGCGCTTTCTGATCCTGACGCACCCGACGACCCTGCCGGCCTTTCAGGCCAAGGCGCAGGATTACGAGAACTGGCTTGGCTGGATGCGCAGGCACCGCAAAAAGGCCATGGCGCTGCAGGAGTCACTGGAAGGGCAGGAAGCGCGGGCATGACCGGTGAGGGCGTGACGGGCGACACGGCCCCCATCCGGCCCGGCGAGGAGCTCGAACTCGACAAGCTGCGTGAGTATCTGCGTGGCCGGCTGGACGCCGACGTAGACGCCCTCACGGTCGAGCAGTTTCCGGGCGGGCACTCCAACCTGACCTACCTGGTGCGCCTGGGCGGGCAGGAATTCGTGCTGCGCCGCGCGCCGATGGGCCCTGTGGCGCCCAAGGCGCACGACATGATCCGCGAGTACCGCGTGCTGGAGCGCATTCACCCGCTCTTCGCAGCGGCGCCCAAGGTGGCGCTGCTCTGCGAGGACGCGGGCGTGCTGGGCGTGCCCTTCTACCTGATGGAGCGCCGGGTGGGGGTGATCCTGCGCGATCAGGTGCCACCCGAATATGCGGAGATGTCGGATCTGGGCGGGCAAGCCAGCCGCGCCCTGATCGACGGCCTGGCGCAGCTGCACGCCGTCGACATCGTGGCGAGCGGCCTGATCGACATCGGCAAGCCCAAGGGCTTTCTGACCCGGCAGGTCGAAGGCTGGGCGACGCGCTGGAACGGCTCGAAGGTCGAGGAACTGCCCGACATGGAGCGCGTGATCGCCTGGCTGCGTGACACCATGCCACAGGCTCAGCCACCGACGATCGTGCACAACGACTACAAGCTCGACAACGTGATGCTGGCCCCGCATGACCCCGGGCGCATCGTGGGCGTGCTCGACTGGGAGATGACGACCGTGGGCGACCCGCTGGTCGACCTCGGTCTGTCGCTGTGCTACTGGCAGCAGCGCAGCGGCCCTTTCGGGGCGCACGGAGGCGCAGGCTGGTACTCGCGCGAGGCCTTCATCGAGCGCTACGCGCAGCAAAGCGGCCGGGACGTGACGCGGGTGGCGTGGTACGAGGTGCTGGGGGCCTTCAAGCTCGCGGTGATCCTGCAGCAGATCTTCTACCGCTTTCACAAGGGGCAGACGCAAGATCCCCGCTTCGCGAAGCTCGACGCCGAAGTCGCCTCCCTGGTGCGGGTGGCCGCGCAGCGCACCCGGCAGGCCGACGCGGAGGGCGTTTGAGTACCCTCACGCTGGTGCGCCACGGTCAGGCCACGCCCTTCAAGGCGGACACCGACCGCCTGTCCCCCCTGGGAGAGCGGCAGGCCCGCGCCCTGGCGCGGTATTTCCTGAAACGCGAGGTGCAGTTCAGCGAAGCCTACAGCGGCACCCTCGTGCGCCAGCGGCGCACCGCCGAGGTGGTCGCGGCGGTGTACCGCGAGGCGGGGCAGGATTTTCCGGAGATCCGCACCGACGACCGGTTGCGCGAGTACGACGCGGAGAGCATCATGCGCGACCTGGCGCCGCAGCTGGCGCGCGAACATTCCGAGTTCGGCGTCCTGCTGCGTGACAGCCAGAACTACCGCAACACCCCGGAGCGCAACCGTTATTTTCAGCGCATGCTCGAGGCCCTGATGCAGCATTGGCTGGGGGCGAGCGAGATTCCGGCGGGTGTGGAGTCCTGGGGCGCTTTTTCTTCCCGGACCCGGGCGGCCTTTTCCGAGATTCTGCGCGCGCCCGGTACCGGGCGGCGGGTGGTGGTGTTCACCTCGGGCGGCGTGATCGGCACGGCGGTGCAACTCGCCCTGAAAGCCCCGGACCAGTCGGCGTTCGCGCTGAACTGGCGGGTGAAGAACGCCTCGCGCACCGAATTCACCTTTAGCAGCGGGCGTTTCTCGCTCGACGCCTTCAACGTGACGGGCCACCTGGAAGCAGAGGGGCTGGAAAGTTACCGCTGAGCTTTCCTGTTTCAACGGGCCGTTGCGGCCCCGCTGGGCCTGAGGGTGGTCGGAAGCATGACAAACGTCCCAGACCGCATGAAGGGTCACGGTGGCTTGCGTGGCCGTTGCTAGAGTACCTGTATGCGGTCCCTCGTGCTCGTCGGTCATGGCTCTCACCTCAACTCGGACTCTGCCGCGGCCGTCTACCATTATGCCGAGCTGCTGCGCGGGCAGCAGGTGTTCGACGAGGTAATCGAAGGATACTGGAAAGAAGAACCTTCTCTGCGCCAGGTGCTGCGCACGGTGTCCTACACCGACGTTACGGTCATTCCGATGTTCATCTCGGAAGGCTACTTCACCGAGACGGTCATTCCGCGTGAACTGGGCCTGGGACACCAGGGACCGGTGCCGGCACACGGGGTCGCGCGGGTGATCGGCGGCCGCACCGTGCGTTATACGCTGCCGTACGGTGTGCATCCCGCCATGAGTGAGGTCATTCTGGAGCGGGCGCGCGAAGCCTGCCCCGATCTCGACGGTTCGGACACCGCCCTGGTGATCATCGGGCACGGAACCACCCGCAACAGCAACTCGAGCCGGGTGGTGTACCAGAACGCCGACCGGATTCGTGAGCAGGGTCTCTTCGCCGAGGTGCACGCCCTCTTTCTGGACGAAAATCCCCGTCTGTCCACCTGGCCTGCCGTGGTGCAGGCGGAGCGGGTGGCGATGGTCCCGTTCTTTGCGTCGGAAGGCTGGCACACCCTCGAGACGATTCCCGAGGAACTGGGTCTGACCGGCAGCGTCAGTCGGCTGGAAGGCCGCACGGTGTATTACGCCAAGCCGACCGGTACCCACCCCAGGGTGGCCGACGTAGTGGTGCAGCTGGCGCACGAGGCAGGTGGCGCCTCGTTCGACGATGGTGAGCGTGACGCTTCGCACCTCGAAGCCTGGACGGCCTTTCTGGCACTGGCCGAGCGGGGCCTGCGTTTCGGCGAGGTCATGGTCACTCCACATGCCGGGCTGTACGAGGTGCGTCACGCCCTGGACGAAGGGCGCGAGCTGCTCGAGACCTTTGTGAACCCGGAAGGCCTGCGTGACCGGGTGCGTCTCGACGAGCGCGGCGAACACCGTCCGGTGCATACCCTGCGCAACCTGCCTCGCGGCTGGCGGGGTGTGTTCGACAAAACGGACCTGCCGCGGGCCATGCACTATCTCTACCCGGCCGTGGTGGAGGAGAGTTACTCGTGCAGCAGGCACGCGCTGCATACCACGCCGTGGGTCACGACCGCTCGGCGTCAGACCGGCATCTATGCCAAGGTGGCGCAGGCGCCCATCGAGCTCGTCATGCGCACCTCGCGTGACGTGTGCGGCGCCTGTCTCAAGACCCGCCTGTGGGCCGGGGACAAGCTGGATAAAACATTCTTTGACGGTGTGCCGGGCGCCATTCCCTGTCCTGAAGCCTGCACGCTGCTGGTTGCCGAAGTGCGCGAAGCCATGAGCCACAAAGGCAAGAGCGGCCCGCATCACCACGACGAGTGATGCGGGCGGTGTGAATTCGGGCACTGCTCGCTGAGCGTTTCTGAGGAAATCTCACCCAGCCGAAGATTCGGCTTCAGGGTACGCTCGCTACACTTTCGTCGTGCGCCTACTTCCACGCGCAGCGGCTGGACAGCCTTTCTGGGCCTCGACATGCTGCGCGGGGTGGTCAACGATTTGGGTTGTGGGCAGGGCGGCTTGGCCTGGCGGGCGCGCATTCCCGGCTGGGACGTGGGCGGCAAGACCGGTACCAGCAACGATGTCAAGGACCTGTGGTTCGCGGGCGTGACGCCGGGCATGGCGGGCGCAGTGTGGGCAGGCAGGAAGGGGGCGCGATGCCGGAGAACGCTTACAGCGGCGACATTGCCGCGCCGGTCTGGCAGCAGGCCGTCGCCGGCGCCCTCGCGGACCGCGCGCCGCAGGCTTTTCAGGCTCCCGACGGCGTGGTCTTTGGGCAGGCCGGAGGGGCCTAGATGGCTTTCCGGGAAACGGACGTGTTGCGTTACGGCGCGCAGCGTGACACACCGGACAGTGGGCGTGACACGCCGTGGAACGCCGCGCCGGAATCCGGCCCCCAGGAGGCGGCTCCCCGGAGCCTGATGGCTGGTTTTCTGCCCTGGAGCCCCAGTGGGACGAGACTCCAGCGCCGCAAGAGGGCTCGCCGTACTCCTGGGAGCAGCCGATGCGCCCGGGGTGGTCGGTGCCCGAGGCCGCCCCCGAAGAGTGCCAGGAAAACCGCAGTCCGCGCCGTCCGTGGCGACAGCCCTATGACCCGTCTTCCTTCGAAGCACCTCGTACCTGAGCTGATACCAACTTGCGTTGACGACCGGGTGAAGTGAAGAAGTCAATGCCGAACGGAGTGAGTGAACTCGACCATCAGGCTGCGGCAATAAAGGAGCATCTGGGAGTTGTTCTCAGGTGCTCCGAAATGAACGCAAGTTCGTACGGCTGGTCTGCGCCGGGTCAGCGCTCAGGAAACGGTCTTCGCTCGCCGAAGTCGATCGGCAGCCGCCCGAGTGCCGGTGCACCCTGCAGCACGGCGCGCACAGCCTGCAGGGTATTGCTGCGAAAGCCGTAGGTGATCAGTGCCGGGGCGTCCACGGCGGTCACGTGATAGGGATTCCACAGCGCCAGGTGCAGGACTGGGCCGGGCAGGGCCAGCACCCCATCAATCAGGCGCTGTTCGGCCGACGTGAAGGCCCAGCGGGATGAACTGGCCAGCAGGACGAAGTCGGCAGCTGCCTCGCGCACGGTGTGCAGAAAGCACTCTGCCTGCTGTGCGTCCAGAGTGGGTGAATAAAGAACGGATAGCAGCTTGGGAAACGCCCGTTGCAGCTGACGTGTGAGTTCGCTTCCACACAGTGCGTCCTCATAAGGACCACCCACCGCTGCGCCGCTGGGCGCGATGAGCAGGACGCGGTCCGTTCCGTTCGGCAGCGTGACGTTTCCGTAGCTGGTAACGGCCTTCAGCGCGGCGTACTCGCAGGTGGCTTCGTCGTGCTGGCGCTGCGCACTGTCCTGGGGACGTGGAGTTGTGGGAAAACGCCGGGCTGCGGCGTTCAGACGCCGGGTGGCTTCCTGGACGCGCGCCCGCGTCAGGCGCCCATCCTGCACGGCGCGTGACAGGGCCGCGACCTGCCGCTCCTGAGCGGCCAGGTCGCCGTGTGTGCAGGCCAGCACCGCGTCGGCCCCGGCGATCAGGGACAGCGGCGCACCTTCGCCGTTCGGGAAACGCTCGGCGATGGCCAGCATGTCCGTCGAGTCGGTCACGACCACCCCGTCGTAGCCCCATTCACCGCGCAGCAGGTCGGTCAGGATGCGCGGCGAGAGGGTGGCGGGCAATTCGGCGTCCAACGCGGGATAGAGAATGTGCGCGGTCATGAACGACCCCACACCCGCCCTGGCCGCTGCCTGGAACGGCAGCCATTCGACGGCCTCCAGCACTTCACGCGTCTTGTTCACCACCGGCAGGGCCAGGTGACTGTCGACGCTGGTGTCACCGTGACCGGGAAAGTGCTTGACCGAAGACATCACCCCGGCGCTTTCGAGCCCCTGCGCCCAGGCGAGCCCCAGGCGCGCGACGAGCTGTGGATCCGCGCCGAAACTGCGCTCACCGATCACCGGGTTGTCGGGGTTGTTGTTGATGTCCAGCACCGGCGCGAAATTCCAGTTGATGCCCAGTTCGATCAGGCCGCGCGCCGTGACGGCGCCGATCTCCCGGGCCAGTTCCGGGTCGTTCGCCGCGCCCAGCGCCATCGGCGCGGGCACCTGCGGAGTCTCCAGCACCCGCAGCACCGCGCCGCCTTCCTGATCGATGCCGATCAGGGCGTCCTGGCCCAGCACTTCGCGGATGTCGCGCACCAGGGTGAGCAACTGCGCCCGGTTCTCGATGTTGCGGCGAAACAGGCACACGCCGCCGAAGCCATGCCGCTGCAAATGTTCGCGCCAGCGCGCGTCGAGGTCGGGAGCGGGCAGATCGACGATGACACAGCGATTCACCGCCGGGTCCGGGGAAAGCGTCATTTGACCGCGCCTTCCAGGCCGCGCATGAAGTAGCGCTGTGCCGCCATGAAGATCAGCAGCACGGGCAGCATCATGATCAGGCTGCCGGCAGCGACGTTGAACGGATCGTAGTTGAATTGCCCTTTGAGTTTCAGTACCGCCACGCTGAGCGGCGCCAGATCGGGTGTGGCACTCAGCACCAGTTGCGGCCAGAAATAGGCGTTCCACGAAGTGACGAGCGTGAAGATGCCGAGCGCCGCCAGCGAGGGGGTGGTGAGGGGCAGCATGACACGCCACAAGGTCTGCCATTCGCTCGCGCCGTCGAGGCGTGCGGCCTCGATCAGGCTGTGCGGTACGGCCAGGAACGCCTGACGCATCAGGAAGATGCCGAAGGCCGTCGCGAGGCCGGGCAGGACCACGCCGGTGTAGGTGCCGAGCAGGTGGAGTTTTTGCAGCGTGAGGGTATTCACGATGAAGTTCGTTTCGCTGGGCAGCACCAGCGTCGCGATGATCAGCGCGAACAGCGCGTTCCTGCCGGGAAAACGAAAGCGCGCCAGCGGATAAGCGGCCAGCGAGGACACCGCCAGCGTGCCGAGGACCGTCATGCCGGTGATCACGACGCTGTTCCACACGTACTTGCCAAGCGAGAAGGTGCGGTACACTTCCACGAAGTTATTGAGGGTGACCTGCCGGGGGAGCAGGCTGGCCGGAAAGTCGTAGATGCTTACCCCGCCTGTGGCGCTCTTGTCGGTCAGGGCAATGGCGAGCGTCCAGACGAAAGGGAAGACGGCGAACACGAGGATCAGGCTGAGCAGGCTGTAGCGAACGATCAAGCGCAGCAGGCGGCGCAGCCGCAACCGTGGGGGCGCGGCGGTGCGGCGGGAAGTGGGCCTGACGACCGCGCTCATGCCCGCGCTCCGGCGTCACGAAAGAAGCGGAAGTTGATGATCGACAGAATCAGGGCCACCAGAGCAACCACCAGACCGGCCGCCGAAGCGAGACCGTAATCGAAGTTGAAGCCCTGAAAAGCCTTGCTGTAGACGTACATCAGCGCCGTGTAGGTGCTGTTGAGCGGTCCGCCGCCCGTGAGGACCAGCACTTCTTCGAGTGCGCGGATGGCCGCGATGGTCGAAAGCAGGCTGCACAGCAGGATGGTGGGTTTCATCATCGGCACCGTGACGCGCCAGAACACCTGCAGGCGTGTCGCGCCGTCGAGGCGCGCGGCTTCTTCCAGTTCGGCGGGAATGCTCTGCAGTCCGGCGAGGTACAGCACCATGTAATACCCGAAGCCACGCCAGAAGGTCACCAGCAAAATCGCGTAAAACGCCGTGGCGGGGTTGTCGAGCCATCCGAAGGTTTGTTTCGGGTCCACGAGGTGCAGCGCGGTGAGCAGCCAGTTGAGGGTGCCGTCACGGTTGAAGACCCATTCCCACATCACGGCCGCCAGCGAGATGGAGGTCACCACCGGTACGTAGTACGCGCCCCGAAAGAAACTGATGCCCGGCAGCGAGCGGTTCACCAGCACGGCCGCGGCCAGCGAGGCGATCTGCAGGATGGGCACCACCAGCAGGTACTTCAGACTGTTTTTCAGGCCGGTCCAGAACAGCGTGTCCTGCGAGAGCTTGTGGAAGTTCTCGAGCCCGACCCAGCGCGGCGGGAGCCCGTTGCCAAAGCGCTGGCCATTGTACTCCGTGAAGCCGAGGTACGCGCCGTACAGCATGGGGTAGAACGTGAACACGGCCAGCAGCAGCAACGCTGGTGCCAGAAAGGCGTAGGAAAGCAGTGCTTCACGCGTCGAGGACTTCATGGTGCTCCTTGAGAAGTGCGGTGAACGAAATAAAAATGCGGGGCCAGGGAATTCCCTGACCCCCGCCCGCCCTTTACTTCATGTTGGCGTTCCAGTAGGCGACCGCGTCGTTCAGCGCCTGCTGAGGAGTTTTCTGACCCAGCACGGCCGCTTCGATGTTGTCGTTGAAGTTCTTGTACAGGTCGTCGGAGTTCTTCGGCGCGGCGTAACCGGGATTGATGAAGCGCCCACCCGCACCCACCAGGCTTGTTGCGATGGCGATGGGATCCTTGCTCTTCTGCTTGAAGTACGCGTCGTTCTGCGCGGCGCGGGTGGTGGGCACAATCGCCACGACCTTGGCAAACGCCATCTGGTTGACGTTGTTGGTGATGAAGGCGGCGAACTTCGCGGCTTCTTTGGGGTGCTTGGAGGCTTTGGGCACCACCAGGCTCATGCTGCCACCGGTCTGCACTCCTGCCTTGCCCAGCGGGGCCTGCACGATGGCGGTGCTGGCGTACAGGCTCTGGTTGTTGTCCTTGATGCGGTTGAGCGCCTGCGGTCCGCCGATGATCATGGCCGCTTTGCCCTGAGCGTACAGCTCGGTGGCCACCTGGAAGGCTTCGCGGCGCAGTGATTCCTGCGGAGCGTAGCCGCCCTTGTAAAAGTCGACGTAGCGCTGCAGCAGCGCGGCGTGCGCGGCGGTGTTGAAGGCCGCCTTGCCACTCTTGTCGTAGACGGGCAGGCCTTCGGAGTAGAAGTAGCCCAGGAAGGAGGCGGTGTTGGGGTCCTTGTAGGCCGGAACCCAGCCGTACGCCCCGGTCTTGTCCTTGACCTGCCGGGCGTAGTCCATCAGTTCGGTCATGGTGCGCGGCGCGCGGGTCAGTCCGGCCTTCTTGAAAATCTCGGGGTTGTAGAGCAGCACCCCTTCGTTCAGCCAGCCGTACCAGGGGTAGCCGTAGACTTTGCCGTTCTGGGTAAAGTTGGCGAGTGCGTTGGGGTAAAAGGTGGAGGTAAGCGCACTTTTGCCGCTCAGGTCGTCCACGGCGTTCAGAAAGCCGTTCTGGGCCGCCTTGTTGGTTTCGTCGATGTTGAGGTTCACGACGTCGGGGGCGTTGCCGAGGTTCACGCTGGCGATAAAGTCCTGCACCATCGAGTCCTGCTTGTCGAGCCACTTGACCTTGATGCCGGGATTCTGTTTCTCGAAGGCGGAAATGGTGTCCTTGATGTACGCGTCGAATTTGGGGCTGAGATACCACGACCAGAAGGTAATCTCCACGGGCTGTTGTGCGAGTGCGGCCGAGACACCAAGGGCAAGGGTGAGCGCCAGAAATTTTTTCATACCATCCTCCACGGAATGCGGTGATCGGTGGTTCTCAGGGGTACCACTGACCGGACGAAGCGGAAACGTGCTGGGCTAGAACTTTTTTTCCACGACCGACTCGGCGGTCTTGCGGATGAAATCAGGCGCGCTGTCGACCAGGCCCAGCAACGCCAGATACAGAATTTCCAGCACCAGCACCTGGCTGGTCAGGCTGGAAATGGCGCCTCCGGCGAGGGGGCCTTCGGGGCTGGCAGTGAAGAGCACTTCGCGTGCAAAGTGCGTGATGGGGCTGCTGGCGCGGTTGGTGATGGCAACCGTGAAGACATCGTGCTGGTTGGCGATTTTGATGTTCTGAACGGTATCGACCGTGCTGCCCGAGCGGGTGATCGCAATCAGCACACCGTTTCTGGGCAGCGTTGCGGCGGAAACGGCGGCCAGATGCGGATCCGGGTGCGCCACGGCGACGAGGCCGAGGCGCATGAGCTTATGCGCGAAAAACTGAGCGGCAAAGCTGCTGTTGCCCTGTCCGGTGAGCTCGATGCGGGGCGCGGCGGCAATCGCTTTGGCCACTCGCTCCACCACGTCCGGATCGATGATGCGCCGCGTTTCCTCAATGGCGAAGGTTGTCTGCCAGGCGGCCTGGGCTGCCAGATCGGCAATGCTGTTGCCGCTGGGGATCGTGTCGCTGGTGACGTTGGCGAGGTCAGAGGTCAGCGAGATCTTGAAGGCGTGAAACCCCGGAAACCCGAGTTTGCGGCACAGCCGGGTGACGGTGGCTTCACCGACGCCCACCGAGTCAGCAAGCTCGGTGATGGTCTGGTACAGCACGCTCTCGGCATTTAGCAGGATGTAGTCCGTGACGCGTTTGAGGCTGGGGGACAGAAAGTCCTGCTGGGCCCGCAGGCGGCCAAGAGCGCCGTTGGGCAAGCTGGGAATGGTTTTAAGCGCGTCCTTGGTCATGCAATCTCTTCTCTGGCTCGCATGGAACGCGAGCCGCACGAGCGGCGAGAGCTGAATTGGTTACTTCTTCACGGTAAATCCTGAAAATGATTTTTGTCAAGTCTGCCTCAGTTCGACCGAAATTTTCTCCGGTTCGGGACAGGGGTCTGACGGGGTTGCGCAAATGGCCGCAGTACCCGGCAAGTGCCTGAGAGAAGAATGAAATCCTGCTAAATTGGCGTTCGGCGGGGCTGGCTGTTGCAAACTTACTTTTGGAGAAAAACAATGAAACGAATTCTGACCCTCGTGACGCTGCTGTCGCTGGGAAATGCCTCAGCCCAGACGTTTGGCTTCACCTTGAGTGGAGGCTACCGGGGCGGCGCCGGACTTGACGTCAATCTGTTCGCACGCGAACTCGGCCGCTCGCCTTACGGTGTGCGCCTGTCGTCGAATGCCAACTTCAACGATCCTTACCAGGGCTCAGGCGAACGCGAAATCGGGCTGAATATCGCTGCGGGTCTGGACCTGCTCTACACCCTGCCTGCTGAGACGCCAGGCCTCTGGTTTGATCTGTACGCCGGACCGCGTGCGAATTTCTTCATCGGTACGGACTCGGACAGCTCCGGGTTCGTCACTACCGAGTCCCTGCTGTTCGGGGCGGGTGTAGGCGCCGCCACGACCTACCGGCTGGCGAGATACCTGAACGTCGTGCTCGACACCGGCCTCGAGGGTTACCTGCCTTCTGCGCTCAATGTCAACACCTTGCAGGGAAGTGCCGTCTTCCGTCCGGGCGACTCGGGCTACCGGCAGGTGGACGACATCATCAATCAGCCCAAACTGCTGTTGAAGCTCAAACTGGGCCTGCAACTGTCGTTCTGACGAAGCGAGCACCGGAGTCCGAGTGGCCACTCGGGCTCCGGTGCTCTTGAGGTCGGCGTTTTCCTGCGAAATGACCGGGCCTGCTGTCTGCCCAGCTGACCGGGGATAAGCCATATGAGGTAACGTTTCCAGGGCACGTGGCTTGCTACTCTTCCCGGTATGCAAAAGACCCTCGATGTGCTGCGCCGCTACTACGACGCCTTCAACGCTGGGGACTGGGACACGTTTTTCGGTCTGCTGAACGAGAACGTCGTGCATGACCTCAATCAGGGCGGACGGGAAGAAGGACTTGACGCGTTCCGCCAGTTCATCGACCGCATGAACCGCTCGTACCGCGAGCGTCTGACCGACATCGTGGTGCTGGCCTCGCCGGACGGTTCACGCGCCGCGGCCGAGTACATCGTGCATGGCACGTACCTTGCCACTGACGAGGGGCTGCCGGAAGCGCGCGGGCAGACGTACGTCCTGCCCGGCGGCGCGTTTTTTGAGGTCGCGGACGGCAAAATCACGCGGGTTACCAATTACTACAATCTGCAGGACTGGCTGCGGCAGGTGGCCGGAGGGTCAGGCCAAGGGTGAGCTTCACGTTGGAGCGTTTCACCGGCCGCGACATCATGGCGGTAACGGCGCAACTTGCCGCGCTGCGTGTCGCAGTCTTTCGCGAATTTCCTTATCTGTACGAAGGGACTCCCGAATACGAAGCGCGTTACGTGCAACCGTATCTGACTTCTCCGCACAGCCTTGCCGTGATCGTGCGGCATGGCGACAAGGTCATAGGCGCCTCGACGGCCCTGCCGCTTGTGGACGAGGCTGCTGAAGTGCAGCGTCCCTTTCTGGAGCAAGGGTACGACCCCGACACCGTCTTCTACCTGGCCGAGTCGGTCTTGCTGCCCGCCTACCGGGGGCGTGGCCTGGGCGTGCGCTTCTTCGAGGAGCGCGAACGCCACGCGCGCACCCTGGGTTCTTTTCGGTTTACAACTTTCTGTGCCGTCGACCGTCCGGCTGACCATCCGCGCCGCCCCAGGAGCTATACGCCCCTGGATGAATTCTGGCGCAAACGCGGTTACGTACCGAAGCCGGAACTGGCCACGCACTTTTCGTGGCGTGACCTGGGCGAAACTGGCGAGACCGCCAAACCCATGACCTTCTGGCTCAAAGAACTGGAGTCTTCGTGAAACTCGCGCTCGCACAGTACCCGGTGTCTTACCTGCAAAGCTGGGAGGCCGCCGCCGAAAAAATCAGTAACTGGACCGCGCAGGCCGCCGAGGCCGGAGCGCAGGTGCTCGTCTTTCCTGAATACGCCAGCATGGAGCTCACCAGCCTGCTGAGCGTGCAGGAGCAGCAGGACGTAAAAAAGCAGCTGCCTGCCTTGCAACCCTACCGGGAGCGCTTCGTGGAGCTGCACCGTGACCTGGCGCGTCGGCATGGAGTGTACCTGCTGGCGGGCAGTTTCCCGGTGCACGAGGATGGCCGGTACGTGAACCGCGCGTATTTCCTGGCGCCGGGCGGCCGGGTGGAGTTTCAGGACAAGCTGGTCATGACGCGCTTCGAGACGGACACCTGGGGCGTGGCGCCCGGCAAGGGCCTCAAGGTCTTTGACACGGCCTGCGGCAGGCTGGGCGTGAACATCTGTTACGACAGCGAGTTTCCGCACCTTGCGCGCGCACTCGCGCAATCGGGTGCGGATTTGCTGCTCGTTCCCAGCTGCACCGAGGCCATCACCGGCTACCACCGTGTGGAGATCGGCAGCCGCGCACGCGCGCTCGAAAACCAGATGTACACCGCGCAGTCCCCCCTGATCGGCACCGCACCCTGGAACGAGGTGATCGACGTGAACACCGGCGCTGCCGGGGTGTATGGTCCCATCGACCACGGCTTTTCGCCCGGCGGAGACGGTGTGGTCGTCAAGGGTCCCCTGAACGTCGCGACCTGGGTGTACGCCGACCTCGATCTGGCACGACTGCGCGAGGTCCGTGAGAACGGCCACACCATCAACGCCCGTGACTGGCCGCACGGTGTACGGCAGGCGGCCCCGGGCGCGCAGGTCGTTACCTTCTGACGTTCTTTCGGGTGTTTGCCTCGACCAGCACCGAGAGCACACCACCCCAGATGAGGTGTGCCACGATCATCAGCACGTTGCGCCGGGCCGGGTGCTCGGTGGCCGAGCTCAGCAGCCCCAGCACGGGCAGCAGGCCGAGGTAACTGCCGCTCCAGACGAGCGAGCCGAACAGGACGCCCTTGAGCAGCGCCGGCGCTGCCAGTGGGCGCAGGGGGGCGTACAGTGCGCCGGCCGCCGCACCGTACGCGAAGTGGTTGACAATGCTGGCCGCTTTGCGTTTGGGTTTGTCGTGCGCCACCCCGTCGAGCCCGACCGCTTCGGCGGCGTGCTCGGTGATCTGTTCGGGGGGAAGTGCGTAGCGCTCTCGTGGACGCAGCAGCAAGCGCTGTGCCAGCAGCATCCACAGACTCATCGGCAGGGTGGCGAGACATCCGGCTATGGCAGAACGGACATAGGAGTTCATGCGTCATGCTGTGCCAGTCGGGCATGAAATACGCCATGGTCAGTTAAAGACGTGCACAAGAGCGCGCAGCGAGACCCAGAGGCCACCTTGCACGAGGGGTCTGTTTTCCTGAGTTCGTGTCCCGGTATAATCCTAACGAGCGTTAGTCACGTGTTTCGTGTGGACTCTGTCCAGACGTGCTTTCCCAGAAGGCCACGCCCGCCGGCACGCACGTTCGAAGCCCTGATGCACGCGCTTTGCAGGAGGACTCATGTACAAGCCGTTTACCGAAAAGCCGATCCAGAAGGTCGGCGAGGACGGCCGGAAAATCGGGCGCTGGACGCTGGAACACAGCGAAACGCAGCTGCGTGCGCTTCACCGCGACATGCTGCGGGCCCGCGTCTTCGACGACAAGCTGATCACCTTGCTCCGCCAGGGCAAGACCACCTTCTACGCGCAGTGCAGCGGCATGGAAGCCACCCAGGTCGGCATCGCGCACGGCGTGCGCAGCGGCCACGACTGGTTCTGGCCCTACTACCGTGACCAGGGCGTGGCGCTCGCGCTGGGCATCAGCATGCGCGACCTGATGGCGCAGTGCCTCGGCATGGCCGGTGACCTCAACAAGGGCCGCCAGATGCCGCACCACTTCGGCGTCAAGAACTTCAACCTCGCCTCGATCAGCTCCTCGATTGCCAACCAGGTGGCTCCGGCCACCGGCACCGCCATGGCGCAGAAGTATCTCGGTACCGACGAGATCACCGTCTGCACCTTCGGAGACGGCGCGACGAGTGAGGGTGACTGGCACGCCGGCCTCAACATGGCCGGGGTGAACAAGGCCCCCATCCTGTTCGTCTGCGAAAACAACCAGTGGGCGATCAGCGTGGGCGTGGCGCACCAGACCGCCAGCGAGAACATCGCCATCAAGGCCAAGGCATACGGCATGCCCGGCTACTATGTCGACGGCCAGGACGTGCTGGCCGTCCAGAGCGTCGTGCAGGAAGTCGCCGAGCGCGTGCGCGCCGGAGAAGGCCCGGCGCTCATCGAGTGCCTCACCTACCGCCTGGGATCGCACTCCAACGCGGACGCCGACGCCGAGAAGCGATACCGCAACCGCGAGGAAGTCGAGGAGTGGAAGAACCGCGACCCGATCGCGCGCTTTGAGCGCTTTCTGGCCAATGAGGGCCTGACCATCGACGCCGACGAGAAAGCAGGGATGCGCGCCGAGATCAGCCGTGAGCTCGACGAGGCCATCGCCTGGGCCGAGTCGACGGGTGAGCCCCACTGGCCGACGATGTTCGACGACGTATACGCCGAAATTCCACCGCACCTGATCGAGCAGCGCGAACTGGTGCGCGCAGAGCAGGAGGGATGAGGTGACGGCTATTCAGGAAAAACAGCAGCCGCAACAGCAGGGCGCCACGGCGGGCGGGCGACTGCTCACCCTGACCCTCATTCAGGCCGTCACCCTCGCCATGCGCGAGGAACTGCGCCGCGACGACCGGGTCGTGATCTTCGGCGAGGACGTCGGCGCGCGCGGTGGGGTGTTCCTCGCCACCGAAGGCCTGCAGGACGAGTTTGGCGCGCGCCGGGTGTTCGACACGCCCCTCAGCGAGGCCAGCATTGCGGGAGCGGCCGTCGGCATGGCCGTGCGTGGCATGCGCCCCATCGCCGAAATTCAGTTCGCCGACTACATCTTTCCGGCCTTCGACCAGATCGTTTCGCAGGCCGCCAAGATCCGCTACCGCTCGGGGGGGCAGTTCAGCGCGCCCCTCGTCATCCGTTCGCCCAGCGGCGGCGGCGTGCGCGGCGGGCACCACCACAGCCAGAGCCCGGAGGCCTACTTCGCGCACACGCCCGGTTTGCAGGTCGTGATGCCCTCGACGCCCTACGACGCCAAGGGCCTCCTCAAGGCGGCCGTGCGCAGCGATGACCCGGTGCTGTACTTCGAGCCCAAGCGGCTGTACCGCGCCGCCAAAGGTGAGGTGCCCGAGGGCGATTACACCGTCGAGATCGGCAAGGCCGCGGTGCGCCGTGAGGGCAGCGATCTCTCGATCATCGGCTACGGTGGCGTGATGCCCGACGCTCTCAAGGCCGCCGAGGCGCTGGAGAAGGAAGGGGTCAGCGTCGAGGTGATCGACCTGCGCTCGATCGTGCCCTGGGACAAGGAAGCGGTGCTCGCCAGCGTCGCCAAGACGGGCCGCGCCCTGCTGGTCAGCGAGGCGCCACGCACCGCCAACTTCATGGGCGAGGTGGCGTACTGCATTCAGGAAGAGCTGTTCGACAGCCTGCTTGCGCCGGTCGGCCAGGTGGCAGGGTTCGACACGCCCTACCCGTACGCCTTTGACAAGACCTACCTGCCTGGCGCGGGCCGCATGCTGCGCGCCGCCGTGAAGCTGCTGGGCTACTGAGATGCGCGCCGCCGCTCCCCTTGTCATCCTGCTGATCGGCCTGTTGATCGCCACCATCCTGGAGGCGGTCATTGCGCTGCCCCTGCGCCGTTTGCTGGCGACCTGGCCAGAGGCGCTGCGCTGGGTGTTCACCCTGGCCTTCGCAGCACTGGCCGCCTGGACAGGCGGGCGTCACTACTTCACGGTGTTTCGCCGCCCTGTCCTGAGCATGGTGGTGCTGGTGACGCTGCCGATCCTGCTGGCCTTCCGGTTGCTGGCTGACCGGGTGGCCGAACTGCCCAGTCCCTTTGGCCTCGTGGTCGCGGCAGTGCTGGGATTGCTGGCGGGCGGGGCAGTGTGGCAGCTGGGCCGCGCCTCGAACTTCCGTCCCTGGCTGGCCGCACTGTTCGGGGCGCTGGTGTTTGTGAACCTGTTCTACGGAGCGCCGGGAGCGCCCCGGTGAACATCAGCCGTCAGGTGCTGGGCCTGGTGGGGCTGCTGGCGGGCTTCGCCCTCTACCAGCTGGCCCTGCGGCTGCCCGAACCCTGGCAGAGCCTGCTGATCGCGCTGTATTTCGTGGTGCTGGGCGCCCTCGCCTACTGGCACGCCCAGGGTGAGCGCTGGATTCAGGTGCTGGCCTGGGTGCTGATCGCCTTCGGCCTGATTCGTATCTTCCTGCGCTAAGCCGAGCCCGGTCACTTCACCTGTCACCATCATTCAAATTCAAGGAGTACAACTGTGCCAAGAGAAGTCGTATTGCCCGAACTCGCCGAATCTGTGGTGGAAGGCGAAATCCTCAAATGGCTCGTCAATGAGGGAGACAGCGTCGCGCTGGAGCAACCGATCGTGGAGGTCATGACCGACAAAGTCACGGTGGAACTGCCCTCACCCTTCGCGGGCACCCTGCAAAAGAAGCTGGTGCAGGAAGGGGAGATCGTGGCCGTACACGCCGCCATCGCCGTCATTGCCGAAGCGGGTGAAACTGCCGGCGCTCCCGTGCAGGCCGCGGCGAGCATGGCGACCGCGACTTCGATTCCAGCACACGCAGGCGCCTCTAGCGCGCAGCAGGCCGTGCAGGAAAGCTTCGAGAACCCCACGACCGCCCACGTCACCCTGCCCGTCACCGCGCAGGAAGAACGCTCGATCGTCGAGTCGGGAAGCCAGGAAGACAAGGGTGACGACCAATCGCTCTTCAAGGCCTTTGCCAGCGACGAGAAACTCAGCGTGCCCACCGGGCTGGGGCGTGGCGGGCAGAGTGGAAACACCGCGGCGACGCAGCACGGGCGGGTGCTGGCGGTGCCCGCCGCACGGCAGCTGGCCCGTGAACTCGATGTGGACCTCTCACAGGTGCAGGGCAGTGGCCCCAACGGACGCGTGCGCGTGACCGACGTGCACAACTACGCCATGAAGCAGGCCCAGGCGGCGCAGCCGCAGGCGAAAGCTCCGACTGGCAGCGGCATGCCCGTGGCGCCGGTGCAGTACAAGACGCCCAAAGGCTACGAGGCCCTGGAAAGCCGCACCCCGCTGCGGGGCATGCGCCGCGCCATCAGCAACCAGATGCTGGCGAGCCACCTCTACACGGTGCGTACCCTCACGGTGGACGAGGCCAACCTCAGCAAGCTGGTCGCCCTGCGCGAGCGCCTGAAAGGTGGTGCCGAAGCTTCCGGCGTGAAGCTGTCCTACCTGCCCTTTATCTTCAAGGCGATTGCCACTGCGCTGCAGAAGTACCCCAGCCTCAACACGTCTTTTGACGAGGCGGCTCAGGAAATCGTGCAGAAGCGCTATTACAATCTCGGCATGGCGGTGGCGACCGACGCGGGCCTGATCGTGCCCGTCATTCGCGATGTCGAGCGCAAGAGCGTGCTGCAACTGGCGCGCGAGATTCTCGATCTCGGCACCCGCGCGCGCGACGGCAAGCTGACGCCCGACGAGATGGCGGGCAGCTCGTTCAGCGTTACCAACATCGGCTCGATCGGGGCACTCTTCAGTTTCCCGATCATCAATGTGCCAGACGCGGCCATCATGGGCATTCACAGCATCGTGAAACGGCCCGTGTTTGACGAAAACGATCAGGTCGTGCCCGGCCACATGATGTACCTGTCGCTGTCCTTCGATCACCGCCTGGTGGACGGCGCGGAGGCGGCCCGTTTCTGCAAGGAAGTCATCCGCCTGCTGGAAAACCCGGAGACTTTGCTGCTCGAAGCCATCTGACACTGGCATCCTGAGCGGGCGGCTTCGGTCGCCCGCTTTGCCGTGTCTCCTCATCGGGAACTCAGCGGACGCTCAGGTCGTACCTGAGGCATGTTTGGAGAAATCGGAGTCTTACTGGCGTTCATCGGCGTGGGTCTCATCATCTTTTCGCGCGTGCGGCAGCTCCCGTTTACCAGGACCGGCTGGGCCGTGCTGGGTGCCGGAGCGCTCATTGCGGCGGTCGGGAGCGCGTTGGTTGTCATTCCCGCCGGTCAGGCGGGCGTGGTCTTCAGCGCACTGCGCGGCGTGCGCCCCACTACCCTCGGCGAAGGCATTCACTTCGTGACGCCCGCCGTGGACAGCGTAATTCCCTACGATGTCCGTCTGCAGGAGCTGACCTTGTCACGTATCGGTGAGGATGGACGCGGCGCGGACGAGAGTATTCAGGCGCGCTCCAAGGAAGGCCTGGGGATCACTGCCGACGTGACGGTGCAGTTTCGGGTGAAGCGCGAGGAAGCGGCGCTGCTGCACAAGGAACTGGGGCCCAACTACATCACGACCGTCATTCGTCCACAGGTGCGCAGCAAGGTGCGTGACGGCGTGGGGCAGTTCAATGCCGCCGATCTGATCAGCACCCAGCGCGCCGCGCTGGAAGGGCAGATTACCCAGTCCTTGCGTGAAGTCTTCGAGCGCAACCACCTCGAACTGGTCGGTGTGCTGTTGCGCGAGCTGCGCATTCCCGAGTCGGTGGCCAAGGCCATCGAGGAAAAGCAGACTGCCGAGCAGCAGGTGGCCGTCGAGCGCAACCGCCTGCAGCAGGCCAACATCGCCGCACAGCGCAAGGTGGTCGAGGCGCGCGCCGAATCGGACGCGGCCATCGCGCGTGCAGAAGGCGAATCGCGTGCCCTCTCCCTGCGCGGCAAGGCCCTCAAGGAAAACCCCGAGATCATTCAGCTGACCGTCGCCGAGAAGCTCTCGCCGGGCATCCAGACCGTTATGCTGCCCAGTGACGGCAACTTCCTGATGGATGTCGGTTCGCTGACCCGCGCCCGCAGCAGCCAGCCCTGAACCTGTATACCGGCCGACCGGCAGAAGAGGAGCGTCAGAAATGTTCCTCTTCTGCTGTGGCAGCTTTGCGGAGGCAAAACCAGTCCTCGCTCCTTCTTTTACCGTTTCGGCAGGTCAATTCCCCGCGTACGTCCTGCCAAAAAGGCAAGAAGGCCTGCGGACGCCCAAGGCGAACACCCGTTAGACTGGCAATCGTATGACTCAGAACTCGGTGGACTATGACCTGCTGGTAATCGGCGCCGGTCCCGGCGGATACCACGCCGCCATCCGCGCCGCGCAACTCGGTCTCAAGGTGGCGTGTGCCGAGATGGGCAACGTCGGTGGCGTGTGCCTCAACGTCGGCTGCATTCCGACCAAGGCGCTCCTGCACGCGGGCGAGGGGATTCGCGGCGCCAAGCACGCCGAGGACTTCGGCCTGACCTTCGGCGAGCCGAAAATGGACATCGCCAAGCTCAACGGCTGGAAGGACGGCATTGTCAAGCGCCTCACGGGCGGCGTCTCGGCTCTTTTCAAGGCCAACAAGGTCACACACCTCGTGGGCGAAGCGCGCTTTCTGGACGCCCACACCGTACAGGTGGGCGGCCAGAAAGTCACGGCCAGAAGCTTTATCATCGCGACCGGCTCCGAGCCCGCAAATCTGCCGCCCTTTCCGGTCGATCAGCAGAAAATCGTGGACTCCACCGGCGCGCTGATGGTGCCCGACCCCCTCCCCAAGCGCTTTCTGGCCATCGGAGCGGGCGCCATCGGCTTGGAATTCGCGCAGGTCTACCACAACCTGGGCAGCAGCGTGAAGGTCATCGAATTTGCGCCGCAGGTCGTACCGGCCGCCGACGCGGACGCCGCGAACACCTTTGCCAAGATTCTGCGCAAACAGGGCATCGCCATCGATCTCGGCACCAAGGCCAACGGTTTCACCGAGCGTGACGGGGAACTGCACGTGGAGCTGGAGGATGTTACCACGGGCGAAAAGCGGGTCGAGGTCTACGACCGCGTGCTGGTCGCGGTCGGGCGCCGTCCGCGCAGCGCGAATCTGGGCCTCGAGGTAGCGGGCGTGCAGGTCAACGAGCGGGGCTTCATCGGCGTCAACAAGAAGATGCAGACCAGCACGCCGCACATCTACGCCATCGGTGACGTCGTGGGGAACCCTATGCTGGCGCACAAGGCCATGAAAGAGGGCCTGGTCGCCGCCGAGGTGATCGCCGGCAAGAAAAGCGAGATGGACGTCGTGGCGATTCCCGCGGTGGTGTACACCACGCCCGAACTGGCCTGGGTGGGCCTCACCGAAGCCGAAGCCAAGGCCAAAGGCTACACCGTCAAGACCGGTAACTTTCCGCTGTCGGCCTCGGGCCGCGCCATGACCCTGGGCGACACCGACGGTTTTGTCAAGATGATCAGCGACGCCAAAACCGATCTGGTGCTAGGCGCGCACATCGTCGCGCCGCACGCGAGCGATTTCCTCAGCGAGGTGGGCCTGGCGCTTGAGATGGCTGCCACCGTCACCGACATCAGCCTCACCGTGCACGCCCACCCTACCCTCAGTGAAAGCGTGCTCGAAGCCGCTGAGAACATCCACAAGCAGGCCATTCACATCATGAACCGCTGAAGCAACAAGAGAAGCCGCCCACGCTATGTGGGCGGCTTCTCGGATTTAGATCCGCACTGGTTTATATCCGCACTGGATTCGCGCTGTGCAGGCATCGCGGTCAGGACGCGGGCGTACCTTCACGCGAGATGAGCCAGACACTCACCCGGTGTGTCCCAACGCGTATTCTGAGGCATGGCCATTGTTGTGCTGGTGACCGTGCCCCCTGACCGGGCAGCGGAATTCGCGCGTACCCTTGTCGGCGAGCGCCTGGCAGGCTGCGTCAACATCCTGAGCGGAGTCCAGTCCGTTTACCGCTGGCAGGGTGATGTCGCCGACGACAGCGAAGCGTTACTGATCATCAAAACAGAAGAAGCGCAATATCCGGCGCTGGAGAAGCGCATCATCGAGCTGCACCCCTACGATATTCCCGAGGTGATCGCGCTGCCCATCGAACGGGCCTGGCCGCCTTTTCTGGGCTGGCTCGGCGACAGTGTACGGACACCCTGAGCGCCGGGCAGGCATCAGGATGTCAGCAGAGAGGCCGGCAGCTTGCGGTCGCGGCCTCTTTGCCGAATTTACTTCCCGAACTGGTACAGGGTTCCCGAGTTGTAGTCGGTGAGGTACAACTCGCCCGCTTCACTCTGCCCGAAGGTTGAGATGTTGTACTCGGTGTCGAGCAGGCGGCGCGCGGTCCAGCGGTTGCCATCGCGCTCCCCAACCCAGACCGTGCCGCTGCCAAAGTCGCCGTAAACGTACTTCCCGACCAGTTCGGGCACGGCCTTGCCCCGATAGACGTACCCGCCCGTGACCGAGACGCCCTCTGAACGGCCGTACTGCAAAATCGGGTCGACCAGCTTGCGCTCGCGCGTGCAGTTGCTGCCCGGGTTGAAGCATTCGTTCGCTTCTTTCAGCCGCCAGCCGTAGTTTTCGCCGCCTTTGCTGCTCCCCGGCTGGAAGTTGATCTCCTCGAACTTGTTCTGGCCGACGTCGGCGATGAAGAGATTGCCGTTTTCGCGGTCGAAGCTGAAACGCCAGGGGTTGCGCAGACCGTACGCCCACACCTCACCCCGCGCGCCGTTCTGACCGACAAAAGGATTGTCCTTGGGCACCGTGTACTTGTCGCCGCTGACATCAAGGCGCAGCAGCTTGCCCAGCAGCGAACTGAGGTTCTGCCCGTGGTTCTGCGGATCACCTCCGCCGCCCCCGTCTCCCGTACCGATATACAGGTAACCGTCCGGACCGAAGGCCAGCTGACCGCCGTTGTGGTTGGCATACGGCTGCTCGATGGTGAGCAGCACGGCGGCCGAACTGGGGTTCGCGCGGTCGCCCTGCGCGGTGTAACGCGCGATGACCGTGTGGCCGTTGGTATTGGTGTAATTGATGTAAAAACGCCCACTTTGCTTGAACTTCGGATCAAAGGCCAGGCCCAGCAGGCCGCGCTCGCCGCCCGCGCGCGTCAAACTGCTCACGTCAAGAAAGGGCTCACGCTGCAGCTGCCCGTTCTTGACGAGCTTGATCACGCCGCCCTGCTCGACCACGAACAGGCGATTCGAGCCGTCGCCCGCATGGGTGACCACCGTGGGCCGCTCGAAACCCGCGGCGACCCGCACCAATTTCACGTCCTGCGCCGCGCCCCACGACAGAAGCAGGGCGGCGCCCAGGGCCATCATTGAATACTTCATGACTTTATCTTGCAAAGTGCGTCGGTGAGGAAAAGTAAGCGACGAAAAAGCGCGCCTCCGGTGAGGCGCGCCGAATGAGGACAGTGTGGCCTACAGAACGAACTCGCCTGCGCGCATCACAGCTTCACGCCGTCCATCCTGGGTGATGCCGTCGACATTCATCTCGGCGCTGCCGATCATCCAGTCGACGTGTGTGAGGCTCTCGTTGCCGCCCTTGGCCGCGAACTGCTCGGTCGTCATGCCCTCGCCACCCTGCACGTTGAAGCGGTAAGCGCTGCCGATCGCAATGTGAGACGCGGCGTTCTCGTCATAGAGGGTGTTGTAGAAAAACAGCCCCGAGCGCGAAATTGGCGAGGAGTGCGGCACCAGGGCCACCTCACCCAGACGGTGTGAACCCTCGTCGGTGTCGATCAGGCTGCACAGTACGTCCTGGCCACTCTCTGCGGTGGCCTCGACCACCCGCCCACCCTCGAAGCGGATGCGGATGCCGTCGATCAGCACGCCGCTGTACGAGAGTGGCTTGGTGCTCACCACCACGCCGTCCACCCGTTCGCGGTGCGGCGCGGTCCAGACTTCCTCGGTCGGAATGTTCGCCGTGAACTCGATGCCCCCCGGCGTGAGCGAGCTGCCCCCACCCCACACGTGATCGTCGGCGAGGCCGACCGTCAGGTCGGTGTCACCACCGCTGAAGTGCAGCGCCCGATACTGCTTTTGCGTGAGCAGCTCCTTGCGCTGACGCAGGCTCGCGTTGTGCGCGCGCCACAGTTCGACCGGATTTTCCTGATCGGCACGTGTCGCGGCAAAAATGGCGTCCCACTGCTGACGCACGGCGTCCTCGGGCGAGGAGCCCGGAAACATGCGCGCGGCCCAGGCAGGAATGGGCGCCGAGACCAGGTTCCAGTTCAGCTGGTTGGTCATCACCATGCTGGTGTAAGGCTTGCGGTAGGTCGACAGGGCGCGCTGGTAGGTCGCAACCCGCTCCGGCGGCACGGTCGCGAGCAGGTTGGGGTCCGTGGCGCGAATGCTGATGACCGCGCCACCGGCCTTGGCAACCTCCAGCTCGGCATCCACCCGCCACTGGCTGAGCTGCTCAAACGTTGAGTCAGGCGCTCCCGAGAAGCGCGCCAGGACCACATCGTCATCATCCCAGCGCACGTCAGCAAAACTGGCGCCCGCCTCGTAGGCTTTGCGCACGATGGCGCGTGCCAGGGGAGCGGTCTCCACGGGAGACTGGACCAGCAGCCGCTGGCCGGGCTGCAGCCCCGCACCCACGCGTACGGCAAGATCGGCGTAATTCGCCAGCTTCTGATCAAACGTTAGGTTGGTCATGCGCGTCAGCATACCGTGCCTTGTTCGTCGCCTTCGTCACGGCGCGCGCTTGACCGTATCGGGAACGGTCCGCTATATTCCCTTGTGCTGGGCACGGAACCGTCGGCGTCGTCAGACTCGACAGGCCAAGGCATCGAGGCGTAGCGCAGCCTGGTAGCGCACTACCTTGGGGTGGTAGGGGTCGTGAGTTCGAATCTCGCCGCCTCGACCAGCAAAGAAGTCCCTCCTGGAGGGGCTTCTTCTTTTTTACCCCAACGTCATCGGTCCTGGGGTTGCCCCCTGTGCAGGAGCGCATTATGCCCGTGCGATCGGTACCATCCGCTCGCGGTCACGAAAAACCGGAGCAGCGACCGCAAGGCGGTCGCTGCTCCGGTTTTATGGCTGAACGTCGGGTTTGGGGGCGTGGACGGCTGCGCAGATCATTCCGAAGTACGTGGGCACTTCATACGACAGAACCTCGACCCGCCGGACGTGGGGTGGAATGGCTCCCGCGAGCACCAGCGTCTGCCAGAGGCCGTCGGGTTTGGCGTCCTCGATCAACCGAGGCTCGAAGGCCGCGAGCGCTTCGAAATTGCCGCTCTCGATGCACGCCACCACCTGAGTATCGAGTTTCACCGCGGCTTCGTGAAAGCCGTACGGTCCCGTTTCCGCGTGCGTGTGTGACCAGTCGCAACTGGCGATCAGACCGACGCGTTTCCCGCACTGCGCGGCGGCCCGGGCGAGCGAGGCACCGAAACGCAGGTGTGGCGTGAACTCAAAAGCGCGTGGTGGATTGATCACCACGACGGGCACTTCGGGCATGAAGGCGAGGGGAATAATGGCACCCCAGTCGAGCGGCATGCACGACAGCGGACCTTCACTCGTCGCGTAATTCAGCAGGGCGGTCGGGACTTCGTCTGCAAGAGCCGTCTGAGCAATATCCCGCGCGAGATCGCGGTCCACCAGGCGTTCCATGACCACGGCGTGGTCGTGATGCTCGACCGTGCCCCGCAGACGTTCCGGATTGGCAATGGCGAACTGCCCTTCGGCCCGGGTGCCGTGCGGCGTGAGGACAACGATGACTTGAGGGGCGGACTGGTGCATGGCGTGGCCCAAGGAGTTCATGCTGCGCCGCGTTCGGGCCATGAGAGAAGCGTCGTCCGAAAGTGCTTCGAGGATTTCCGAGCCGTGCGGGGTGATGCAGGCAAAGACGAAGGGGTTCATCAGGTAAATCCAGCATTTCATAAATGCCAGCCGGAAAAGAGGGCTGGCAGGTGGGACTTGCGCAGAGGTGTGCCGAGCCGGAGCCGTGTTCGAACTGGACATTGACCATCACTGCCAAAAGGGTGCATGGCCATGCCAGCCCTGCCCAGTTTCACCTCTGGGCGGGTAGCCTTGGCGAAAGTGATGGGCTTATGGGCGTTTTGCGCGGCGTGCTTGCCTGGCTACCCACCTGTCCGGCAAACCGGCGGGTTGACGCACTTGACTTCTGCTCGCACATGGATATTCCGAGGGAGTCGAGTGCGCATTTCGCCGACGCGTCTGGTCACCAAAACCAGGCAGAATCCGCGCTCAGGCTTATGAGTTCCAGAAGCACAGCCGACTGCAGCGCACGGTGACGCTGACCGGCGCCCGCTCAGCGAGTGTCTTGCTTCATACCCCTCCGCGGGTCAGATCGATCAACCGGCCCAGCACGCGCTCCCCATCCACGCGCAAGCCGTCGTGTTCGTACTCGTTCGTGAGCCACACCCGCGCACCCCCAATCAGCGCGGCCGTCTCCTCGGAAAAAGACCGTTCGACGTACATGTCCTCCGCGTACACCGCCGCCGCAAGCGGCACTGAGTTCTTCCGCAGGCGCGTTGCGTCGTACAGCGCACCCCACGGTTCACGTGCCAGTAACTCGGCCGCATCACGCAACGGTCGCAGCGCCGCGTACTCCTCGAACATCCACGGAAACACCATCTCACCTGTCAGCATTTCCGGCGCTGCAAACGCCTCCGGCATCACGCGCTGGGCGGACCAGCCTGAAATACAGGCGTCCGCCCAGCAGGCTTCATGCAGCACCGCGTACACCGGATTGCGTCCGAAAGACAACGCGCTCTGCACGTCATACAGAAACGCCGGGGATGTGAAAGGCGATTCCAGCAGGTAATGCAGTCTCTCCAGCCCGTCGCTCATGCCCAGCAGATGACCGAGCTGCCGGAAGCGTCGGGCGGTCAAGCGGTCCCCGCCGGGCAGCCGGACATCCTCTCCTTCCAGGTACGTCAGGAGTTCGGTCACGCGCTGCCGGTTTTGCGGGTAGCGCTCGTAAAACCGTTTGTTGCGTTCCAGTACGCGCGCATAGGTCGCGTGGTACACCTCATCCGGATGATGTCCCAGCGCCGGTAGGCCCCCGGTGATGAACGCCTCCCTCAAGCCCTCGGGTGCGCTGGACAGGTACGTCGTGACGCAGAACCCACCGAAACTCTGCCCCAGCACACTCCAGCGTTCCACCCCGAGTGCCTGCCGGATGGCTTCCGCGTCACGCACGATCGAGTCCGCCCGGAAATGCCGCAGGTACGCGGCCTGCTCTGCCGGTGTCATGCCGGAAAGCAGCCCGATCGGAGAAGACCGGCCTGTGCCCCGCTGGTCCAGCAGCAACACCCGGAAGTCCTGCAAAGCGCGCGGCAGCCACGCGGGCTGCTGCGCTGTGAGGGGTCGGGGCGCCTCGAAACCCGGCCCACCCTGGAAAAACACCAGAAATGGCCGCTCCTGCCCGTCAGGCCGCGCGACCTCCCGCGCGAACACCGTGATGCTCCGACTGTGCGGGTCAGTGTGATCGAGGGGAAGCTGGAATTCATGATCTGTGATGATCAGACCGGGCGTACGGTAGGACGAGGACATGACCCCAGTATCGACCGGGGCCGGCCGTGGCGTTCACGCCTGCAAGCCCAGCTGCCGACGTGGCAGCTGGGCGCGGAAGGAAAAATCTGTTGAGCCTTCGCAGTGTTCCTGCGCTCAGTCTCCCGCGGCGGGCGCCACGACCGGATGGATCAGGGGAAAGCGCACGGTCAGCGCGCCCACCAGCAGGAGCACCGCAGGCACCAGCACCAATGCGCCTTGCACGCCCAGCAGGCTGACCGAGAGCGGCTCGAGCAATTTCCCCGCGTAGGCACACATGGTCGCCAGCAGGGTCGCGCCTGCTCCCATCCCCAGACGTGCCGTCCAGGTGAGCAGGGTCGGAAAGAGCCCGGCCGCCCCGAATCCCAACGACCACAAGCCCAGCACGCTCAGCCATACGCTGGAACTGCACACGAACAGCAAGGCCCCACCAGCTGCCACCACCGCCAGCGTGCGCAGCAACACTTGCGGTGAGAACGTGCGCAGCAGCCAGGCGCTGCCCAGCGCACCCAAAGCGAACACCGCGTAATAACCACCGAGGGCCACTCCCGCCTGGGCAGCGCTCAAGGCGAACCGTTCAACCAACCGCCACGCACCCCAGGCTTCGACCAGGCTCTCCACGAAATACGCCCCGACTGCCGTGACGACCAGCAACGCCACCGTCGCGCGGGGCGTGCGGGGAATGCGTGCCTGAGGCGTCACACCGCGCGCAGGTGACTTCAGGGTGCAGCCGAGCAGCGAACACACCAGCGCGCCACCACTCACGATGAAGGCCACAACCGGCAGGAACTGATGCTCGACGGCAAATCCGGTCATCAGCGCACCAACAATCGCACCCAGCGCGAACGCCGCGTGCACCTGGCCCTGTAAGGCACGGCCTGACTTCTCCAGCACAGCGACCCGGGCGCTGATGTTCGCTTCGAGCTGTGGCGCGACGGTCGCGAGCAGCGCCACGGTCACGAGCAGCAACGCCCCGCTGGGCGCCCGAAACAGCAGGAAAGCCAGCAAGGTCACGATCAGCCCGGGCACCGCGAGCGGGAAGGCCCGCCCACCGCGCGCCGCATGCCGCGCTCCCCACCACAACAGCGGTAAAGCCGCTGCGGTTCCCCACAGGGAAGCCTGAGCCAGGCTGAGGGTACTGAGCTGATGCTGAGCGAGGAGCGTCAGGTACGCGACGCCTGCCGAGGCGTCCAGTACGCCAAGCAAGAGCGACAGCCCTGACAGCACTGTCAGGGGTAAACGAAAATTCAGTTGCATAAGGCCCGGCGTTCCGACGAGCGCCCGCGGGGCACGGAACCGCAATGGTCGCTCTGGAGAACGGGCGGTTCAAGCACCTCCCGGTTTCGGGCCTCGGCCATCCGTGCTGACCTTACCCACGACGTCACCGCTGAAGGGCACGCCGCACGCCACGCTAGATTGGCGATTCCTGTTTATTTTCCCATGAAAAGCCCCTGCAGACCGGTAAAAAGCAACAGTTGGACTGACCTGACAACGCACTTGGTGCCCGAGGCCGCATCCCAGCTGCGGGCAATTCACTTGCGCCGCGCTCACCTGTCCGGACCACCACCATGCTAGTCTCGGCAACCACCGCAATGAACCGGATCAAAGCCATACACGCCCACTCGTGACCTCCACCATGGCCGACCCATCCTTCGTAACCGCCGATGAATCGACTTTACGGCCAATAAACGGGTACGCCATTCTGGCCTTGAAGCCCATACCAACAGCGGTCCTGCTGACCCGCCCGACTGGTATGCCCAGCAGTGCCCACCCGGTGCTGAAAGCCATGCTGGGCGCCACCTGGAAGCCGGAGCGTCTGACGGCCCACCTGAGGGCACCCCGCAGCGACACCGGCGTGGACCGGTCCTTACTCCTGAGGCTGACCCCCGCAGAATTGCTCCTTGCCCGTCAAGCGGCGACATACGACGCCACCCGAACGAACCAGTTCAACCGCTACGCTCCCCTGGCGCTTGACTTGCTGATCGGAGCGGCGCTCACCGTGGAAGTGCTCGAAGGACGCGCGAGCACCGGAAATGCGACGGGAAAAAACAGCAACGGGTACGATAAACGCCTCCTGGGAGCAACCCGGCAGGACGCCTACGTGCTCCGTGAAACCTGCCCTGACCTGGCCGAGGCAAGCGTGTCCGGCCTGCTCGCTTCCTGCATGCTGGAGGGAGCGCGCTGGCAGGCGAGACACAGCGGCGACATCGTCGAGATCGTCGCCGTGAAAGGCGGAACGTTCAAGCTCAACAACGGGCGCTACCTCAACCGTTTTGCCCTGGTCAGCGGGTACGTTCCTGTCGTGATGGGTGACGGCTCGAATCTGCTCTGAGTCCCAGCCGGGCAGCAACGGCTGCCGTTGCTGCCCGGCTGACAGACCCTGCAGCGCTCAACGGGTTCCTGGAGGCCTGAGCCGGCAGGAACTTCAGCGGAGCGGCCGGGAACCATAAGGGTCCGTTCACACGCTCTCCAGGACGCTTCGTTAAGCTTTGCGTGGCCGCTCGCCAATTCCTGGACTCCGGAGGCTTCCTTGTTCGCATTCCGCTTCGCCCACCCCGTACGTCTTGCCCTGCTCATCGTGCTCGGAGCGTTCGGTGGTGCGCTCGCCGCCCCGGTTGAGCGTCTCGCGCTCGTTCCCCTCGATTCACGTCCCGCAACGCGCGTGCTGCCCGTGAAGATCGCACAACTGACCGGCGTGCACGTCCGCACGCCCGACGTGTCGCTGCTCGGCACGGCGGAGCACGGTGCGGATCAGGCGGCACTGCGGGCCTGGATCCGTGAGCAGGGCGGGTACGCTCCCCGCCCGGTCCCAGTCCCGGCTCCGGTTGCCAGAGCCCCCGTGACGACCGCGCACCCCCGACCGGCCACACCGCGGGTCCGACCGTGGCGCGCGCGCTCCAGCACCCTCACACGGTCCCGCCCGCGCACCGCGCGATCGGTGCCCTGGCAGCCTACGCCCCCACCCCCCCGCGCGCCCAGCGCTTCTCAAGCCGCGGACGTGCTCGTCGTATCACTTGACGCGCTGGCCTACGGAGGGCTGGTGCAGTCACGCAGCAGCTCCATAGCGGTCGAGGAGGCCGTAGAGAACCTGAAGGTCGTACGTGAGTGGCGCACGAAAACTGCCAGGCCGGTGTACGCCAGCATCACCCTGCCGCGCGCCAAAGACGCCCAGTACCGTGAACGCAATTACGCCGTGATCCTGGAGATGGTGCGCTGGGCCCGGGAAGGCGTGTTTCAGGAACTGCGCGTGACCTGGGACGACGCGCACGAAGGCTCACCCGCCCTGGTGGAAGCGGCGGCACTGCAGGCCATCGTGCCCCCCAATGTCCTGATGTACCCGGGTGCAGACGAGGTGCTCGCCAGCCTCGCCGTACGTGCCATCGCGCCAGGCGAAAAAACCCTGCGGGTCGTGTATGCCGACGCGCGCGACGCGCGGGAGACGATCGGCTTTGACGGCGTCCCGCTGGAGGACACGGTTGCCGCGCACGCCCGCGCGAACGGCTTTATCCTCACCGAAGGCCAGGCCGACCTGACCTTGTTCGTATTCAACGCGGGCGACCCCGCGCTCGCCGCGCGCGAGATCGCTCGCCTCGCCGGGCGTCCCCTGGCCGTGGCGGACCTGCTGCAGGTGAACACGGCCACCGCGCCCCTCTGGCAGCATCTGCGTGACGCGGGTGTCATTGCGCGCCTGCACGCCCTGGGCGCCTGGGGTACGCCGGGCAACAACGTCGGGACTGCCCTCGCGCACGCGAAGATGACCCTCGAAGCCAACCTCGACCGTGAGGCTGCCCGTGACCTGCTGGCGTACGAATACGCGAACGACGTGCTGTTCAGCAGCAAGGTCCGTGACCAGCTGCAGCGCGAGTTCAGCCCTAAGGAGCTCGGCTCGCTGCGCGCGCAACGCCGCCTGTACGAGATTGCACGTGACGAAGTGCAGCTGCATTTTCCCGAAGGCCGCTACGAAGTCGCCCGTACCCGCCTGCCCTGGGCACGCGCCTTCGAATGGGAAGCCGAACTCACCTTCCATCCCGAAGCGGACGAAAAGCCCTGAGCGTGTGGTGGACACCGGCCCACCCTGACTCCCGCCCCTGGGCTCCAGCCGTGCTGTCACGGAGGTGGGGCGTCACGACTGGTGCAGCGCCAGCACCTTGGCGATCCAGGTCATGACCGCGGGAATCTGTTGCTCCATCCGCTCCGCGTCGAGCGTGTCGCTTTCGTGGTTCAGGTACGTGTAGGCCAGGATGCGCCCGTCCGGCCGCTCCAGGTACCCGGTCAAGGTCAACAGGCGCCAGCCGCTGCCTGCCTTGGCGCCCCAGTACGAGTAGGTGAAGGGTGCACGGACAGGGCGGCAGCACCCCTGCGCCATCACATCGCGAAACACCCGGCGTGTTTCTGGTTGCAGGCCACCCGCCACGAACATCGTCGCCATCAGGTCTGTGTACGCCTTTGCGGTGCTGGTGTTCTGCCAGTAAGTGTCCAGGCGCGCGTCATACCGCGGGCCCTTGAAGTACCCGTCCAGGCGATCGAGCAACGCGCCTGCGTTCACCTGCCGGCTGGCGTGCACCAGCTGCCCGGCAAAGGCCACGCGGTCCGCGGGCGCGAGCGTAAAGTACCGCTCCGCAGACCGCAGCGAGGCGTCCCGGTCGGTGCTGATCACCAAGGCGGGCAACATCCCCGCCTGTGCCGACCAGAACGCCTTGGTCGTCAGCAAGACGCTGGTGCAGTTGCTGGAGTTGGCCGTGAGGGCCGCGACACGCTGTGGACCAACGGCGAGATGCACGATGTCGGACGCGGTGTTTTCACTGTTCCGGATCGTTCGGTCCAGCAGGAAGCGCAAGGTGTTCGTACCGGGTGAGAACGCCTCGATGCTGCGATTGGCCGCCGTTGTGGTGAAGCGCTGCCGGAGCTGCAGGCGCCGGGCGTCTACGTCACGCAGTGCGGCCCACACCAGCACGGGTTTGTAAATGCTGGCAAGCGGACGCAGCGTGTGGGCGCTGAGCGCGTACGCGCGCTCCTGCGGACGCCCTTGCCGGTCGTACTCGGCGGCGTAAAAGCTCACCTGACCTGTCACGACTGGCGGCAATGCTATGGGCGGTGCGGGCGCGAGCACGGCAGGACCACACGTCGGCGCCAACCTTTCCGGCGCGGCGCTGGCAGTGGCGGCCAGGCTCGCGAGCGCCACACTGCCGGCGAAGACGAACGGGCGCGAGGTGACCTTCATGCCGTTCAGCTTAAGGCGGTCGGCACGATCCTGCTGTTTCACCGCACACGGGAAGAAACCTGAATGAGGACGGTCGGCAGCGCTCGGTTGTCCTCGCGTTCAGAAGCGAGGGTTGTCATCGTGACGACCGCTCTGATACCGGCTGAGTTGCCGTGGGCTGCTGGCCTGTTGTTCGGTCAGTCGAATTGTGTTCGTCACAGAAATTACCTCGCAAGGAGTGTATCCGGCGCCAGGCAGCGTCACCTGCGCCCATCTGCGCAGAAGGGGCTACGCCGTTCGGTTCACGTCCGCTACAGCCCGCTTTTTATCTTCGCTTCCTCCCGGTGGATCAGCACCTCCCGCGGAGCCGCGGGAGTCGGCAGGCGCCCCAGGGAGGCGAGACCCAGGTCACCTTCTTCGGGAATGACGGGCGTGATGGACACGCCGGCGCTGCCGAGGCCGGGTTCCAGCAAGGCCAGCAGGCTGTGGCTGGAATTTCCAGACGCCGTGAGAATCAGGTGGTCACGGGCGCGCGTCAGCGCGACGTACAGCAGGCGGCGGGCTTCGGCGTCTTCCCGCTCCGCGCGTGAAGCGTTCATGACCGCGAAGACGACGGGTGGCTCAGCCTCCTCGGCGCCTTCGCGGCAGGCCACACCGTACTCCGGAGAGAACAGCACTCCGTTCGAGCTGCTAGGAGGGGTCCAGCCCAGGTCGGCGACGATCACGACAGGCCACTCCAGGCCTTTCGCGCCGTGCATGGTCAGCAGCGTCACCGCGTCACCGGCTTCAAGGACTGGGCGGGGCACGTGCAGGTCGGCGCTCACCAGTTCGCCCAAGCGGCGGACCACCGGAAACACGTCTTCTTCGCCGCGCTCCAAGCTGCGGATGAAGTCGAGCGTGCCACGCCAGTCCGCGAGGCGTCGCTCGGCATTCCAGAGGTTGGCGAGGACGGCAGTGTACCCGGTGAGGCGGTCGGCGAGTTGCAGCAGACGGCTGAGCGACAGGGCGCGTCGTTCGCTTTGCAGGGTGCGCAGCAGCTGCCGGGCGCGCTGCACGGCTGGGTCTTCGCTGAGGTCGAGCACGTCCAGCCAGGAGCGGTCTTCACGCGCGAGATGCAGTTCCTGCAACGTGCGGTCACTCACCGCGCAGAACGGGGAGCGGAGCGTACCAATGATGGCAAGTGGGTCGTGCAGCGCGACGGCGGTGAGGAGACCGAGGGCGTCGAGGGCTTGGCGCGTTTCGAGCAGGGAACCCCCGCCGGCCTGCACGACCGGAATTCCGGCGGCATTCAGCGCTGCGCCGTATCCCTCAAGTGGGCCCCAGGTTCTGGAGAGCACCGCAATGTCACCGCGGCGGACCGGGCGGGGACCGTCCTCGCCCTGAATGAGGAAACCGCCGCCGAGCAGTTCCTGAATGCGGCGGGCAATGAAGGTGCCTTCGGCGCGCCTGAGTTGGGTGCTCGTGGCGTCTGCCTGCACCAGGTACGCTTCGACGCAGGAGCCCGGCGCGTGGGCTGCTTCACGGGCGGCCTGCAATGGAGCGTGCAGGTCACCCAGCAAGGGCGCGAAGATCGCGTTGCTCTGCTCCACCAGGGCCCGGTGCGTGCGGAAGCTCAGGTCGAGCTGCACTTCCTCGCCACCACCCTCGGCGATGTCCTGGCGAACGAGGCGAAAGAGGCGGACGTCCGCGCGCCGGAAGCCGTAAATGCTTTGCTTTTCATCCCCGACGATGGTGGTGCGGGCGTCGCCACGCAGCAAACGCAGGATCTCGTCCTGAATGGGGTTGGTGTCCTGGAATTCATCCAGGAGGAAGGCCCGCCAGCGGCGGGCGTAGTGCGCGCGCACGTCGGGGTCGCGCAGGGCGTGCAGTGCGTAGACTTCCAGGTCAGCGTAATCCAGCAGGCCCTCGCGTCGCTTGCGTTCGGCGAGAAACGCGCGGACCAGCTCGAAGGCTTCCCGCAGGTCGGGCAGGGCGGCTTCCAGCCAGGTGTCGCTGGGACCGAGCGTGAGGGTAAGCCCTTCCTTCAAGGCGTCCTCGGTGAGCTTGCGAAGGGTCTTCACGGCATCCTTGACCTCGCTGAGGCCGCCGTCCGGCCAGTTTTTCGCGCTTCCCCCGGTGAGTTTCACGTCCAGCAGACCGGCCGCGTGGCTGGTTGGGTCTCCGGGAAGCGCGGTGGCGTGCTGAATCGCTTCCCGGCGGGCGCTTTCGATGCGGTCGTGGTCCGCTCCGGTGAAAGCACGCAGGACATCAAGGGTGTTCTGCCAGGCCACGCTCCCGGTGAGCTTCCTGACCGCTCGGGTTTGCGCTTGCGCCGCCCAGGTGGCCCAGTGCTCGCTGCTGACCTGGAAGGCGCGTTCGGCGGCAATGGGATCGGCAAGGAGCGCACCGAGCAGGTGTGACATGCGGGAGTACGGGATGCGTTGAAAGACCCGCTCGGGAAGGGACGCGAGGGCCTGACCGTACTGCCCGGCCAGCCAGAGTTGCGTCTGCTGCTCGTCCAGGATGCGGGCGCCCGGCAGGATACCCGCGGCTTCCGGGTGGTCGCGCAGGATGCGGGCGCACAAGGCGTGAATGGTGCTGATCTGCGCCGCGTCGAGTTCGGCGAGGGTGTCGAAGTCGTCCGGTCGGGCCAGCTGCACGGCGCGCCGCACGCGGGCGCGCAACTCCACGGCGGCTTTTTCGGTGAAGGTGACGGCGACGATCTGCAGGGGTGTCAGGCCGTGCGCGTCCAGGTGGTGCAGGAAGCGTGCGACCAGCATGTGCGTCTTGCCGCTGCCCGCTCCGGCCACGACCGCGACGCTGCCATCTGCGGCGGCGGCGCGGGCCTGCTGGTTCGTGAGGGTCACGGGGCGGTCTTGCGCTCGAGGCGCGGTCCGGCGCGGCACACGGGCGGGAAGGGGCAGCGGGTGCAGGCTTTGCCCTGCGCGTCCGGACTCGGCACGAACGCACCATCCTGCAGGGCAGTGCGGGCGCGAGTCGCGAACGCTTCGAAGGCGGTTTCGTTGAGGGACACGCGCGCGACCACTTCGGCGGATTTGATCGACAGGTAGTGTGCGCCGCCCGCACGTTGGTCTGGGTGCAGGGCCGGCAGGGCCGCCTGCAGGTACACCGGAAGCTGCAAGTCGAGGGTGAGTTTGCGGTCGGTGTCCTGCACGCCCCAGGGCTTGCTTTTGCCGTTTTTGTAATCAATCACGACCAGCTTGTCTCCCAGGCGGTCGATGCGGTCCACCTGGCCGCGCACCCGGAAACCCTGCCAGCTGCTTTCGAAGGGCACTTCCGCGTCGAGGATGGTGGCGTTCGGCGCGAGGAACGCGGGTGCCTGAATGAGCTTCTCAAGTCGGGCGCGCACCTCGGGTCGTTGCCGCTGCCACTCGGGCGTCTGCGGCCAGCCCAGTTCTCTTTCGGCCTGCTGGAAGGCGTCGTCGAGCGCGGAGAGCATCACGCTGCGGGAGTCCTGATCCGGGCGTTTTTGAGCGCACCCGGCGAGGGTGCGCAGGATCGTGTGCTGCAGCTGCCCCAGACCGAGAGATTCATCCTCGTCGTCCTGGACTTCCAGCCCGAGGAGGTACGACAGCCACCAGCGGAAGGTGCAGGTGCCGAGCGTGCGGAGCTGCCCGGCAGAAAAGACGTGTGAGCGGTGATCCACTGACAGGGCGGTGAGGCCGTCGTACTCATCGAAGGTGGCTTCAGCTTCCCGGCGGCGTTCCACTTCGTGCGCGTGCCGGGCGTGAGAAAGGACGTCATCTGTGGCATCGTGCTGCAGTTGCGAGCGGCGCAGTTTCTCGTGACTGCAGGCAGTCTTGGGGTCGTAGGCCTCGATCGCTGCTCCCAGGCGGGTGAGGTAAGCGCTGGGCAGCGCTTCTCCTCCCGTGGCCGTCAGACGGCCGTAGCTGAGCGTCAGGCTGATCTGCGCGGTGTTCAGCAGCGACCAGAACGACAGCATCTCCCGGCGAGCCAGGCTGCCGGGGACTTCCAGTGGAAATCCTGCGGCCCGCAGACGCAGGCGATCCGCGAAATCGAGCCGTGGATCGTCCTGCAGTGGGGGAGGCCAGACACCTTCCGCCAGGCCCAGGACCACTACGTGCGGAACGGCGGCGCCCACGAGGGCGTACGGCGTGAGAAGCTCGATCGCGTTGCCGCTCGCTTCAGGTGCCACGGCGAGCAGCGCGAGCAGCATGTGTAGTTCATCGACGAACGCTTCAAGGGAGAGACGTTCCTCGGGCGGATCTGCAAGCACCCGGAGTTCCGTATGAAGGGCCCGCACCGCCGCAGCGTCTAGGGAGCTCCTTTCGGTGGCGCGTCGCGTCACGTCACGTTCAAGGAGCAAGGACGTCAGGTGTGACACCCAAAGAGCGCGGCTGTTCTGCTCCGGCCAGACGAAGCCTTCGAGGTTCACCCCCACGTCACGCCAGGCTTCCAGGGAATCTGGCCGTGCTCGGCGTACCGTCTGCCAGGCGCCTCCTTCCAGGCCCTGGTCGAGCGGGTGACCCAGCAAGTGCGCCGCCCTCTCGAACGTCGCTCCTGCTTGCACGACGTCCAGTGCGCGCTTCAGCCAGGAGCCGATGCTCGTTTCGGAGAGGGGTTGGGATGCCGTGACTTCCACGGGCACGCCGTACTCCCACGCCACCGCCTGCACGAGCGGTCCCCACGCCGCGTCATCGGCCACGACAAACGCGATGTCCTGCACCTCAGCGCCTTGAGCCTGCAGTCGTTTGATGTCCGCCAGCGCCGCCCGGACCTCGTCTTCCATCTGCCCGCACGCCCGGACACGAACGCCAGGTTCACACGCCCCCCGCCCGAGGAGCGCCCGCCCTGGCCCGCCCTGCTCGAACTGAGCACGCTCCACCGTCCAGCCGCGCCGCTCAAGCCAGGCGGCGGCCCGCTCATTGTCGTCGAACAGGCTGTGCGCCGTCCAGGGCAGGTACACCTCACTGCAGTCTCCTGCAGTCTCCGGCGAGGGCGTCGAGAAGCTGCAGTTCGTCCTGGGTGAGACGCACGTACCCGAGTAGGGTGAGGCGGCCGAGCGGCGCAATGGTGTGCGCGGCGACCGCGAGGACTTCCGCGCCATCCACCAACCCGCGTTCCCGCAAAAGACGACGGTACTGGCGGGTGACGCGCGCCACACGTCGTACCTGAGCCGCCTGGTCCGCCGTGAGTGTCGCGAGGTCCGCTTGAACACGGAGCAGTTCACGAACCGCGGCTCCGTACGACCTCGCGGTTGCCACGGGATGAGCGGGATTGAGTTCCTCTCTCACTGCCTGGCTGAGGAGGCGGTGGGCCAGGACGGGTGAAGCGACTTCGAGCTGCTGGGTGGCGAGGTGTTCACGGGCGATGCCCGACAGGGGCCGAGCCACACCACCATACCGGGCTGCCGCTCGGCGGTTGAGGGCCACCAGCGTTCCTCCCACGCGTTCCGGAGCGGCAGTGGTGAGGTGGGCCGTACGACGCTGTATGGGAAGCTCCTCGCGAATGATGCTTCAGTGTAATGATTCAGCTTCCGACACGGGTTAGAGCGTTGACGAGCCGACCACGGCTGGGTGAATTTGACCTCCGAGAAATATTACCCAGCGATGTTATGTGACGATGGTGACGTAACCGCCTGCTTTGGCGGACGCGCCAGGCCACTCCGGGGAAAGCAGCATCCCGAACATGCTCCGGAAGTAGGTGGGGTGGAAGTTCCCGTTCACGCGTCCGCACACGTCAGGCGGCCTCCACGACTTCACCGAGACACAGACTGACGGCGGCAAACACGACATTGCGCGGTTGTGCCCATGGACCGGTGATGCGGACGCGCGTGCGTTTCCAGTACTCGTCGTCGCTGATTTCCTCGAAAAGCACCTGCACATCCTCACCGAGCGCCGTCTGGATGGACTCGACGAGGTGCTGTTCGGCCTGAACGCGCTCGCTCAGGTCACGTGTCGGGGCGTAGCGGATCGAGACGAGCCGGGGACGCTTCATGACTTATAGTAAACGCCTTTGTAAATTTCGGATAGAGCAGAATCGGCGCATTCTTTCATCCAGGCGATCGGGCGACTGTCAGCCTGAAGCGGGATGCAGCCTCCCGCTGGTACACCGCTGGTATCCCGTGACGCTGCATGACACGGAGGAGTGGCTAGCGGCGCGACTGATGCACGTCGAGGGTCGAGGAACCCTGCAGAGAAGTGCACGTCCTGCACATCAAGTACCCGGGCGTGATTCAATAAAGTGCGGGCCCTGGCGTTGTGAATCGACGTGCTAGCCGGGCTGACACGCGAGGCGTGCCGGAAACCATAGAACCGAAGACCGCCTTAGCCAGAGGAGCCGCGCATCGGGGCGGCTCCTCTGGCTGGTCTCGGCCTTATAGGGTGGAAGACCCGGGCCGCGTCCGCTAATTTTCACTTGGCTGCGCTCTGTAGGCCTTATTCTTAAAGGGATGAGAAAGATAAACTTGGTCGTTGGTGCAGTCACCATTTCCGCCCTTCTTAGCGCGTGCGGAATGACCTCTTTAGGGCCACAGGTTTTGGTCGGCGCTACCATGTCAGACGCAAGTAGCAGCGTGACCGTCCAAGGACAAGTGCAAAAGGACCCTCAGGGCAATATCACGGGTACAAAGTACACGATTGGTCCGGCAGGAACGGTCAGCTTCGTGTTCAACGCGCGTCCAGGGTCACAAGCAGCTTATATCCTCGGCTACGAGATTATCCGGGATGTGGTCGATGGTGTGAACATGGCGACCACCCCTCCCCGCCGGGAAACAGGCATGAACACATATGTTGCGAGTGGATATGCTTGTGCACGTGTTAGCGGTGGAACCCAGTCTTGTGACCTCAACCTCGACAAAGACAGCACCATGGCCAACGGTGCACCAACAGGCGCGCTGAACATTAACTTTGCGGGTGGACTGGCCCAAGTCGCAATCGACAAAAAGGGAAGTGTTTCCCGAAGCACCGACTTACGTTTCTTCGGGATCTCGGCCACGAATCAGCCTTTCTCTTTCGACGTGACGGGTATCAATTCGCGAGCAATCTACAGCGAGCAATAGGCTAAAGCCCAAATCTACGCGGAAACAAAGGTAGACCCGGTAAACTGCCGGTCCACCTTTGTTTGATGTTTGAACTAATTAGCGCGTTGCTTGGGAAAATTCTATGGAGACTTCATTTCTGGGGCAACTTGAGTGAGGTGTGCCCGCAAGGTGTAGCTGGTCCCATTCACGGTAAGTGAACCGTTCAGGCCCTCCATACCGGCTGTACCAATTTTGTTTTTGCCGGACATCGTCCCGACCTGCGAATTCGCCTGCTGAATATTCGCTTGCCACCCGATATCGCCGTAGTGGAAACTTGCTTGTGGTTTGAAAAATATCCCGCCCTGCGCGGTGGCGGTACCAGTGAAAGAGTAAATCTGGTCCTCGAGGATCAGCGTTCCGTTGAAACGGTAGTGCTGGGCGTTTTCGTAGGCCGCTGTGCTGGTGATTGTCATTGGCAGCGATGCACGTTCTAGGCCGGTGACAGGTGTAGCTGTTCCAGTGTAACTGCCGTAGAAAGGCATTCCACTGCTGACTTTGAGAGGTTGCGGGGGGCCTGCGCATCCAACGAGGGGCACTCCTGCTAGTAGCGCTATGAGCAATAGCGATGTACGCATGACTGAGCGTACATCGCGGGGCCAGCGTCTACCCCAAGGATGTCGGATACCTCTCCTTAGAGCGTTTGTCGTTATGATTGAGGGATGCGAGGGTACTCGTTGGACTTGCGGGAGCGGATCGTGGCGGCGCACGAAGCAGGACAACGTGCCGCGCAGGTCGCGGCGGTGTTCGGAGTTGCAGAAGCAACGGTGTGGCGCTACCTCTATGCGCACCGTCGGGGTCAGTCGCTCGCAGGTCGTACCTCACCGGGCAAACCCCACCTGATGAAGCCAGAGCAACACGACCTGCTCCGGCAGCAGGTGGAACAGCATCCCGACCGAACCTTGCAGGAGCATGCGGACTTATGGTTCGCGCAGACCGGGGTGCGGGTGAGCTTCAAGACCATGGACCGCATGCTGGAGCGGCTTGGGGTCACCAGAAAAAAAGGCCGTCCGCGCGTGTGAACAGCAGGAAGTCGAGCGGCAGAGCTTTCTTGAGGCTATCGCTGGCTTGAAGCTGAGCGAGCTGGTGTGTCTGGACGAAAGTGGCTTCAATAGCGCCATGACGCGCCGTTATGCTCGTGCTCCTCGTGGTGAGCGTGCTGATGCTCAGGTACCCAGGAATCACGAGAAGAATCTGACCTTGCTGTGTGCCTTGAGTCTGTCCGGCCCTCAGGCGGAACTGGTGATCGAGGGTGCCGTGAACGCTCAAGTCTTCGAGACCTACGTTCGTGAAGTGCTGTGCCCCACCTTGCAGCCAGGACAGACGGGGTTGATGGATAACCTGGCTTCCCATAAAGCGGTTGTCAAAGACATGGATCGGTTTTTGATCCATGTTTTTGACCGAGCGGAGAGCGCGCAGTGCCCGAAACCGCTTTTGGGCACGCTGTCAGCGCGGGGAGCGAGTGACCTTGACCAGGAGCGTTTGGAAGCGGGCAGGCGTCCATAAGGGCGTCCGTTCTGCCCAAGACGCGGGCAGGCGTCCATAAGGGCGTCCGTTCTGCCCAAGACGCGGGCAGGCGTCCATAAGGGCGTCCGTTCTGCCCAAGACGCGGGCAGGCGTCCATAAGGGCGTCCGTTCTGCCCAAGACGCGGGCAGGCGTCCATAAGGGCGTCCGTTCTGCCCAAGACGCGGGCAGGCGTCCATAAGGGCGTCCGTTCTGCCCAAGCGGCCAGGCTTGCTCATGCGAGTCCGTTCTGCCCAAGACGCGGGCAGGCGTCCTCATGGGCGTCCGTTCTGCCCAAGACGCGGGCAGGCGTCCATAAGGGCGTCCGTTCTGCCCAAGACGCGGGCAGGCGTCCATAAGGGCGTCCGTTCTGCCCAAGCGGCCAGGCTTGCTCATGCGAGTCCGTTCTGCCCAAGACGCGGGCAGGCGTCCTCATGGGCGTCCGTTCTGCCCAAGACGCGGGCAGGCGTCCTCATGGGCGTCCGTTCTGCCCAAGACGCGGGCAGGCGTCCTCATGGGCGTCCGTTCTGCCCAAGACAATGGCATTGATGGAGTGTCTTCCTCCAAGGGTGGAATGGACAAACGCTCTAAGCGGGAAAACATTCGCCATTTGATCGAGGCCAGGGGCTGTCAGCTGATCTACCTGCCCCCTACAGTCCGGACTTCAACCTGATTGAGATGCTGTTCTCCAAGCTCAAAGCTTTGCTCAGGGGCTGGGCTGCCAGATCTGCTGATGCGGTCATCGCTGCTCTGGGCAAAGCTCTTGCCGCCGTCACGCCAGCTGACATTCTCGGCTGGTTCTCTCACGCCTTACCCCATCAATCAATATGACAAACGCTCTAGAGGACTGGAATAATGCTGCGAAAGTCGTTATTAAACGTCTCAACGGTAAAGTAGAGGCTGCCATGCGAAGCGAAGCTCGACACAATGAAGCTGCATTTGACGACCTACTCCAGGAGACGCGTGTGCTGCTCGCGGGCGCACAGGTACTCACCGCTTTCCTGGTCGTGCTCCCGTTCAGCGCGGCCTTCAGTGACCTGATCCTCCAGGAGAAGTGGGCGTACGTCGCCACTTTCGTGTGCTCACTGACCAGCCTGGTGTTTTTCAGTTCGCCCGCGGTGCACCACCGGCTGATGTGGCCTGTTCGTGCACGCGAGGACTTCAAGGGTTTCGAGACTCGCATGCTGGTGATCGGGCTGGTGCCATTGTCTCTTGCTTGGATTCTCGCGACGCACCTGGTGATGTTCATGGTGCTGGGCGAACCCTGGTCGTGGTGGGTGACCGGGTTGATGGCTGCCCTGCTGATCAGCATGTGGTGGGTGCTGCCTTGGGTGTGGGGCCGTCGCCGTGGGGACGAGTCGTGATCCCAGCCGTTCCCTGACATTGCAGCTGTGATAAAGGTCTGGCAGCGTTCCATTTCATCCTCTGGGCAATAACCTCTCTTGAGCGGCGTTCAGCACAGCACGCTCTGCCACCCTAATCCACTCCTGAGCCTCCTTGCGCGCCTGCATCAGTTGCCCGCGAAAATACACCGCTCATTCTCCCGGCAGTCGTTTGAGCGGGCCAGCTCCGCCTTGGAGACGGCCTCGTTCGCATTCGCGTACTCACGCAGTGTTGCGCGGAGCTGCTGCAGTTCCTCGGCCTGCATCTCAATGAGCCACTGCGCCTCGCGTAGAACGGTAAATGTGTACGGACTGCAGCCCCGACCCAACCCAGACTCGGGCAGGCTAAACGACCGTATTCCCGCGGTCTGTGCCCGCTCAGCCTGCCAGCACCTCGTCGAGCGAAAGCGCATGCCCAGTCTTACGCAGCACCTCGCCCACCACCCCTGCGGGCGGAGCACCACGCCACAGGGGACGTGCAACGAGCAGTTCACCGTCTGCTCCGATGGAGACAAAGCGTAGCTGACCGTCCTCGTTTCGCCAGTCGAACCACACGCCACAGGCGTCCAGACCGCGCAGCAACAGCGCGTCTGTATAGGCTACGTACCGGCCGCGCCACTCCTTGTTCAGTTCCTCGATATTGTGCGTCATACCTTAACGTAGCGAAGTCTGACTTACAGTGGCCTGACAGCAGAGCAGTGACTGCCTGAAAGCTGGCAGAGGAAGCACTTTCCCGGGCTGACCTTTCCTTGACACAAGCGCGCCAACATGACGGCGATGAAGAAGATTCTTGCTCTGGGACTGACCGCCGTGACCAGCACGGCGTTCGCGGTAAACCTCACGGGTGCGGGCGCTACCTTCCCTTACCCGCTCTACTCGAAGATGTTTAATGAGTGGAACAAAATCAGCAGCGACGACGTGAACTACCAGTCGATCGGCTCGGGCGGCGGACAGCGCCAGATTCTGGAGCGCACGGTGGACTTTGGCGCCACCGACGGCCCGATGAACGACGAGGATCTCAAGAAGGCCTCTGGCAAGATTCTGCACATCCCGATCACACTCGGTGCAGTCGTGCCGACCTACAACCTGCCCGGTGTGAACACCCAGCTCAAGTTCACGGGCAAGGTGCTGGCCGACATCTACCTCGGCAAGATCAGGACCTGGAATGACCCTGCCATCACCAAGCTCAACGCCGGCGTCACCCTGCCCCCGCTGCCCATCACGGTCGTGCGTCGCAGTGACGGCAGCGGCACCACCTTCGTGTGGGTGGATTACCTCTCGAGCGTCAGCAGCGAGTGGAAGAGCAAGGTCGGTACCGCGACCACCGTGCAGTGGCCCGTCGGTATCGGCGGTAAGGGCAACGAAGGTGTGGCGGGCATCGTGAAGAGCACTCCGGGTGCCATCGGTTACAACGAACTGGTCTACGCCCTGCAGAACAAGATCGCGTACGGGGCCGTGCAGAACAAAGCAGGACAGTTCGTGGTGGCGAGCCCCAAGACCGTCACCGAAGCGGCGGGCTCCAAGGTCGTGCCTGCCGATACGCGCGTCAGCCTCGTGAACTCTGCCAAGGGATACCCGATCTCCAGCTTCACCTGGGTGCTGGTGTACGCCGACCAGAAGTACGGCAACCGTACTGAAGCGCAGGCCTCGGCCCTCAAGAAGATGCTGGGCTGGATGGTCACCGACGGCCAGAAGTACGCCGAGCCACTCGATTACGCCGGTCTGCCCGGCAACGCCGCGACGCGTGCCAAGGCGATCATCGCTTCGATCACCTACGACGGCAAAGCACTCAAATAAACAAGTCGGGTGGTGGGCCGGGTGAGCAATCACCCGGCTTGTTTGTTGTCGCTGACAACGCTCTCAGGGTGCTGTCAGCCTCAGCTGACGTTTCCATGACACAACCAGGGTGAACTGTTCAGGACACCGCGGAGGTGTGCTTTCGCATGACCAAAATCACTCCCGTCCGTCCCAACAAGAAAAGCGTTTCCTCGCGTGGCGACGGAACTTATCGCGCGCTGGTGCTCGGTCTGGCCCTGACCATCGTGGCCATCTTCGCCATTTCGGTCTACGAACTGGCTTCGTCGAGTTTGCTGTCCATTCGGGAGTTTGGTTGGCGCTTTCTGGTGGACGTCGTGTGGAACCCGGTGACCGGGCGCTTCGGCGCGTTGAACTTCATCGTCGGGACGATTCTCACGAGCGTCATTGCCCTGATCATCGCCGTACCGCTCGCCATCGGCGGGGCCATCTTCGTGACCGAGTACGCTCCCCGCTGGATTGCCGAGCCGGTCAGTTACCTGGTCGAGCTGCTGGCGGCGATTCCCAGCGTCATCTACGGATTATGGGCCGTGTTCGTGCTGGTGCCCATGGTCCGCAGCGCCGAACTGTGGATTTTCTATCAGCCGTGGATCGTGCAGAATCCGCTGCTCAAATGGCTGGTGCCGTCGGCACCCACAGGATTTGGTCTGATGACCGCCAGCCTGATTCTGGCGGTGATGGTGATTCCCTACACCGCGTCGGTGTCGCGTGACGTGATCCGGCTGGTGCCTGCTGATCAGCGGGAAGCGATGTATGCGCTGGGCGCCACCAAATGGGAAGTGATTCGCGGCGCGATCCTGCCCTTCGCGCGCGCTGGCATCTTCGGTGGGGTGATTCTGTCGCTGGGACGCGCCCTGGGGGAAACCATGGCCGTGACCATGGTGATCGGCAACACCCCGTCGTTGCCCGGAAGCATCTGGGACTCCACGGCGACCATGTCGTCGGTGATCGCCAACGAGTTCACCGAGGCCGTCGAGGACCTGCACCTTTCCAGCTTGATCGAGGTGGGCCTGCTGCTCTTTGCGATCAGCGTCATCATCAACTACCTGGCGCGCCTGATCATCGCGCGTCTGACTCCGAAAGGCACCCACTGATGGCCCTGGCCCAACGGCGAGCTTCACTCGATCTGTCGCGCAACCGCCGCGCACGCCAGGTCAAGAACATCATCGCGGCCGGTTTGATCGGTCTGGCGACCCTGGTGATCCTGATTCCGCTGTTTGCCATCCTGTGGTATCTGATCTCGAACGGGATTCAGGCCATCAACCTGGACTTCTTTACCCAGGACCCGGTGCCCGTGGGAGAAGCGGGCGGCGGATTGCGCAACGCCATCGTCGGCACGTTGCTGCTGCTGGCCATCGCCTCGGTGATCGGGGTGATCATCGGCGTGGCAGGCGGCATTTTCCTGGCAGAGTTTCCGCGCCATCCGCTCGTTCCCACCGTGCGCCTCGTGAGCGACGTGCTGTCGGGCGTGCCGGCCATCGTGATGGGTCTGGTGGCGTACGGTCTGGTGGTGATCGCCATGCGCCAGTTCAGCGCCCTCTCGGGCGGCATCGCGCTGGGCCTGCTGATGATTCCCATCGTCGTGCGCACCACCGAGGAAGTGCTGAAGCTGGTCCCGCTCAGCGTGCGCGAGGCCGGCATGAGCCTCGGGTTGCCGCAATGGCGCGTGACGTGGTCGATTGTGCTGCCGTCGGCGACGGGTGGAATCATTACGGGCGTGATGCTGGCCGTCGCGCGCGTGGCCGGTGAAGCGGCGCCCCTGCTGTTCACTGCCTTTGGCAATCCGCGTCTCAGTGTCGACCCGCTGCAACCGGTGTCGGCGTTGCCGCTGGCGATTTTCACGTATGTCGTGAGCCCGTACGAAGAGTGGCACCGTCTGGCCAACGCCGCCGCGTTGGTGCTGGTGCTGCTGATTTTCGTGACGACCCTGCTGGCCCGCTGGGCTACCCGTCGCCGCTTTTAAGGAGAGTTGATTTCCGATGACCATGAATCAGGAAAGAATCCAGGGTGCCCCGACCGGTGCGTCCGTGCTCAGTGTGCAGGACGTGAGCATCTACTACGGCAGCAATCGCGCCGTGAAGAACGTCAGCATGGAAGTCCTGCCCAACTCGGTCAACGCCCTGATCGGCCCTTCCGGCTGCGGCAAGACGACCTTTCTGCGCGCCATCAACCGCATGCACGACCTTACCCCGAGCGCCCGCGTCGAGGGACGGATTCTGCTCGACGGCGAGGACATCTACGGCGACGTGGACCCGGTGGCCATCCGGCGCCGTGTGGGCATGGTGTTTCAGAAACCCAATCCCTTTCCGACCATGAGCGTGCTCGACAACGTGGTGTCCGGCCTCAAGCTGGCCGGAATCCGTGACCGGAGGATCCTGCTGGAGACGGCCGAGCGTTCGCTGCGCCAGGCTGCCCTGTGGGATGAAGTCAAGGACCGCCTGAACAGCCCGGCCACCGGACTTTCGGGTGGGCAGCAGCAGCGGCTGTGCATCGCGCGCGCGCTCGCCGTCGAACCGGAAATCCTCTTGATGGACGAGCCGACCAGCGCCCTCGATCCACAATCGACTGCGCGCATCGAAGACCTGATGGGGGACCTGAAAAAAGTCACCACCATCATGATCGTCACGCACAACATGCAGCAGGCGGCTCGGGTCAGCGATACCACCAGCTTTTTCCTGAATGGTGACATGGTCGAGCGTGGTCCCACCGACGCGGTCTTTACCAGTCCCAGTGACGAACGGACCGAGGCGTACGTCACGGGCCGCTTCGGTTGAGGAGCGGGGCGATCACATGACCCGCAGTGCGTTCGACTCCAGCCTGCTAGGCCTGACTGCCTCGTTCCTGCGAATGCAGAGCCTGGGTCTCGAGCAGCTGGCCCTGTTGCGTGAAGCCCTGCAGTCCGGGCGTATGATGAATCTGCTGGACCGCGTCAAGGCGCTCGACCTGGAAATCGACCAGCTGGAAGTCGATCTGGAAGCGGAGTTGCTCTTGCTGATCGCCAGGCACCAGCCGGTCGCAGGCGATCTGCGCTTCGTGATGATGCTGCTCAAGAGCCTGACGGATCTGGAACGTGCCGGAGATTATGCGGTTCATATTGCGCGCGATCTGGAGGTTCTCAGTGCGCAGGTGGCGTGGTCTCATCCCGGCGACCTGCTGCCGCTGCTTTCGCACCTGACCGGCATGCTCGAAAAGCTGGCGTACGCCTTTGCCGAGCGTGACCTCCCCGCTGCGCAGGAGGTCCAGCGGCTGGATCAGCAGGTAGACGCACTCTACGAGCAGTTTCAGCGTTCGACGCTGACCCGCATGCTCGAGGATTCCCGTTCGCTGGGTGCCGGTTTGCGCGCCACCAGCCTGGCGCGCAGCATCGAGCGGCACGGGGACCACCTGGTCAACGTCGCCGAGCGGATCGAGACCTGGTTGGCCAACACCCGCTGAGCGGGCCACGGGCGCGGTCACGACCAGGCGGGCAGAACGCGGTAAAATGGTGGCGTGAAGCTTTGCCTGTTGCTCGGGCTGACCCTGCTGGGCAGCGCTGAGGCCCTGTTGCTGCCCTTGACCCGGCCCAAGGGCCAGGCGGTCGCGCAATCGGCCTCGCTGAAAATCTGGGTGGACGCGCCGCTGCGTCTGAGTATGCAGGACCCCAGCTACACTGTCAAAAAGGTCTCCGTGTCTGCCCGGGCACGTGAAAACGGCCAGCGCTGCAAACCCGGTTCTTTTGAATTTCTGCAGTGGGATTCGTCCAAGCCCATCAACTCGCTCGGCCGCAACAATGATTTCAAGAAGCATCAGGCCAGCTTTCTCACAGGAGCCCGTAAGGCAGGCTGGAATGTCAGGCTCGTCCGGAGCAGACAGGTCTGGCAGCACTACACCTTCACCCGCAACAAGCAGACTTATTTCGCATTGTTGTCCGATCCCAAAACGTTTCCGGCGTCCTATCAGGCGCTCATTTGCCGCACGCGCTGAGCGCGCGATTGCCGCCGCTTCAGACCGGGTGGGCGGGCGGCAGATGAACGGTGTGGCCGGCAGCGCGCAACGCCCGCACGGCGTGTGCGAAGTGGGATGACTGTACCAGCACGTAATCGGTGTCGAAGGTGGAGAGTGCGAAGATGCCGATTTCCGCCTGCGCGAGTGGTGTGAGCACGGATGCCAGAATGCCGGTCAAGGCGAAATCGAATGGCCCCTCCAGCTCCAGCGCGCGCCAGGGGCCTTCGGCACGCACGCCTGGGGGCACCAGCGCAGCCTCGCAGGTCAGTGAAAGTTCCCGGCCTGAGCGGCTCAGGCTGAAAAACTCGCCCGCGAGTCCCCACTGCGGCAGCGGATCGTGCGGATTCAGGCGGCAGACGGCAAAGTCACTGGTCAGCGCGGTCATGGTGAGGGACATGGCCTGAGCGTAGAACGTGCGGCCCGTTTGATCCAGCCTCGCCCGCGCAAACGCCGATCCACGTTCTCCTGTAGCCTCGAAGATGGCCGCGAGCGTTGCTCGAAGGCACAGACAGATGGCCCACCCGCGGGTGGGCCGTCTGTTCGGCGGGAGTCAGCTTGTCGGCTGAGACAGGCGTTCGAGCACCAGCTTCGAGACCGCCTTGAGGCTTTCGAAGACGCCCGTACCCTTGTCAGCGCAGGACTCGAACACGGGCAGTTCTCCTTTGGGATCGAGCACCGCGCGAATCATCGACAGCGGCAGCGCGTCGGGCAGGTCACGCTTGTTGACCTGCAGAATCAGCGGCACTTCCTTGAGGCTGATGCCGTGCTCGACCAGATTTTCGCGCAAATTGCGCATGCTCTCGGCGTTGGCGCGCAGGCGGTTGGGGGCACTGTCGGCGACGAACACGATGCCATCCACGCCACGCAGAATCAGCTTGCGGCTGGCGTTGTAAAAAACTTGCCCCGGCACAGTGTAGAGGTGAAAGCGCGTCTTGAAGCCTTGCACGCTGCCGAGGTCGAGCGGCAGAAAGTCGAAGAACAGCGTGCGCTCGTCTTCGGTCGCCAGCGAGACCATGTCACCGCGCAGCGACTCGGGAACCTTGCTGAAGACGTGCTTGAGATTGGTGGTTTTGCCGGACATGCCGGGACCGTAGTAGACGATCTTGCAGTTGATTTCGCGGGCGGCGAAGTTGATGGTGCTCATGCGTCACTCCTGAGGCGACTTGTGAAAGTCGAGGTGGCCGGATATTCCGAGCGGATGAAGGGAACGAGAATTCAGCCGAAGAGATCGTCGAGCAGCGCGCCCGCGTCATCCGAGAAGCCCTGGTTGAACTCGATTTTGGGAGCGTCACCGACCTGCAGCAGCACTTCCGAGAGCAACGTGATGGTCTTCTTGGCGTACAGCTTGACCTTGCCGAGTGGGACGCTGGAGTCGAAGATCAGGACCAGCAGCGCCTTGTCGATGATCGACTCGACGTAGAGCACACCTTTTTCGCCTTGGTGAATCTGCTCGCTGAAGGTACGTTCGCCCAGCATGCTCGCCAATGCACTGGTCGCGGCGGCGTTGCCGGCCACCAGCGTCGCAACCGAATCGAGGGCCGGTGGCCGGGGCGCCCACAGCGCTTCCTTGTGCGAGAGTACGAAGCCCTTGCGGTCCACGAGCAGGCAATAGCGAACGCCAGTGGCGCCCAGCAGATCGGACAGCAGGTTCTCGACCTGGTCAAATGCTTCCCCATAAAGGGCGAGTGAAGGCTCAATCATGTCTTTTTCAGTTTAGCGGCGGACTCTTGCAAAGTTGTCACAGCTGGACGATATGCGCCGCCTTCGCTTCTATCTTCATGTTCTCATTCTTTGTCAGGCGTTGTTTTTTACACTGCCAGTGCATGTCCACTTTAATTTCGAGCATTGCTCTCCTTCATCTTCGCTGCCTCGATCTGTCGTGGATCACGCCGGGGGTCTGAAGTGCGCCGTCTTGCCCTGCTGGCCTTGTTGGCGTTGAGCGCCGCCTCGGCGCGCCCGGTCGCCATCGGCGGTGTCCTCACCAGCCCGCGCATCGAAACCAAAACCATGCCCAGTGGAGCAGAAGGGCTGCCGGTGTGGTTTCTCCCGCGTCTGGGAATCACCACGCTCAATCAGGCCGATGATGTCCGACTTGCGCTGCAAAACCGTGAGCTGCGCTTCACGGCGGCAAGCGGCTGGACGGAAAACGGACAGAGACTTGCCGTCCTGGGCGCGCCCGAACTGGTAGGCGGTTCGGTTCACGTTTCGCTGGGCGTGCTGCGCGCGCTGGGCGTGACAATCCTGGGTGACGCTCCTGAAATCCTCGATTTCGCGCTGACCCCCGTGGCGCAGGGAGCGCCCTTGTCCGTCGCGCCCGCACCTGCTCCCGCCGTGACCGTGACACCCCCACCGTCCCTTCCCGTAACTTCTCCCGTGGTTCCGGCGGCCCCTGTGCGTGTTACTCCCGCCCCACTGCCGGCCGTGCCCACGCTTCCTGCTCCCACCCCCCCGATTTCCGGCGCCGGAGTGCAGACACCACCTGCTGCCGCCCCCACCGCGCAGCTGACGCTGGTGCGCAGCAGCCGCACCCTCAGACGCGCTCAGGAGACCCAGCGGGTGGTGCTGGAACTGAGCGGCAATGCTCCCTACCAGTTATCGCAGGACAAGCGCGGGCTGACGCTGACCTTTCCTGCCGTGACGGCCGAAGCTGACCTGCTCGCCCGCGCGGGCTTTTTGCCCGTGGTTCCCGCGCTGCCTGCCGTACCTGCGGTCACGGCGCCCCTGACGACCGGGGCGCTTTCGCCTTCCGCCGTCCCTGCCCTGCCACTGGTGACCCCCGCGCCACTTGGTCAGAAGCTGCAGTCGGGCGATACCCTGACGCTCACGCGCGCAGCAGGCCAGCTGACCGTACGCCTCGAAACCGGTGATGGAGGCCTCAGCAAAGTCTTCACGCTGGACAATCCCTACCGGGTGGTGATCGACACGGTCACCAACCTCGACCCGAGTGTCACCCCACCTCCCGACCTGGAAGCCCTGCCGCCCGGCGCCGCCCACCGGCAGATCGGCAAGCTGCAGTTGCTGAGCTTCGATTCCAGTCATTTCACCCCTAAAATCGTCACGGCAGGGGTTGGCGCGTCGGCCAGCGTGTTCGACCTGGTCAAGCGGGCCGGGGGCGTGGCCGGTGTGAACGGGGGTTACTTCGACCCCAAGACCAGTTTTCCGGTCGATCTGGTGGCGCAAGGGGGCTTGATGCTCAACTCCAGCCTGGAGCGGCGTGCCACCCTCGGCTTCACCGACGAGGGCGTGCTGTTCGGCTTTCCACGGCCACGGTATATCCTGGCCGGTGGCTGGGGAACCCTGACGGTGAACACCGTACGTCCGCAGCCACACCCGAACTGGGTGACGGCGTTTGTCGGCGACGGTCGCACGGGCGTGGGCGGACCGGGTTTCATCACGCTGTATCTCGACGGTGCCAGTGTGACACGCGCGCTGAGCGGCCCCAGCATTCCACCTGCCGGTCAGATCAGCGTGACCTTCGATCCGGTCCGCTTTCCGCAGCTTCCGCAAGGCGCGGGCGCTCCGCTGCAGCTGGTCCTCAACTGGGCCGCTCCCGGCTGGGATGGCGTGCGCGAGGCGCTGTCCGCCGGGCCGCTGCTGGTCGAAGGCGGCCAGTACGCGCTCGACGCCCTGCGGGAGGGCTTTGATGTCAAGACCAGCGTCTGGCGGCCCACCCGGCAGGTGGCGTTTGCGATGTATGCCGGTCAGCCGACCATCGCTTACTTCGACAACGGCACGCCCGAGGAATTCGCGCGTGCGCTGGTCGGGGTCGGCGTCAGCCGGGCGCTGCGTCTGGACAGCGGTTCGAGTGCGACCGTGTACGTGGCGGGCGGGTACTTCAATACCGTATGGAGCCGGCCGGTCCCCAATGCCATCGTGTTCGTACCCAAGGTGACGGCCACGCTGGGAAGTGGCAAGTAGCACCGGGGCACAAGTCACCCGAAAAGAAAGGGGCCGAAGGCATTTGCCTTCGGCCCCTTTCTTGAAAGGTTCAGGAACGCAGGGCGTAGCCGATGCCACGCACGGTGCGGATGATGCCGTAGCCGTCGAGGTCGCGGAACTTGCCGCGCAAGTTGGCCATGTGCACGTCCACCACGTTGCTGTTGGCGGGCAGGCGGCCTTCCCATACCTCGCGCTCGATTTCTTCGCGCGAGTACACGCGGCCCGGTTGACGGGCGAGCAGCGCCAGCAGATTGAATTCGGTGGGAGACAGGCGCACTTCCTGGCCGTTGTACTTGACCAGGCGTTGCTGCAAGTTCAGCTCCATGCCGTTGACCTCGATCGGAGCCCCGCCGTGCTGACGCAGCTGAACCCCGATGCGGGCGATCAGCTCGCGCGAATCGAAGGGCTTGACCACATAGTCGTCGGCGCCGTCTTCGAGCAGGCTGACTTTCTCATCGGCCGTGTCGCGGGCGGTCATCACGATGATCGGCAGGGTCGAGGTGCGCCGGACGCGTGCGAGCACTTCGGTGCCATCGAAGTCAGGCAGACCCAGATCGAGCAGGATCAGGTCGGGTGCCTGCTCACGCACGGTCACCAGGCCCGTCATGGCGTCGGCGGCGTGCATTACTTCGTAACCGGCATCCTCCAGATCGGAACGCACAAAACGGGCGATATCCGGATCGTCTTCGACAATAAGTACTTTGCGTTTGCTCATTTAGTTCAGGAAAGCACCGCCTGGGCGTTACCTACTGTTCACTTGGTAACCAAGCTAACGATGGATTAAGATCGCTTTCTTGTTGCCCGGATAACTGAACGAGTCGTCCGGGCGCGGAATTTTCACCGGTAAATCGAAGTTTTTCACATCAGGGGCAGTCCGGAGCCTTGGGTTGTGAAGTCCAGCTCAAGGAACGGGGCTGCAGCCTGTCCGTCAGGCGAGCGGTTGTCGACATTGCCGTAAGAAGATTGTGAGAATCGCTGTTGCATGCTGTCTGCAGGAAGAGGAAGTGCTGAACATGTCTGAGACTGCCGCGCGAGACGCGCACCTGCTGGCCCTGACGGGCATCGACCGGATCGATGCGCTGCAGGAAGCCGTGGCTCGCTTGGGTGAATGCGACCGGGTACGGGCGGCCCAGTTGGGCCGCGAAGCTTACATGCTCGCGACGCAAGCAGGTGACGAATTGCGCGCAGCCCGCTGCTTGCTGCTTCTGACAGCGCTTGGTCTGCCGATTGTGCCCGGTGAGGCAACGGACGACGATCTGCGCCGGGCGCTTTCGCATCTGGCGTCCGCCCAACTGCTGTATGACGACCTGACCCGCCAGCTTCACGTCCAGGCCGATCAGCTCGCGCGCAGTACGCAGGAGGACCTGTTGACCGGTCTGGCCAGCCGCCGCGCGTTCTGCGAGACACTGGCGCTGTCCTTCCGGCGGGCCCGCCGGCTGAACTACCCTCTCAGCGTGGCCTTGCTCGATCTCGACGATTTTCGGCGGGTCAACGAGGCCTTTTCCTACGCGGTGGGCGACGAGGTGCTGCGCCGTGTGGCGCAGGTGCTGCGTGAGCAGTGCCGTTCCAAGGACCTGCTGGCGCGCTATGGCGGCGAGGAATTTGCCCTGATGTTGCCCGGAATCGGGGCAGGCGAGGTCGATCACACGGCCGAGCGTTTCCGTCAGGCCGTCGAACAGTACAACTGGTCGATGGTGCGCCCGGGTCTGCGGGTGACCCTCAGCGTGGGGGTATGTAGCGATCTGCCCTCGACCGGACACGAGGGCATGCTGGCACTCGCCGAGGAGAAGCTGCTCGAAGCGAAACAGGCCGGGCGCAACCTCGTGCGGGGCTGAGGTTGCCTGCAAAGCGGCGCTCGGCCTGCCGGGCCGCAGTCTTGAGGGAACGTTGACGTCTTGTGAAGTCCTGAAGCGCATATCATCGATTTTTTCGACGAGGCATCTAGCGTGAAGCATGGACCGGACCGAGGAAAGCCACTGGGTTGATCTGCTCTCCAAGGCACAACAGGAACAGCTTCGCTGGCTGCAGGATCACCGCTGTCTGGTAGAAGCGACACACGCGCCTGCCGATCCGTTGCACGACCTGCCTCCCGGTTTCGTGCTGGAAGTCCTGGTCAACAAGCACGGTGTCGTCAAGATTCGCAGCACTGACCTCGCGCAGGCTTTTGACTATGTGTTCGCGGCAGCCAAGAACCTGTTCGAGTTTGTCGAAGCCTATGATTCGACCTGGCGAGGAGTGGAAAGTACCACGGATTCAGAGGCAAAACGAAAAAAGTGAAGCGGGGGAAATTCACCGCTTCACTTTTGTTCTCAGGCTGCCGTTTCTGTCAGTTCGTCAATTGACGACTTTGGTTTTGCCCTTCATATAGTCCATCAGCACGTATTGCCCGATATTGTGCGGCGTGGTGAAGTATGCCTTGCCTTTGGTCATTTCGGTCACGCGCCGCACGAAGCCGATCAGTTCGGCGTCGCGGGCCAGCATGAAGGTGTTGATCTGGATGCCGCTGCGTCGGCAGTTGGCGACTTCACGCAAAGTAGCGCCCAGCACATAAGGATCGAGACCGTAAGCATTTTTGTAGATGCGTCCGTCGGGCAGCGTGAGGGCGCTCGGTTTGCCGTCGGTGATCATCACGATCTGCTTCATGTCCTTGTTTTCGCGTTTGAGCAGCTGCTGCGCCAGCCGCAGGCCGCCCGCGGTATTGGTGTGGTACGGGCCGATCTGCGCCTGCGCCAGTTTCCCTAACGGCACTTCCTCGGCGCTGTCGTGAAACAGCACGAATTTCAGGGTATCGCCCGGATAGCTGGTGCGAATCAGGTGTGCGAGCGCCAGCGCCACCTGCTTGGCCGGCGTGAAGCGGTCCTCGCCGTACAGGATCATGCTGTGCGAGCAGTCGAGCAGCACCACCGTCGCGGCGCTGGAGCTGTACTCGGCCTGCCGGACGACCAGGTCACTCTGCTCCATGTTCTCGAAACCCTTGGAAATGACGTTCGAGAGCGTGGCAGTGGTGTCGAGGTTGAGGGTGTCACCGAATTCGTAGTTCTTGAGTTCGCCGGTCACGTCGATGCCACTCGCGTAGTCACGGGTGTCGTGATTACCGGCGCTGCTGCGCCCGAGACCACCCATCAGGTCGCGCAGGCTGTTGTAGCCCAGAAAGTCGATGGATTTGTCGGTGAGCTGGAAGCGCGCTTCACCGCTTTCCCCCGCGCCACCCCCGGAACCCTCTTCCTCATCGAATTCCTTGCGAATAAAGCCGTCCATCTGCAACTTGTCCATCAAGCGCTGAATCTGCTGCCCCAGGCGGGTTTCCTGAATGTCGTCGGCGTTCATGGCTTCTTCGAGCATCTCGTCAGGCACCATGCCGCGGTCCACCAGGGACTGCAGAATGGCGTCGAACAGGTCGTCCATGCTGGGGCGCGCGTCGGGATCAGGGTCGTAGGGGTCGTTCATGCCCTGGCCCAGCAACGCTTCCTGAATCATGCTCATCAGCTCGGCCGACTCGAGCGACTCGAGTTCACCTTCGAATTTGCTGTAGCGCGTTGTTTTGGACATGGTTGTCCTTCCTGCCCCTTTGGGCAGCTAGCGAACGATGACCTTTACCGTGGCCTCTGGCAGGGAGTCGAACTGACCGAATTGCTGGCTTTGCAGGCGGAGCCTGAGCAAGACTTCGCCGGAAGTGGGAATACCGGCCTTTCCAGGCTCCAACGGCAAGGAGAACATGAACGGATGCTCGCGTGCTTCTGTCACGCTCTTGACGGTCCGCGTTTCGGTCAACGCCAGGTCATCGCCGACGACCAGACTGAGGGACTGAACAAACTGTGTCGCGCACCCAGAATTGCCATATGCGCCGTCCGACTTCACGACAAGCGTGCTCGGCGCCGTCACCACGTAGGTCGCCGTATTGCCGCCCGGCTCGGTGGGCGCGTAGACTTCCAGGCTGGGCGGCGTGATCACAGGAGTACAGACGGGCGGAGCGCCGTCAGTTGCCGCTTGAGTTCCGCACCCTGCCAACACCATGGCCAACGCCACGCAAGCCACTCGTACTGTCTTCATCTGCACCTCCCTGCAATTTTGAACTGGCCTGCGGCTCGAAGGTTGAAGAAGGCAAGCTCGGTCCTTTCACACCACTTCAGTTCCAGCGTCCGCCGCGCTTGACCGTTTCTTTCTCGGGCGCGGCGTAGGATTCCTCGGCGCGTGAGAGCTTCTTGCGACCATACAGGCCTTCCAGGATGAACTCGGCGGCAGCGAGGCGCTGGGCGTCACTGCTGCCTTCGGCCATTTCGGCGGCGAACTGGTAAAGGCCCGGCACGCGGCGAATCTCGTTGAGGGCTGCGCCCGCGTCCCCCTGCTGGGGTACACGAAAGACCTGTCCGCCCTCGAACCACTTCTCGATCTCTTCAGTGTCCACTGAGGCGTAACGGCGGGCAAAGACGGCGCCGGCTGCCTTGCGGATGATTTCGCGCGCGACGTTCTCGGCGCCCTTGAGCTCACCTTCGTACTCCAGCTCCATCTTGCCGGTGATGGCGGGCAGACCCGCGTAGATGTCGGCGATGCGCGTCACGGTTTCGTCACCTGTACGCAGTGCGCGCTGCTCGGCGTTGGCACACGAGATCTCCATCAGGGAGATCGGCAGACGCTGACTGACGCCGGAGAGTTTGTCCACCCGGTTGTCCTCGCGGGCCTGGAAAGCGATTTCCTCGATCAGCTCGGCCACGAAAGTCGGCACGCGCACGCTCTCCTCACGGTAAGCTTCCTGCGCGGTGATGTCCATGCCCAGGTCGACCGTCTTGGGGTAATGCGTGCGGATCTCGCTGCCGATGCGGTCCTTGAGCGGCGTGACGATCTTGCCACGCGCGGTGTAGTCCTCGGGGTTGGCGCTGAAAACCAGCATCACATCGAGTTCCAGACGCACCGGATAGCCTTTGATCTGCACGTCGCCTTCCTGCAGGATGTTAAAGAGCGCCACCTGCACCTTGGGCGCCAGGTCGGCCAGTTCGTTGACCGCGAATATTCCGCGGTTGGCGCGCGGCAACAGCCCGAAATGCATGCTGCGCACGTCACCCAGGGCGGTTCCCAGACGCGCGGCCTTGATGGGGTCCACGTCGCCGATCAGGTCGGCGACCGTCACGTCGGGCGTGGCGAGCTTCTCGACATAGCGCTCAGCGCGCTCGATCCAGCGGATGGGTGTCTCCAGTCCGTGCGCTTCGAGCATCGCGCGTCCCTCGGCTGAGATGGGATTGAGCGGATCGTCGTTCATTTCGTTGCCGTCGATGGCCGGCACGCGCACGTCGAGCAGGTCGGTGATCTGGCGCAGGATGCGGCTCTTGGCCTGACCGCGCAGTCCCAGCAGAATGAAGTTCTGACGTGCCAGCAGCGCGTTGGTCAGCTGGGGAATGACGGTCTCCTCGAAGCCCACGATGCCCGGGAAGAGCGTCTCGCCCGCGCGGATCTTGCGCACGAGGTTGGCACGCACTTCGTCCTGGACCGAGCGGACTTGACCGTCGAACGGGGAACGCCCCTGGTACTCGGGCAGTTGGAGAAGTTCGGCGAGGGTGCTGGGTTGCGGCATGAATCCTCCGAAGCAAATCAGTTGGATGTGGGTTTCGCGTTGAAGGTTGCTTGAGCGGGTGCAAAACTGAAAATGGAAACGGCACTGTGAATTTGCCGCTGAGTCTGCGTGTGAAGCTGAAAACCGGCGGAATGCTGTAGAAACGCTAGCATGCAGTTTCCAGGCGGGACTGTGTGTTAAGAGAGGGTGCCGTGCGCTTCGTGCCTGGGCTCAGGGCTTCAACGAACCACAGGGGCGCCTCACCCACTTCACAGGTTTGCACGGCTACGCTGACCGGTATGAAGCCTGACTGGCGACACTTCGCGCTTGATTTCCTGCGCAGTTTCGTCGTGATTTTCGTCGTGTTCACCCTGATCCGCTATTTTGGCTGGCTCGGTTACGCCGACTCGCGCGGCGACTTGGCGACCTCGGCGGCAGTCGAGGTGATTCCCTCCCTGGGCTGGGCCCTGATCCTGACCGTGATCCGCATCTTTCTTTCCCGACGCACCTGAGCTTCTCTGTGGCGCAACATCATTTTTGAAGACCAGGTCAACTCGCCCTCTAGGAGTCTTAGGACCGACATCCTGTGCGCTTCACCGCCGGGTGTGAACCTGCACGTATGTACCACTTCGTGTCTCGCAGGCTCACGTCCTGGCTGCTCATCGGCATGCTGGCCTGCTGCTGGCTGCTCTCCGTGGGGCATGCGCTCGGTTGGTTGCCTTCAGGACTGGCCTTCGGTCCGGTCATGGCCTGGTCTACGGGTGTGCCGCTGCTGGTGTGGTCGTGCTGGTGCATCCTGGTGCGGATTCGTGGTGGGTGGCGGCCCGAAGGACGAAGCTCCTCGCCTCGAACGCGGCAGGATGTTAGCCTGTAGTGCATGAAAAATGTCTGGCTCATCGGTCTGGTCTTTGTGCTTGCTTCCTGCGGTGGAGGCAAGATCGAAGGCGAAAAGACCTTCAACTATCAGGGCTCGCAGCATCAGCAGGGGCGAATCGATTACACCGAAACTCCACCGGTGGGAGGCCTGCACAATCCGGTGTGGCAGAACTGCGGCGTCTATGACCAGCCCATCGCCAACGAATATGCCGTGCACAGCCTCGAACACGGTGCAGTGTGGATAACGTACCGCCCTGACCTGCCGTCCGCTGAAGTGGACAAGCTCAAGGCCCTGGTGGACGGGCGCGGTCACACCCTGCTCTCTCCTTACCCCAACCTGCCCAGCCCGGTAGTGGTCAGCGCCTGGAATCGGCAGCTGAGCGTGGAGAACGCCGATGACAAACGCCTGGAGCGCTTCCTGGAAGCCTACGAAAGTGGCTCTCAGGCGCCGGAGCGTGGCGCGTCCTGCTCGGGTGGCATGGGCGACACGCTGTAAGCGCCACCCGTAAAGGTGACAGGCTGGTCCTGCAAATGACCGGCCTGTCGTCATAATCTCGGTATGTCATTGTCCCAAGCCCGCCGCGCACTGGGCCGCGCTTCCCGGGTGGCCGTGCTGACCGGTGCGGGGATTTCAGCCGAAAGCGGCATTCCGACTTTCCGTGACGCACAGACCGGCCTGTGGGCGCGCTTTACGCCCGAAGAGCTGGCTTCGCCCGCAGCGTACGCGCGCGATCCGTTGTTCGTGTGGAACTGGTACGCCGAGCGGTACCGCGCCTGCATGCAGGCTGAACCGAACGCTGCCCACCGGGCGCTCGTGGAACTGGAACGCCGCGTGAGTGAGGCGTTTTTGCTGGTCACCCAGAACGTGGACGGTCTGCACGGCCGCGCGGGAAGCAAACGGCTGATCGAATTGCACGGCAATTTGAACACCGCGCGCTGCGAACGTTGCGCCCTCATCCAATCGCTGCCCGCGCCGCGTGATTTTTCGCCTCCCGCGCACTGCCAGCGCTGCGGCGCGCGGGCGCGGCCCAATGTGGTGTGGTTCGGTGAAATGCTGCTCGAAGATGACCTGAAGCGGTCCTGGCAGGCCTTCGAATCGGCCGAGGTGGCACTGGTGATCGGAACGAGCAGTGTGGTCGAACCGGCCGCGAGTCTGGGCCGCCTGGCCAAGTCACGTGGTGCTTACCTGATCGAACTGGGACCCGACGCCACGCCGCTGACACCGTATACCGATACTTCACTGCGCCTCGGTGCGGTTGCCGGAATGCAAGCCTTGATGGAGCAGGACACTTGAGTAGCTCCTACTTGAGTTTTGGTGTTCTCCCAAAACGCGGGGCGAGCGGAGGCAAGTAGGGAAGCGTGTTGCCGCTGGGTTCTGGAGTTCTGCGTGCTGTTTCCAGAACGGTAGAACTGAAGCGGTAGACACCTGGGCGTCCTCCGTGCAGTTCAACCGAGCTCGTGGTACTGACCGCGAAAGTACACCAGCGGATCGTCGTCGGTATACCGGCTGTATTCGACTTCGCCCACGAACAGCGTGTGATCACCGCCCGCGTGACGTTCGGTGCGGCGGCACACCAGTTGCGCGATCGCTCCGCCGATGAGAGGCAAGCCTTCGAAATCCACCCAGGGCACTTCCATTTCTCCTCCGCGGCGCGCGAAGTGGTTGCTCAGCTCCCGCTGGGTGTTGGAAAGAATGCTGACCCCGAAGCGGTCCGCTTCTTCGAGGGCGCCGTGCATGTGCGCGCCCCGGTCGATGGCCACCAGAATCAGCGGCGGGTCGAGGGAAACGGACAGAAAGGCACTGGCAGTCATGCCATGCACTTCGGTGCCGTGCGAAACGGTCACAATGGTCACGCCGCTCGCCCAGCGTCCCAGCGTCTGGCGAAACTCATGCGCAGGAATTGGCATGACAGGAGTGTACCGAAGCCACCGGCCATCGGCCATCAGCCGTCGACACACAACCAGCTGCCCGAAATGTGCGGGGCCACAACGACCATTCGCTAACTGTCCTGACGGGCGTCGTTCAGTCCTGTTCGAGCGGATACTGACGGGTGGCGCGAATGGCCAGGCGGATCAGAAACACATAGAACGTCAGCACCGCGGTTGCGACGATGAAACCCGGCAGGTTGCCGATCGAGGCCAGTTCAAGAAATCCCGCGAAGGTGGGCCGTGCGCCCGGGTCGCGCATCAAATCGAGTTTGGCCATCCAGGCGATCACCACTGCCGCGTAAATCCACAGGTAATTGCGCCGCAGCCGCCAGCCCACCGCGTCCAGGCGTGGAATGGGACTGCGCGGTTTGGCCAGCTCGCCCAAGAGCAGCTGATGCCAGCCCGCGTCGACTTTCTCGCCCAGCATGGCCGGATAAAAGAAGCGCTCCATGATCCGTACCCGGTGATGGGTGATTTCGAAAGTCCGGAAGCGCCGCGCCTCCAGGTGCAGAAAAAAGTAATTCATAAACATCGCGAAAAGAAAGATGGCGTGGCTGTTTTCGCGGTTGCCCAGCCCGAACGACGTGAGACCCGCCGTGGTCACGATGGCCCAGTTGGTGGTGGTGTCCAGTCGGCCCCGATACGCCGTCATGCGTCCCACTTCTGCCCGGTACAGGTGAATCAGGCTGTTGGCCGCGTTGGTTGAATAGCTCGCCTCGGTGATGGCGGGCATTTCCAGCGTGCGGGGGAGTTTGGGTTCGCTTGTCATGGTTTGCAGGGTGGGACAGACGCGTGAAACGCGGGGATACATGCCGGACTCCCCGCCGGGCTGGCGAAGCAGCACAGTCGCGCCGCGGTGGGTTTACTATACTGCCCGCGGCATGACTTCTGACCCATTTCTCTTCCTGCCCCAGGCCCTGCTGGCCTGGTTCGACGAACACGCACGCGATTTGCCGTGGCGTGCGGCGTCGCCAGGTCGGAGAGATCCGTACCGGGTGTGGGTATCTGAAGTGCTGTTGCAGCAGACGCAGGTGGTGCGCGGCAAAGTGTACTTCGAGCGTTTTCTCACGGCGTTCCCGGATGTGGCAGCGCTGGCGACAGCTCCCATTGAGGCGGTGCTCAAGGCCTGGGAGGGGTGCGGGTATTACGCCCGGGCGCGTCACCTTCACCGCGCGGCGCAGGTCGTGGTGCGCGACGGGTTTCCCCAAAATTATGAGGAGTGGCTCGCCTTGCCGGGAATCGGGCCTTATACTGCCGCTGCCATCACCAGCATCGCGTACGGTGAAGAGCGCGCGGTGAACGACGGAAACGTCCGGCGGGTACTGTCACGGCTTCACGCTGAAAAGGAGCCCGGCGAGCTCTGGGTCCAGGCCCGGGCCGACGAGCTGCTTTTTCGCGCGGATCCGGGGCGCTGGAACGAGGCGCTGATGGATCTGGGCGCGACCGTCTGCACGCCGAAAAGTCCGCGTTGTGGAGTGTGCCCGTTGAGTTCCTTCTGCCAGGCGCGAAAGAGCGGCCGTCCGGGGGACTTCCCGACGCCCAAAAGACGCGCGCCAGTGCAGGCGTGGCCTGCCGTGGCCCTTTTGATCGGCGACGCGCACGCGGCGTACCTGGAAATCCGTCAAGGCGGCCTGCTGGGCGGGCTGTCCGGTCTGCCCACAGAACCTGTCGAGGATGGTGACGAACAGGGCGCGCTGGAACGGCTGTTGGGTCGGCTGGGTGCGCGCCACGCCCGACTGCTGGGAACGGTGTCGCACACCATGACGCACCGGCAGGTGACCTTGCGTGTCTACGAAGCGCAAGCCGATCTGCCCCGTCAGGCCATCCAGGCCCACGCCCTTTCGCGGCTGGACCACAAAGCGCTCTCACTGACGCGTCAGGCTCAGACGGCATTGTTTGAAATGTGAGGTTTCCAGCGTGAGTATTCCCGACACTCCAGGTTCAGCGGCGCCCCGTTTGCCCGAGTCGGTATCAGCAGCGCGCGCAGCCTCTACACTGGGGCCCGTGACCGCACCCCGACTTCCGCTTTGGCTGCGCGCCGCGGGCGCGTTCTCCAGGCCGCTGTACTGGCTGTACGGAGGCCGCCTGGAGCGCAAGGTGCGCTCTGCCTCGCGTCTGCCGCAGCACATCGGCCTGATTCTCGACGGCAACCGCCGCTTTGCGCGCGCGGCCGGAATGGCCAGAAACCTCGGGCACACCCTGGGGGCCCACAAAGCCTACGAGGTGCTGGAATGGTGTCTGGAGCTGGGCATTCCGCACATCACCCTGTGGGTCTTCTCGACGGACAACAAGGGCCGCGACGCGGGTGAGGTCGCTCATTTGCTGGAGCTCTTCGCCGGGGAAGCCGCCAAGATGATTCACGATCCACGCATTCACAAAAACCGGGTGCGGATCAAGATGATCGGGGATCTGGAAGACTTTCCCGAAGGCGTGCGCCAGAACCTGCTGGATCTGGAGCGCGCCACCGAAGGCTACGACGGCCTGGTGCTCAACATCGCCATCGGTTATGGAGGCCGCGAGGAAATTGCCGAGTCCGTCCGGCGCCTGTTGCGTGCCAAGGCCGCCGAGGGCGCGTCGCTGGGTGAACTCGCCGCCTCGCTCACGGTGGATGACATCGGTGCCAACCTGTACACCGCTGGCGCTCCCGATCCCGATTTCATTATCCGCACGTCGGGCGAAGTGCGCCTGTCGGGCTTTTTGCTGTGGCAGGCCGCGTACAGCGAATACTATTTTTGCGACGTCAACTGGCCGGGCTTTCGTAAAGTGGACTTCCTGCGGGCGTTGCGCAGCTTTCAGGAGCGCGATCGACGCTTCGGCAAGTAAGTCGCGCTTGCCGGTGCACGGTCAGGTCGGTCAGGACCGTTTCGCCTCGTCATTCAAGGAGAAAGCATGAACCACACATTCGATACGCGTCTTGCCCGGGCGGCGCATCCCGCGGACCATACGCCGTTTGCCGACCTGCTGGCCGCGCTGGAAGGCGCGGACTGGGCGCTGTTGTTCCCTGACGAGGCGGCGCTGCTTTCTGCGCTCGCTTCGCTGTCCGGCGGCGCCACCTTGCGCATCGATCCGCGTGTGCCGCTGCGTGGCGTGGCGGCCCGTGCGGCCGGTTTCGAGCTCGGCGCCTTCGACGCCGATTGGCGTGAGTCCCTGGTGTGGACCTTCCAGCCGGACGAGCGCGCCGTCAAGCGGGCCCGAAAAGCCGAGGCGCGGCTGATTGCCGACGTGACGTACGCGCCGGGCAGCGGTGTATTTGCCAGTGGCGTGTCCCTGGCGGCGTACCGTGATGCGGGCGCCCTGAGCGGCCACGGGGACGTGACCTTTGCAGCGCTGCTCGGTATCGGTGAAGTGCCCGCCTTGAGCGGTACAGGAGTGCCGGCCCTGGCCGAAACCTTGCTGCGCCGCGACCTTGCCAGCCTGGGAGCCCGCCGGGAGCGGCAGCAACGCACCGCGGAGCAACTGGCCGAACGTCTGGGTAAACGGGCGTCGCTGGTAAGCGGCGCCCTGATGCTGGTATCGCAGACCATGCCCTCTACTGGCCTGTTCTCCGCGCAGGCGGCGCTGGGCGGGGTAGTATCGGCGCGGCGAGACACGGAGGGCGAAACGCTGCTGTCGATTGGCCTGGAAGACATCGAAGATTTGTGGAGTGATCTGACCGGTGATGTGGCGCTCGCCGTGGTGGCCGACGATCTGGAAGCGGACGCGGCAGCACAGGCCCCAGAAGTGCCCGCCGTGCCCGGCGAGGCGGCCGACGTTGACGACGTGCAAGACGAGGCGACTGCGCTTCACGCCGAACCCCAGCCCGAAGGCCCCCTCGCGCCAGATTTGCCGCAAGCGCCCGGGTCGGGGGAGGGCGATCCCACAGCAGGGCTGAGCGAAGAACAGCTGGCGGCCTTCGAGCGACTGCGCGAGTGGCGCAACGCCGAGGCCCGCCGTCAGGAGGTGTCGCGCTTCATTGTGGCCTCCAACGCGACCCTGGCTGAAATTGCCCGCCACGCGCCCCAGAATGAAGCCGAACTGCGTCAGGTGAAGGGTATGGGTCCGGAGCGGGTGCGCAAGTATGCCGAGCGCATTCTCAACATGACGCGTGGTCTCGGGAAGTAGAGCGCGTCCTCGCGAACAGGCGCGCCGGTCCGAAGCGCGCCTTTTCTTTGCTTTTGCGCTAAAACGGTGAGGCTTATGACGCCGGAACGGCTCGAAAAAATCAAACGCGTCCTCGATCACCGTCAGCCCAGCCTGACGGTCCTGATGGAAGAAGTTCACAAACCCCACAACTTCAGTGCGATTCTGCGTTCGTGTGACGCCGTGGGTGTGCTGGAAGTACACGCGGTGGTTCCTCGTGGCGGGCTGCCCACCTACAACGCCACGAGCGGCAGTGCCGAAAAGTGGGTGAGCGTTCAGCGGCATGTGTCCGCGTTGGACGCCATCGCCCAGCTGCAGGAGAGGGGAGTGCAGGTGCTTGCCACTCACCTTTCGGCGCGTGCCCTTGACTACCGTGAGCTCGACTACACCCGTCCCACCTGCATTCTGCTGGGCGCCGAGAAGTGGGGCGTGACACAGGCGGCGGCAGACGCGAGCGATCACAACATCGTCATTCCGATGCTGGGAATGGTGCAGAGCCTCAACGTGTCCGTCGCGGCGGCCACCATCCTCTTCGAAGCGCAGCGCCAGCGCCTGCAGGGGGGAATGTACGCGCGGCGCCAGCTTTCCGATGAACGCTACGAGGAGCTGCTGTTCGAGTGGGCCTACCCGGAGCTGGCGCCGCGCTTCCGGGAGCGCGGCGAACGCTACCCAAGCCTGAACGAGGATGGACAACCGGTGATCCAGGAGCGCTGAGGACCGGGCGAACGGTCCGAATCCTGTCGTTCCTGTGCACCGCAGCAGGACTCGCTTGCCCTGCAGCGCTGGCACGCTGTTCGAAGTTGTCGGGACCGGGCAGGCGTAGGCGGCGTTCCGCTCTATTACACTCGTGGACGGAACGCGCTGGTTTCTGGCGTGCCGGCGCCCCGGCACGCCCCCACCGTACTTCTGAATTCATTCCCCGCGCCACGCGCGACCACTGGAGGATATTGATGCTGGATGTCATTCGTGAATTGGCCAAGGAGAGCCCGAGTAAGATCGTGATGGTAGTGCTCGATGGAGTGGGTGGCCTGCCACGAGAAGTCAACGGTGAGACGGAACTCGCGTCCGCCAGGACGCCCAACCTCGACGCGCTGGCGCGTGAGTCGCAACTGGGTCAGGTCGAACTGGTCGGCGCGGGCATCACCCCTGGCAGCGGCCCGGGTCACCTGAGCCTGTTCGGTTACGATCCCCTGCATTACACCGTCGGACGGGGCGCGCTGTCGGCAGTGGGCATCGGCGTGAAGCTCGCGGCGGGTGATGTGGCCGTGCGGGGGAACTTTGCGACCCTGGCGGCCGGGCGGGTCATCGAGGACCGCCGTGCGGGCCGACCCAGCAACGAGGAGAACGTGCGGGTGGTGGGCAAGCTGGGCGCGGCCATCAGCGAACTCGACGGTACCAAAGTCGAGATCTACACCGAGAGCGAGCACCGCTTCGTGGTGGTCTTCCGCTCGGCGGGCACTCCGCTCGGTGCCAACGTGTCCGACGTGGATCCGCAGGCCACGGGCGTGCCGCCCTTGACGGCGCGCGGAAACGACAACGTCTCCGAGCGCACTGCCAACCTCGTGAACGCCTTCGTGGCACGCGCCGAAGACGTCCTGCGGGATGAAGCGCAGATCAACGGCGTGCTGTTTCGTGGTTACAGCGACGTGCCGCACTTTCCGAACTTCCCCGAGGTCTTCCGCCTGCGCTCGGCCTGCATCGCTTCTTACCCGATGTACAAAGGTCTGGCGTCGCTGGTCGGCATGGACGTGCTGGACGTGCCAGGCGAGGAAGACGCTCTGCAGGAGAAAGTGCAGACCTTGCGCGACCATTGGGACCGTTACGATTTCTTCTACCTGCACATCAAGAAAACCGATTCGACCGGCGAAGATGGTGATTTCGAGGAGAAAGTCCACAAGATCGAGCTTTTCGACGAACTGCTGCCGCAGATTCTGGAACTGGGCCCTGACGTGCTGGCACTGGTGGGCGATCACAGCACTCCCAGCACGCTGCTGACCCACAGCTGGCATCCGGTGCCGCTGCTGATCAAGAGCGACTGGGGCCGCAAGGATCTTGCGGTACGCTACACCGAGGAAGAGGCCCAGAAAGGCTCGCTGGGCCTGCGGCGCGGCACCGACGTCATGCCACTCCTGATGGCCAACGCCCTGAAACTGCAAAAGTACGGCGCGTAACACCGTTGGCGCTGAGGTCTTCTTCAAAGCCCAACAGCGTCGTATCGGTTTAAAAACGAGGCAGGAACGGTTACCGTTCCTGCCTCGTTTTTATGCGTTCATCACGCAGGAGGGACGTGCCCCTCATGACTCAGCTTGTCTTTGAGGTCTTCGCATGCCTTACCGCCGCCGCCGGGCATTTCATGCTGAGGTGCCTTTGTGCAGGGCTTCCCGCTGAACGTCTTCCCAGCGACCAAGGCCCAGCACGTATGGCGCCCGCTGGATCGGGGTGGTGACCTGCGGGCCCTGGTCAGCGAAGTAGACATTGACTTCCGAGCGGATGCCATAGCCGCGCTCTTTGGGATAGACGCCGGGTTCGACGGTCACGGCCAGCCCGCCGGTCAGGCGGCGCGTATCGTGCGTCTCCAGGTCGTCGAGGTTGGCACCCGGTCCATGCAGCGCCTCGCCCAGGTTGTGTCCCAGGCGGTGGGTGAAGTGCGAACCAAAGCCGCGCTCTTCGAGAAGCTGCCGGGCCGCGCGGTCGATCTGCCAGCCCTGCAGCTCTCCCCATTCCTGCGAGAGCTTTTGCAAAGCCAGGTCGCGGGCGTCAGCCACGGCAGTCCAGGCGAGCATGAACTCCTCGCCCATGGGTCCCGCGTGCGCCATCCAGGTGACATCTGCGTGCGGCCGGCCGCTTTCCTGCCCCCACAAGTCGATCAGGACGCACTGGCCGAAGCTCAGCGTGGCGTTGTTGGCCTCGTCCGGCGCGTAGTGCGGATTGGCAGCATTTTCGCCAAAGCCCACGATGGCCGGATGGTCGGTGATCAATTTTCCGGCCTGAATCTGCTGCATGATGACCGTCTGCACGTCGAGCTCGGTGACGGCCTCTCCTGTGAGCAGGCGTTCGTGAATCAGCTGGAAGGCAGCGTCCTTGGCGCGCATCAGTACGGAGACGGCGCGCTGGTGGGCAGCAAGGTCGTCGCTGGTCCATTTCAGAAAGGCCTGCAGCAGGTCGGCGCTGCTGACGATCTCTGCTCCGGTGGCCCGGACGCGCTCGAGCGTACCGGCGTCCACAAAGGAAACGTATGGAACGTCGCCGCGCGGACTGTATTCCATCGCAATCCGGAGGGGTAATCCATCATGGGCGAGCAGGCGCTGCAGGGCCGCGTCCAGTTCCTGGTGCGAGCTGTAAGGCTCCAGACGTGCGCTGCCCTGACTGATGGTGTTCCAGGCACTTTCCTCGATCCGGTGGTGCAGCACCAGCGCCGCCCCCCGGCGGGGTACCCATACGAAGTAACGCCGGGTGAGGTGTGCCCGCTCGGGAAGGCCCAGCAGGGTGCGGGCCAGCGGGTTACTGCCCCGAAAATCATAGATCAGCCAGCCGTCGAGGTCGGTGGTAAGCAGTTCTTCACGAATTCGCCCAAGTGCGTTGTGCATACCTCAGCATAGGGCGGGCATCGCGCATCCGAACCCGGTGGTCAAAGGACTTGTTGGATGTTCTTCGACCTGACAGGTGCGTCAGCCACAAGCTGGAATGGCTGGAGGTGGCGTGAAGGGCGCAGTGGCTTGCCATAAAACGCACAACCTAAAGCCGAGTGAACTTGTCCAGTTTATGTGATGGGGCACCTTCTCGTCAGAAGCGCAGTGCTACCCTTCAGACATGACGCAGGCAACGAACGCAATCAGCATCAGTGACTTCGGTGCGCAAAAAGCGCAGGAGATTCTGAAAAGCAGCGGCAAGAGCGAAGCGGGTGTGCGCGTCTTCGTAAAAAGCGGCGGCTGCAGCGGTTACCAGTACGGCATGGCCATCGACGACCGCGAACTCGAAGGTGACGTGATCGTGTATGACAAGGGTGTCAAGCTGCTCGTCGACCGCATGAGCCTGCCCTTCCTGGAAGGCAGCGAGGTCGACTTCCTCGAGAACATGATGGGCGGCGGCTTTACGGTCAACAATCCCAAAGCCACTTCGGCCTGTGGCTGTGGTCATAGCTTCCGTACGGACGGCGCGAACGCTCCGGCAGGTGAGGGAAGCGGCGGTTGCGGCAGTTCACACGCCTGAATTCAGAGTTTTTCAAAGCGCTTGACCAGCCCGGTCAAGCGCTTTTCCATTTGTCTAGGTTAACTTCTCATTTAGCTGACGTTGACACGCCATTTGGCCTACCTATAATGGCGGTGTCAGAAACTCAAGCTGGCGAGAGTACCAGCGGTATCGGTACTTGGTGCCCGAACAACGAACCCAGGGAGGCAATTTTATCTTTGGCCGGTCTTTGCCCCTTCGGTTTTGGCACTCAAAAGGAGTCCTATGAGAAAAATCGTAGCCCTTTCGGCCCTTATGCTCGGCGTGGCGCTGGCTGGTCCCCGCCAGAACAACGTGATCATTGGCGCGTCCCAGGAGCCTCCTGCCATTCAGGACTACTGGAGCACCAACAACCTCGCCATTTCTTCGGAAATCAACGGGTACACCACATCCAGCCTGACCGTCAAAAACGACGCAGGCCAGCTGGTCGCCGACCTGGCCGAGCGTGTTCCGACGGCTGCAAACGGGGACATCAAGACCACCCGCCAGGGAAACCGGGTGACCAGCAACTCGGTTACCTACCGCATTCGGCCCAACGCGCGCTGGTCCGACGGAACGCAGATCACCGTGCGCGACTTTCAGTTCTGGCTGGAAGTGCAAAACGACGAGCGTGTGCCGGTGCCGACCCGCGAACCCTGGAACACCGCCAAGATCACGCGCGTCAACGACAAGACCTTTACCGTCACCTTCACCCCCGCCTACCTCTTCGCCGATCAGGTCGGCCCCGGATACGCCCCGGCCCACATCATGCAGGCCGACTGGAACGCTTTCAAGACCGCCACGGCGCAGATGGACGCCAAGAGCCAGGGGAAAGAGATCAACGAGCGCTGGCAGCAGTTTCTCGGTCGCCACACTACGGCCACCGGTCTGCCCAAGGTGTCGAGCGGGGCTTTCCGCCTGACCGCCTGGCGGGCAGGTTCCAGCATGACCCTCGTGCGCAATCCGAACTACTGGCGCAAGCCGCCGGGTGATGAGAAGAACTACGCGCAGCAGGTCATCTTCCGCTTCATCGGCGATACCAACACCCTGCGCGTGAACGTGCTGTCCGGTCAGATCGATGCGCTGGCCACTGTCGGCGTCACCTTCGATCAGGGCCTGGAACTCCAGAAGTCGGAAGGCAACCGCTTCAAGACCTTCTTCGTACCGGGCGGTGTGTGGGAGCACATCGACATCAACAAGTTCGCGAACGTCCAGAAAGTCAAGGACCTGAACCTCGACGACAAGCGCATTCGCCAGGCCCTGCTGATGTCCATCAACCGTGATTCTCTCGTGCAGCAGCTCTATCAGGGCAAGCAGCCGGTCAGCCACAGCTTTGTGAGCACGCTGAGCTCGCTCTACAAGCAGGACGTACAAAAGTACCCCTACAACCCCGACCGTGCCAAGCAACTCTTCGCTGCAGCCGGCTGGACCCCGGGCTCTGACGGCATCCTGCAGAAGGACGGCAAGAAGTTCCAGATCAACTTCACCACCACTGCCGGTAACCGCATCCGCGAGCGCGTCCAGCAGATCCTGATCGCGCAGTGGAAGGCTGTCGGCGTGGACGTGCAGGTCGCCAACCAGCCTGCCTCGGTGGTCTTCTCGGAAGACTTCATTCAGCGGGCCAGCGAAGGCCGTTGGGACATGTTCATGTTCGCCTGGGTGCAGGATCCGGCGCTGGAAACTGGCAACCTGTATTCGGCCGAGACGCAGAATGGAGACCCCAACATCCCCACCTCTGCCAACGGGTACGCGGGCCAGAATATTGGTGGCTGGAACAACGCCGAGTTCAACGGTCTCTACAAACAGGCCCTGCAGGCCTTTGAGGCAGCGCCCCGCAAGACGTTCTTTGACCGCATGCAGACGATCTGGGCGGAAGAGATTCCCACCATTCCCCTGTACAACCGTGCTAACCCGTACACCAAGGCGACCGGGCTCGTGAACTACACCTTCTCGGCTTCGAACCTGTACCCCAGCTGGAATGCTTACCAGATCGGCTGGTCGCAGAACGGCGCCCGTGAAGTGAACGTGCAGCGCTGAGCGCTGAATTGACCGTGCACAGAAGTTAAATGATGCGGGGGGCCACGGCCCTCCGCTTATATTTAAGGCAGCTCTCAGAGCATCGGTGGATGTTGCCGAGACTTCCCCGCAAGAAAGGGACCATTTTCCATGTCGATTTACATCGTGCGGCGACTTTTACAGATGATTCCGCTGCTGCTGCTGATCAGCCTGGTTATTTTTACCCTGACAGCGCTGCAGCCTGGCGATCCCATCGACCAGTTCCGTTTCAATCCGCAGACGACAGCCGAAGACATCGCCCGTCTGCGGGCGTCGTATGGTCTCGATCAGCCGATCTACAAACGCTACTGGGCCTGGCTGACGCGGGCCGTGACCGGGGACCTTGGTTATTCTCAGGTCCTCAACCAGCCGGTCACACAGTTCCTGTTCGAGCAGCGTTTGCCCAATACCCTGCTGCTGTCGGGTGTGGCGTTTCTGGTGTCGATCTGTGTGGCCATCCCGCTGGGAATTTTCTCGGCCCTGCGTCAGTACAGCAGCGCAGACTACTTCCTAACGTTCATGAGCTTTATCGGCTTCAGCGTGCCGGTGTTCTGGCTGGGCATCATGCTGATCTATCTGTTCGCCGTCGTCCTGCCCACCGCAACGGGCGGAGCGATCTCGCTGCCGGCCGGTGGGATCGAGACGGTGGGCATCGAAGGCTCGGGTTTCTGGATCGAGGCACTCGACCGGCTCAAGTATCTGATTCTGCCGGTGTTTGCGCTCGGCTTTATTCAGGTGGCAGCCTGGACACGCTTCATGCGCGCCAGCATGCTGGAGGTCATCAATCAGGATTATGTGCGCACGGCCCGCGCCAAAGGCCTGAGCCAGCGGGTGGTGACCTACAAGCACGCGCTGCGCAACGCCGTGATTCCCATCGTGACCATTCTCGGCCTCTCGATTCCCGGTCTGCTGGGCGGCGCGACCCTCACCGAGACGGTGTTCATTTGGCCGGGCATGGGCCGGGCCATCTTCGATGCGCTGGTGGCCAAGGACTACAACATCGTGATGGCCGCGCTCACCTTTCTGGCGCTGATGACGGTGGTCTTTACCCTGATCACCGACCTGGCCTACGCCATCGTCGATCCGCGCATTCGCTATTCCTGAGGACCAGCCCGACGAGGTACCCATGACAACAACTGCCGTTCCCAAACGATCCAGCGGTCAGTCCACCTGGTCGATCGCCATGCGCCGTTTTCGCCGTCACAAACTGGCCATGGCCAGCCTGGTGGTCATCGTACTGCTGGTGCTGATGGCCCTGTTTGCTCCGTGGATCGCGCCACAAAATCCTTTCCAGTTCGACCCCAACAACCTGCGTCCATACGAGCCCCCGAGCGCCTCCCACTGGTTCGGCACCGATGACCTCGGGCGCGATGTGTTCTCACGCATCATCTACGGTAGCCGCATCAGCCTGGCGGTCGGTTTCTCGGTGGCGTTCCTGGGCATTTTTATCGGCACGCTGATGGGCGTTCTCGCCGGCTTCTTCGGAGGCTGGGTCGACGTCATTATCAGCCGCTTTATCGAGTTCATGCAGTCCATTCCGACCTTTCCGCTGCTGCTGGTAATTGCCAGTATTCTGGCGGTCAGCGACGCCGAGCCGATTGTGGCCTTCCGCAACACCTACCGCGAAAGTGCCAGCGTGTTCATCGTGATCGTCGTGCTGGCCCTGCTGGGCTGGATGGGCACTGCCCGCCTGGTGCGTGGAGAGATCCTCAAGCTCAAGAACCTCGAGTATGTCGATGCTGCCCGCGCACTGGGTGCCAAGAACAGTCGGATCATGTTCCGCCACCTCGTGCCGAACACGGTGGCGATCATTATCGTGCAGACCACCTTGGATGTCGGTGCCGCCATTCTGGTCGAGGCTGGACTGTCGTTTCTGGGCTTCGGTATTCAGCCTCCGGTCTCCTCGTGGGGCAACATGCTCTCTGGCGCGCAGGAAGCGGTGTTCTCCAGCCCCTGGCTCACCTTTTATCCGGGCCTGATGATCCTGCTCACCTGCCTGGCCTTCAATTTTCTGGGGGACGGGCTGCGTGACGCCCTCGATCCACGCAGCCGCCTGTAAGATCCCGGACCCAGTTCCCGCAGAAGTCAGAGGTTTTTCCTCTGGCTTCTTTTCTGCTTTTCAGCGGCTCACGCCCTGCTATCCTGACCGTGATGATCGTGCTTGGCATCGATCCCGGCCTTGCCAACCTGGGAATCGGCATTGTGGAAGGTGACGCGCGCAAAGCCCGTCACCTGCACCACGTGTGCATCTATACCGAATCGGCCTGGCTGCTGCCCAAGCGACTGCTGTACCTGCATACCGAGCTCACCCGGTTGCTCGAAGTGTTCGCCCCGCAGGCGGTGGCCATCGAAGACCAGTACCTGCGCAAGCAGGCTGACGTGGCCTTCAAGGTCGGACAGGCCGTTGGTGTTGTGCAATTGGCTTGCGCCCAGGCGGACGTGCCCATCTATGCGTATGGTCCCATGCAGGTCAAGCAGACCCTCGTGGGTCATGGTCGTGCTGACAAAACCCAGATCACGTATATGGTCAAGGCGTCGCTGGGACTGCGCGAGGTAGGCTCGTCACACGCTTCCGACGCACTGGCGTTGGCGCTGACCCACCTGGCGCAGCAACCGATGCAGCGCGCGCTCGCCACGTCACGCCGGTAAACATGGAAGTGGTTGTGCTGCTGGGGCTGACCGTGCTGCCGACGGTCTTCTGGCTGTGGTTTTTCGTGCGACGTGACGCGCACCCCGAGCCGCCGCGGCTGCTACTGCGGACCTTCGCTTACGGTGGTCTCGCCTGGCTGCTGTCGGCATTGCTCGAACTCAGTGTGCGAGGCGTCCCGGGGCCGGTGGTCACCCTGCTGCTGATCGCGTTGATCGAGGAAGCAACCAAGCTGCTGGCGGCCAGTACCGCCGCGCGCGAACGCGAATTCGACGAGCCGATGGATGGACTGATTTACGCCGTAACTGCCGCGCTGGGTTTTGCCTTGTTTGAGAATCTGGCGTACGCCGTGCAGTTTGGCATTGAGGTCGCGCTTTTACGGGCGTTGCTGACCGCCCTGGCCCATGCGCTGTTCAGCGCTCCTCTCGGATATGGACTGGCACGGGTCCGCTTTGGCGGTGGACGCTGGTGGCGTACGCGAGGTCTGCTGGCAAGTGCCACGTTGCATGTGGTGTTCAATGGTCTCTTGAGTGGGGCAGCTAACTGGTGGCAACTCCCGGTGTTAGGGCTCACTCTGCTGGCCATGTATGTTCTGGCACACACACTGTATGTGTCGGGAAGGAAGCGTCAGGAGAGCGGGCTCGACCGAATCTGACCGTGGCTGGCGCAGGGCCCGCTTTTCAGATTTGCTTCGAGTGGAAGTTGCCCGGGTCTTTTGCCTAAATCGGGACACTGGGGTGGGGTTTGTCAGTGTTGACATTATTGGGCGTGGTTATCGACTTTTGTCGTCCTGGACGGCATCAATTCTCGGGAACAGCTCGGTGGACAAGAACCCCAGGAGGAGCGCTTGACAACACGAGAGACTTCACCTATTCTTTTTGAGCCTCGCAGGAGGCGGTCCTTGAGAGAGGACGTGGAGCATGACAACACGAGTGGCACGCGCGAGCGTGAGGTTGGATTCCGAGAGGGATTCAACGAAAGAAATGACCGATGAAGAGGTCAAGATGGAAAGGGTCCACGGTGGATGCCCTGGCACTGGAGCCGAAGAAGGACGTTGCGACCTGCGAAAAGCCACGGGGAGTTGGAAGCAAGCATTGATCCGTGGATGTCCGAATGGGGGAACCCACTGCGTGTGAACACGCAGTACTCCGCAAGGAGAGGGAACTCAGGGAACTGAAACATCTCAGTACCTGAAGGAGAAGAAAGAGACATCGATTCCGGTAGTAGCGGCGAGCGAACGCGGAAGAGCCTAAACCAGTTGACTTGTCAATTGGGGTTGTAGGGAGAACGAGATCGAAGCCAACAGCTACTCGAACCACCTGGAAGGGTGGACCGAAGAGGGTGACAGTCCTGTAGAGGAAAGTTGGAGGCTAGTAGTTCTTACCTGAGTAGGTTGATATTCGTGGAATGTTGACTGAAACTGCCCGGACCACCGGGCAAGGCTAAATACTCCCAGTGACCGATAGCGCATAGTACCGTGAGGGAACGGTGAAAAGAACCCCGGGAGGGGAGTGAAAGAGAACCTGAAACCGTGGACTTACAAGCAGTCACGGCCCCGCAAGTGGGTTGT
>NC_019793.1:865000-1135000 GCF_000317835.1 Deinococcus peraridilitoris DSM 19664 | reverse complement strand
TCCCGGCTCTGCTGTTGCCACCGGTGGAATCACCTTCGGTCTGGGTGTGAACAACATCCGTACGGCCAACAACACCATCACCATCAACAACGCCAACCTGAACTTCGTTGTTCGCAACGTGTTTGCGTCCCCTGTTGCGGCGAGTGATACCGTCGTGGCCCTTTCGGGTGCGAACGCGACTGGTACGATTGCCGGCCAGCAGTTCGGTGTGGCGTACAGCGCCAGCAACAGCACCTTCTCCTTCAACCCCGCCTTCTTCAACAACACCGACGCCGGCGCGCGCCGTGGTGTGGTGGCCACGATCAACGCGACCACCCTGCCCTTCGCCCCCAAGCTCACGGCAGTGGTTGGTGTGGGTGCCACGGCCGCGCTGCCCGCCAGCTACTTCGGTATCCGCGCCGAAATCAACCCCTTCGGCCTGGGCAACCTCGGTGTGTCTTACGCCACCAACGCGCTGCGTGACGGCCTGAGCGCCGACGCCAGGTTCAACGTTGGCCCTATCGCCCTCGAAAGCGTGTATGTCACCAGCGTTCCGCGTACGGGTGTCGGCTTCGCCGGTGCGGACAACTCGTTCTTTGTGCGCGCCACCACTAACCTGGGTGGCTTCAACCTGGGCGCCAACTTCCGCGCCATCGACCCCGACTTTGGCGCTATCGGCAGCGTCAACCCGGTGGCTATGGGTGTGAACAACAACCGTTACGCCAGCGATCAGGTCGGCTTCGGTGTTGCGGCGACCACGACGTTCAGCATCGTTAACCTCGGTGCTTACTACGACAACCAGACTGGGTATGTTGCAGGCACCCCGGCTGTGGGTCGCGCCGGCACTGTCTTCGGTGTGACCGCCGGCGCCACGCTGTTCCGCGCTGTCAGCCTCACGGCCTTTTACAACGGTGCCAGCACCGGCGGTGTGGCCGTCGCCGGCACCTCGAACAGCCTGACCACTACCTACGACGGTGGCCTGGCCCCCGCACCGTTCTTCGGTACCAGCTCCTTCGGTGCGATCGTCCGTCACAACGGCGCCGCTGCTGACGCTCTGATCTCGGGCCTGAACATCACCGCCGGCTTCGGCCGCTTCTACACCGTGGGCGCCAACGACTTCCAGGTCTTCGCCAACTACAGCGGTAACGTGGGCGGCCTGTTCACCCTCACCCCCTACGCCCGCTACCACATGAACACCGGCGGTGCTGCGACGACGGTTGACGCTGCTGGTGCGACGGTTCCGGCAGTTGGTTACAGCACCTTCAAGGTCGGCTCGGGCTTTACCACCACCCCGCTGAACGTAGTCTTCTCGCCCAGCGTGACCGGTGGCGTGGCTTACCGCAGCACCGCCTTCGCGACGGGCGGCACGACCAGCGAACTGTACGCCAACGGCAACCTGGTCCTCAACAACATCTTTGCCGAGAACACCTCGCTCGGCTTCGGCTACTCGACCTACACCGCCACGGGTGTCGCCGCGCTCGCGACCGGCGTCAGCAACTCCGCCTTCGACGCCTCGGTCGACCGCATCTACGGCAACCCCCCGGCCGGTGCTTTCGCTGCTGGCCCTGGTGCCACCAGCGGTTCGGTCAACGGCTTCTTCACCCAGCTCAACGTGTACGGTGTGAAGGCTTCCTATGGCGTCTTCACGCTGACCGATACCACCGCGGGCACCACCTCGGCGGCTTCGGGCTTCCGCGTCGGCTACGACGTCCGCTTCTAAACCCTCTTCTCAATCAAGCCCCCGCTTCGGCGGGGGTTTTTCTTTTCTCTATAATCCCTGCATGACAGCTGTTTTCGGACACCTCAACCCCGACACCGACGCCATTACCGCCGCCCTGGTGTACGCCAGCTTTTTGCGCCGAACCGGGCGGGAGGCGCAGGCGTACCGACTGGGCGAGCCCAACCGCGAGACCGAGTTTGTGCTGCGCACGGCCGGGGTGGACCTGCCGCCTTTGCTCGACTCACTTCCCGAAGATTCGGCGGTGGCGCTGGTGGACCACAACGAGTCTTCCCAGTCGCTGCCGAGCCTGGCGACTTTGAACGTGACGCACGTGGTGGACCATCACAAGCTCGGGGATCTGGCGACGAACGTGCCGGTGTACTTGCGTTTCGAGCCGCTTGGATCGACGGGCACCATTCTTGCCAAGCTGCACCGTGAGGCGAACCTGCCCATCGAGCAGACAGACGCCCGCCTGCTACTTTCGGCCATCCTGTCCGACACCCTGCACTTTCGCAGCCCGACCACCACGCCCGAGGACCGTGAAGTGGCCACCTATCTGGCGCAGATCGCCGGAATTGCTGACGTGTCAGCTTACGCCGGTGGAATGTTCGCCGCGAAAAGTGACTTGGGGGATATCGCAGCCGAGAAGCTGCTCAAGATGGACTACAAGGTCTTCGAGTTCGCGGGTCGGCCTTATGGCCTGGGCGTGGTGGAGACGACCAACCCAGGGTACGTGTTCGGCCGCAAGGCAGAACTGCTCTCCGCCATGGACCAGGAAAAGGCGAAGTCCCACCTGGCCGGTGTGGTGCTGAGCGTGGTCGATATCCTCAATGAAACCAACCGCACTTTGGTCCTGAGTGCCACCGAGGAGTTGATGCTGCGTGAGGCGTTCGGGGCAAACATCGAAGACGGCGTTGCGGACCTGGGCAGCCGGATTTCGCGCAAGAAGCAGATCGTTCCAGTGCTCGAAGCCTACTTTGAAGGACAGTGACGGTGCTGTCTCGCGCTGAAGACGGACAGGTCGGTGGGTGTTGACGCAGGCGCTCAGCTGGCTGTTCGCGCAGCAGCGTTTTGGTGTCCATCCCGGTTTGGCACGTGTACGCGAACTGCTGGACCGCTTGGGAAGTCCCCAGCGGTCCTTTGATGTTGTGCTGGTAGGAGGCACCAACGGAAAGGGGAGCACCAGCGCCGTGCTGGCCGGGATGCTGCAGGCCTCGGGCATTCGGGTCGGGCTGTTCACCTCGCCCCATCTGACCCGTTTTGCAGAGCGCTTTCAGGTAGATGGCCAGGAACTGCCCGAGGAATGTGTCGAGGAGGCGTTGCTGCGTGTGCAACCGCACGCCGAAGCGGTCGGGGCGACATTTTTCGAGATCGTGACGGCGCTGGGCGTGCTGCTGTTTGCCGAGGCGTCCGTGCGTCTTGCGGTGATGGAGGTTGGTCTGGGTGGACGACTTGATGCGACGAACGCGCTGGAGCCGCTGCTCAGCGTCGTGACGACGGTTGGGTTTGACCACACCGAGGTGCTGGGTAGCACGCTTGAGCAGATTGCGGCCGAAAAGGCCGGTATTTTGCGGTGGGGCGGCCTGGCGGTGACCGGTGTGGAGGGCGCGGCACTGGAAATTCTGCAAGGTCGGGAGGCGGACCTGTGGGTGCTGGGGCGTGACGCGCCGTATGAGGTCGAAGCACAAGGCTGGAATGGCTCATGGGTGCGGTTGTCGAGCCCGGTAGGGCAGGTTGAGTTCGGTACAGGGCTCCTGGGCGAGCATGGCGCGCGTAATGCCGCCCTGGCTGCCTTGGCGGCGTTGCGGCTGGGTGTGGGAACGGAGGCGATCGCGCGCGGGGCCGTCACGGCCCGCTGGCCCGGACGGCTGGAACGTCTTTGCTGGCAGGGGCGTGAGGTTCTGCTTGACGGTGCACACAATGTGGACGGCGCGCGGGCGCTGGCGCGCACCCTGAGTTCGTTGGGAATGACGCCGGTACCGCTGATTTTTGGCGTCTCCGAGGGAAAAGATGTGGAAAGGATTGTGCATGAGCTGACCCCGACGGTGTCCGAGGTGATTCTGACACGGGCAACGCTTTCTCCACGGGCGTCACGGCCGGAGACCCTCACGACGCTCTGGAACGTTCCGGTCAGGGTCGCTGCGACGCCGGAAGAAGCCCTGGCAATGCTGCCCGAGGGTCCGGCGGTCGTGGCCGGCAGCCTGTACCTGATCGGGGAAGTGCGGCCGTTATTGCTGGGAGAGGCGGTGGAGCAACGCGAGCGCTGGCAGTGAGCCTGCGCCTGATGGGATGGTGGACAGGTTCTTTGGCCTGAAGCACACGGTGCAGGCAAAAAAGCTGTTAGGTTGTGACGCATGGATACCCTCGAAGAACTGAAGACGCTGCTGGGGCAGGTCAGCGATCTGGAGGCTGCGGCCGCACTCCTTTCCTGGGACCAGGAAACCCACATGCCCCCCGCTGCTGCGTCCGTGCGAGGCCTGCAGGTGGCCACCGTGGCAAGCCTGGCACACGAGCGCTTCACCACACCGCGTATCGAGGAGCTGCTGTGCGGTCTGGAAGCGCAGCCGGCAGAAAGCGGCACGGTCGAGGAAGCGCTGGTACGGGTCACGCGGCGCGACTACGACCGCGCCACCAAAATTCCCACCGAGTTCGTCGAGGAAAAGGCGCGTGCCGAGAACGAGGCACATCATGCCTGGCTGGCCGCGCGAAAAAACGACGATTTCCGGTCGTTCGAGCCTCACCTGGAGAAGATGTTCGATCTGGCCCGCCGCTACGCCGACCTGGTGGGATTCGACGATCACCCCTATGATGCCTTGCTCGACGATTACGAGCCGGGTGCCCGCGCAGCTGAGGTCAAGCGGATTTTTGCCGGCCTGCGTGACGAGACGCTGCCGCTGTTGCAGGCCATCGTCGCAGCCGGTGACGCAACTGATTACGGTGTACTGACACGTGAGTTCGACGTGGACCGACAGCGCCGTTTCGCCCTCGAAGTGGCGGAAGACCTGGGGCTCAAGGGTGAGTTTTCCCGGCTGGACATCAGCGCACACCCGTTCCAGACGAATTTCAGTCGCAACGACATCCGTATCACCACGCGCTTTGACGCGCATTACTTTCCCATGAGCCTGTTCGGCACCTGGCACGAGACGGGCCATGGCATGTACGAGCACGGCGTCGCAGCCGAACTGGCTCGCACGCCGCTTTCGCGGGGAGCCAGCCTGGGCGTACATGAAAGCCAGTCGCGGATGTTCGAGAACCTGATCGGTCGTTCGCGGCCCTTCTGGCAGCATTACTTTCCGCATTTTCAGGCGGTGTTCCCGGAAGCACTCGAAGGAATCGATGCTGAGATGCTTTACAAGGCCGTCAACCGCGTGCAGCCCAGCCTGATTCGTGTGGAGGCCGATGAGGTGACCTACAACTTCCACATCATGCTGCGCTTCGAGCTGGAGCTGGCCGTGCTGGAAGGCACATTGAACGTATCAGAGCTGCCTGAGGCCTGGAACGCCAAGATGGAGCAATACCTGGGCGTGACGCCGAGATCGAACGCTGAGGGGGTGCTGCAGGACATTCACTGGTCAGCGGGCCTGATCGGCTATTTCCCGACCTACAGCCTGGGTAACCTGCTGAGCGTGCAACTGCTCGAAGCAGCCAAGGCTCAGGACAGCGCCATCGAGCCAGGCCTGCGGAGCGGGCAGTATGGGCCGCTACTGGCCTGGCTACAGCACCACGTGCATCGCCACGGCCGGACACTGACACCGCGTGAATTGACCGAGCGGGCCACGGGCCGATCACTTTCAGCTGAGCCGTACGTGCGGTATCTACGCGAGAAGTACCAGGACATCTACGCCTTGCCGCAGACAGCGTTGCAACCCTAAAACGAGCAGCAAAGAGCCCGGCCTGGAACTGGCCGGGCTTTTCGCTGCTCGTTTCACACTGCGCGTTTGCACTCTGCGTGGGCGACCAGATAAGCGCGGGTAGCGTCGAGCCAGGCCCGGGCGAGGCGGCTGTGAGGGTGGGCACGTTCGCGCAGGGCCTCTTCGCTGAGGGCCAGGTGACGCTCCACACGCCTGAGAGCCCCGGTCCCTCCCTCGTTTTCGACCTCGATCAGGGTGTTTACAACAGTGGTGGGATGAACCTTGCCAATTTTGATGGTGTGTGCAATTGTTTCCAGTGCCCGCATAACGCCTCCTTGGCAGAAATCCTTCTTATATTACGATCATAACATACCGATACGGGTCTGACAACAATTGCGTCGGATATTCTGTATTGACCAGAGTCTGGGAGGGTGTTACACTCCAACTATCCGTGGGGAATTCTGTACACACCCAATCCCCACACTGGCGGAGCAAAGCACGTCTGGCCTTTCAGTCGACGCGCCGTCGCCGCAGCCAGGGAGGTGAGCATGAAACTGCATGAACGATTGCGTGAACTGCGCAGCGAACGCGGGCTGCGGCTCAAGGACGTCGCAGAAACGGCTGGTATCAGCGTTCCTTATCTGAGCGACCTGGAGCGCGGACGCACCAACCCCAGCCTGGAAACCCTGCAGACCCTGGCCGGAGCGTACGACATCACTGTCCATGACCTGCTGGAATCGGTCGAGTTTTACGGTATGTCCACCGAGGGTGCCCTGCCCAAGGGCCTGGCGGACCTGATGTCCGACCCGGTGCTGGGCCCACAGCTGACCCCGGACTGGGTGCGCACGCTGGCGCGCATCGAGCTGCGCGGCAAACGTCCCCGTGACAAGGGTGACTGGTACGAGATCTTCTTGCACCTCAAGCGTATTCTCGATTAATTTGACGCAGCCAAAGCGGAGAGAGACGGCAAATTTGCCGTCTCTCTCCGCTTTGGTGTTGTAGCTTAAGTGGCCCAATGAGGGAATTCTGAGGGTACACAAGGAGTTCGCCGATGATCAAGAAACTTCCGCTGGCTTTGCTGACAGCCCTACTGCTGGGAGCATGTGCGCCTTCAATGACAAGTGGTGCTGGGATTCGCGAGGTCAATCCCATCGAGTCCGTTCAGACTGCTGCCGGACAGAACATGCAGCTGGCATATAAATACCCTGCGGGCGCCCTGGAACTTGATGAAGCGCTCTTGGACGGGATGCTCAAAATCGACTTCGATAATCGGAGCTTCGGCAAAGACGTCAACAGCGTACAGCAACGCATTACCTGGCTGAAAATCAGACCAGTGGATCTACCACGGAACTGGGCCATTTCGCTTGAAAGAGCAGACGCTTTAAGGCAGATCGTGGATACCAAAGATGACCGATACAGCACTACGGTCCGTTATCGTGATTATGTTCGTGTTGTGTACAACATCACGGTACCCAAGGATGCCGAACCTGGCCGTCATGCGCTCATGGTAAAGTTCGACGACGGTCGAGGTAAAGGGACGACCCTACCCGTGTTTCTCACGGTACGCTCCACCACAGAGGGCAATACCCTCGCCAGCAAATAAAAGAACAAAGGTTACGCAGGTCCTGCGTAACCTTTTTGTTTGTTCAGACGTGGAAGTTCTTACAGAATGCGTTTCCCCAGCAAGCTGGCCGCCATGCCGACCATGACGTGCGCCGTCTGATTCTGGTGGTCAAGCGCCGGGTTCACCTCGACGATGTCCATTGAGGTGACACGTCCGCTCTCTGAGAGCAGTTCCATCAGCAGGTGCGCTTCGCGGTAGGTCAGCCCGCCAGGGACAGGTGTGCCGACGCCGGGCGCCAGGCTGGGATCGAGGGCGTCGGCGTCAAAGGACACGTGCAGGCGGGGGAGGGACCCGAGGCGCTCCAGCGTTTCCTCGGCGATGCGGCTTATGCCCAGCTGATCGACTTCTTTCATGGTGTAGACCGTGATGCCCTGCTCACGCACCAGGTCGCGTTCACGGCGGTCCACGCTGCGAATGCCGATCATCACGATGTCCTCGGGCCGCATGTGCCAGCCTCCACCGATGCTGTTGAGCTGGGCATCTCCCAGGCCCACGAGGTGCGCCACGGGCATGCCATGAATGTTGCCGCTGGGGCTGGAGGCGGGCGTGTTGAAGTCAGTGTGGGCGTCGACCCAGATCAGGCCGCTGCGCTGGCTGCGTGCCGCGCCGGTGACCGTACCCACGCTGATCGAGTGGTCGCCACCCATGCTGATGGGAAAGACTTCTTCTCCAAGCATGGCGAGTTGCTGCCCTGCCGCGGTGCAGGCCTGCAGAATCGGCTCCAGAAAGATCAGGCCGCTTTCCTCGTGCTTGTCCCTCGTTTCGGGCAAGGGTACCGGAACGTCGCCCAGGTCGCTGACGCGATGACCGATGTCGCGCAGCGTGCGGGAAAGCCGGGCGTTGCGCAGGGCGCTGGGACCCATGTCCACCCCGCGCCGACCGGCGCCGAGGTCCATGGGAATGCCGAGAAGAGCGATATCCATATATTCAATGTATCAGGACTGATACGGATTTATTTCCTGTCAGACGTTCTTTTATTGTGTGCATGAATATTCGAAAATTTGAATATACACCCTCGCGCTATTGGAATGCGTGGCGGCATGTTGCGTACAGGCAGGCTTTATCATGCCAGGATGACCACTTCTGCACCCGTATTGAACATGTCCAGCCTGCTGCGCACCCAGGGTGACACCGGCAGCCGTGGCGAGGTTCCCGAACTGCGCTATGAGCAGGGAGGCCAGGAGCAGGTACTGACTTTCGCTCGACCCGCTCTTTATGACCTGAGCGCCAATTCCATCGGCGGGGAAGACTTCTGGCTCTCGGGCCGCTTCGAGCCGACCCTGCTGCTCGAGTGTGCCCGCTGCCTGCGACCCGTCGAGTTTCCTCAGAAGCTGAAACTCGGCATGCTCCTGCGCTACAGTCCCGGCGTGGAAGCGCCGCACATCGCTGAAGCCGAGAGCGGAGAAGAGGTGCTGCTCTTCGGTGACCCCTCGCTTGATCTCAGCGCCTACCTGGCCGAAGTCGCCATCATGGAAGGGCCACTCAGCGTGCTGCATGACCCGGACTGCAAAGGGCTCTGCCAGGTGTGCGGAACCGACCTCAACGAGCAGACCTGCGAACACGCTGCGCGCGTTCCCGTCGAGGAGGATGCTCCGCATGCCACTTCTTCGCCCTTTGCGGCCCTCAAGGGTCTGGAACTGCCTGATGAGTGAGGACGCCCGGTGAGCGAGGCTGGCGCGGCCCTGACCCACTTTCAGGGCGGGCAGCCGCGCATGGTGGACGTGAGCGACAAGCAGGCCACCTCCCGCAGCGCGACGGCCGAAGCCTGGGTCCGGCTGCCCCCCGAGGCGCGTGCGGCGCTGATCGGGGGCAACAAGAAAGGTGACCCCCTCGTGGTGGCGCGGCTGGCGGCCATCGGTGGGGCCAAGCGCACGGCCGATCTGGTGCTGCTGTGTCATCCGCTGCCCATCACGGGAATTGACGTGAGCGTGCAGCTCCATGAAGAGGGCGTGCACATCACCGCCACTGTACGCACCGTAGGCCCTACCGGGGTCGAGATGGAGGCGCTGACTGCCGTGATGAGTGCGGCCCTGAACGTCTACGACATGCTCAAGGCGGCCAGCAAGGCCATCGAGATCACCGATGTCCGGCTGCTGGCCAAAAGCGGCGGTAAGTCGGGTGATTACCGGCGAGGGCCAGGTGACTTTACCTGAGCGCCCGGTCACTCTGGGAAAGCGGCATTTCCCGCTTCCGTGCTCCCAGCTGAGCATCAGCACATCAGCAGCCCGGCGCCCTATGTCCGGGCCGCTTTGCCCTCTACACTGTCTTGATGAATGTTGGTTTACTCGACACCCTTGGCTCGCGCTACAGGCGTTTTTGGGAGCCTTACCTCAACGACCTGGGTGTGGGCGTCGTGCAGGGCAGCATGCCCAAAAGCGAAGCCTACGCCCTGGGACAAGAAAGCCTCGCGGGTGAGCCACCGCACGTACAGCTCGCCCTGGGACGAATCCTGGAGCTCGGTCAGGCCGACCTGATCGTACTGCCGCAACTGGAGGGCATCGAAGGCGATCCCTGGGGTGAGGCGTTCGTGGACGTTCTCTCGCAGCGGGTCAGCAGCCTGCCCAACCTGCTCAGTGTTCCCGAAAGTGGACAGGCCGCTGCCGGCGCCGCCGCGGAGCTCGGTACCCACCTCATCCACAATCCGGGTGTGGTGAGGCGCGCGCTTGACCGGCACCGGCCCCTGCTGACGCCGGCACGTGAAGCGGCGCCCGAACTCAGCGCGGCCAGTAAACGCAGCGTTGCGGTGATCGGGCCGGACGTGCTGCTCTCCGAGCCCTTCTTGCTGGGTGAATTGCCTGCCCGGCTGGCGGCCTCGGGCCTGCACGCGGTGTACAGCAGCGAAATGCCACGCGCGACAGTGCTGGAGCGTGGTCTGCGTTCGGGTGCCGGCACGCCCGGTCTGCGGGCGCTGGCTGGGGCGCAGCTAGCGCTGGAAGGCAAGTCGGCCGTGCGGGGCCTGGTGTTTGTGGTGCCGGCGCGTTCGCGGGTATGGCGGCAGGCGGCTGAGCGCCTCGCGGCGGGAGCGCGCAAGCCTGCCCTGGTGCTGGAGGTGGCACCGGAAATGAGTGACTTTGCCGCGCTCGATGCGTTTGCACAGCGGGTGACTTTGGGTGTGGCCGCGCGCACCACTGAAGGAGAAGTGTGAACAGACGTTTTGATGATTTGCGGCATTTCGTGCAGCGAACCCGGCTGTGGCGCTGGTTGACCACTCCCGACCCGGCTCCCGGATTTACCCTCAAGAAAGTGGGCCGGCTGTTCGCCAAATCGCTGTTGTTCGCGTTGATCGCCGTAAGCTTGCAGTTGCTGCTGCGCGCACTGGGACTCGAGTTCGTGGATACCACCTGGGGTACCTTGCTGGTCGTGCTGCTGGTCTACATTCCTTTTGCGCGCATTCTGTCGGTGGATTTCGCGCCTCCTCCTCCTCGCGCCCGTCCGGGTGGAAAATCCCTGGGCAGCAAAGCGGGCACGTCGCGGGTGAAAAAGCGCAAGTACGCCGGCGTGAAAAAGAGCGGGCCAAGGTTGTAGGGACCTCCGGGCCAGTTAAGCAACGGGCCCGGTTTCTGTGCTATACTCGTGCCTGTTGTCTTGTCTGCCCCTGAGGGTGGGCGAGTATTTCCTCCAGAGGTTGAAATCATGGCGAAGCACCCCGTACCGAAGAAGAAGACCAGCAAGAGCAAGCGTGACATGCGCCGCAGTCACCACGCCCTTGTTGCCCCGAACCTCATTGAATGCCCTCAGTGCCACAGCAAGAAGCTTCAGCACCACGTGTGCCCCAGCTGTGGTTACTACGACGGCCGTCAAGTTCTCAGCGTTTGATCCGGACGCACCGACAACCCCACCACAGGTGGGGTTGTTTTTTTATATCCACCAGTCTCGCGCCATTCATTGACCAATTGGTCAAAGATAGGTTAGTCTTGATGCGGAGGTTCGCATGGCCGTCGGCATCACCGCACTGGGCAGCTACGCTCCCGAGCGTACCCTGACCAATCAACACTTCGAGCAGCTGCTCGACACCACAGACGAATGGATTGTTGCCCGCACCGGAATTGAGAAGAGGCACATTGCCGCCGAGGATGAGTTCACCTCACAGGTGGCCATTCGCGCCGTCGAAAACCTGATCGCCCGTTCGGGCCAGGACGCTCTGGATGGTGTCGACATGGTCATTGTCGCGACCAGCACGCCCGACGCACTGTTTCCTGCCACGGCGTCCCTGGTGCAGGCCCACTTCAAGCTGACGGCCGGCACCTTCGATATGCTGACCGCCTGCACCGGGTGGGTGTATGCGCTCTCCGTCGCGCACGCTTACGTGCAGGCCGGACTGTGCAAGAAAGTGCTCACCATCGGCGCCGAGACGCTCAGCCGGGTCATTGACTGGCAGGACCGCTCCACGGCCGTGCTGTTCGGTGACGGTGCCAGCGCGGGCATCGTGGAGGAAGTGCGTGAAGGGTACGGTTTTCGCTCGTGGGTGCTGGGCGCCGACGGTGAGGGGGCTGGAAACCTGCACCTGGGACTGACGGCGGACAAGCTGCCCGACGGCACCAGCCTGAGTGACAAGATCCAGATGAACGGCCGGGAAGTCTTCAAGTTCGCCGTGCGCGTCATGAACACCGCCACGCTGCAGGCTGTCTCGCAGGCCGGTCTCGAACCAGGTGACATCTCGCTGTTCGTGCCGCATCAGGCCAACGCACGCATCATCGAAGCGGCCCGCGAGCGTCTGGGTTTGCCGCAGGAGCGGGTGGTCGTGACGGTCAACGAGTACGGCAACAACAGCACCGCCAGTGTCGGGCTGGCGCTGCAGCATGCCCTCGACGCGGGCCGGATCCAGGACGGCGATCACCTGCTGTTGGTCGCCTTCGGTGGTGGCCTGACCTGGGGCGCCACCGTACTGACCTGGGGTGGAGTTCTGCCCAAGAGTGAAGATGGCGAAAATGCTGCCCTGGCGCCGGACGTCGTCAGGGCAGACCGGGGGACCCTATGACCATCGCTGCCCTGTTTCCCGGCCAGAACTCGCACGCCCTGGGGATGGGCAGTGAAGTCGCCGCAAGCTACCCCGTGGCCGAAGAAGTGCTGGCCACGGCCGAGCGCACCGTGCCCGGTCTGCGCTCCCTGATGGCTCAGGGTCCTCTCGAAGAGCTCACCCTGACCGCCAACCAGCAGCCGGCCCTGGTAGCCGCGTCCATTGCCGCCTACCGCGCCTGGCGGGAAGCGACCGGCCTGACGCCTGCCTACGCGGCGGGGCACAGCCTGGGCGAGTACAGCGCGCACGTGGCGAGCGGCAGCCTCGATCTGGAACTCGCTCTGCGCCTCGTGCGCCGCCGTGGCCAATTGATGCAGGAAGCCGTTCCTGCCGGTCAGGGCGCCATGCTCGCGGCCATGGGTGACCCGGGTGTGGTGCGTGAAGTCTGTCAGGAAACTCCCGGCGTGGTGGAAGTGGCCAACTTCAATGCCCCCACCCAGACGGTCATCAGCGGTGAGAAGGCGGCCGTGGAAGCGGCCGGTGTCGCCCTCAAGGCGCGCGGCCTCAAGGCCATCCCCCTCAAGGTCAGCGCGCCCTTCCACTGCTCGCTGATGCAAAGCGCGCGTGACGCCCTCGCCCCCGATCTGCACTCGGCGCACTACGGCAACATGGCGTTTCCGGTGGTCGCCAACGTCACCGCCAACCCTGTCATGGAACCGGCTGAAATCGCGGCGCTGCTCGCTCGGCAGATCACTGCGAGCGTGCGCTGGGTCGAGAGCATCGAGACACTCGCAGCGCTGGGCGTCACGACCTTCGTGGAGTTTGGCAGTGGCACCGTGCTCTCGGGACTGGTCAAGCGTATTCTGCCCGACGCGGACGTGCGCAGCATTCACACCCCGCACGACATTCAGAATTTTGTGGAGGCATCATGACCGATACCAATCAGGCTCGCCGCACCGCCCTCGTCACGGGATCCAGCCGTGGCCTGGGCCGCGCGATGGCGCTTTCGCTCGCGCAAAGCGGCTTTGACGTGGCCGTCCACTACGGGCGCAACGCGGCGGAGGCCGAGAAGGTCGCCGGAGAAATCCGTTCGCTCGGCGCCCGCGCCGAAGTGTTCGGCGCTGACCTTTCGCAAAGCGCCAACGCGGGCGCCCTCGTCGAAGACGTCATCAAGGCGTTCGGCAACTTGCACGTGCTGGTCAATAACGCCGGCATCACACGCGACACCCTGGCGATTCGCATGAAAGACGAGGACTGGCAGAGCGTCATCGACACCAACCTCACCTCGGCCTTTCACGCATCGCGCGCTGCCATCAAAAGCATGATGCGTGCCCGCACCGGGCGCATCATCAACATCGCCTCGGTGGTGGGCCTGATGGGCAATCCCGGACAGGCCAACTACGTGGCCAGCAAGGCCGGCCTGATCGGGCTGACCAAGGCCCTGGCCAAGGAGTACGGCGGGCGCGGCATCACCGTGAACGCCGTCGCGCCGGGCTTTATCGAGTCCGATATGACGGGCGCGCTGAGCGACGAGATACAGAAAGCGTATCTGGCAGGGATTCCGCTGGGGCGCTTTGGCCAGCCCGAGGACGTGGCGAGCGTGGTGACCTTTCTGGCCTCGGACGCGGCGGGCTACATCACCGGGCAGGTCATCGGCGTCGACGGTGGTCTCTACCCCCACTGACCCGAAAAGTACAGCGGCCTGACTCCGAACGGCGTTGGAAGGCGCCCGGCGCTCACCACCCCTTGGACGCGGTGCAAACAGGAGCGCAAAATACCCGCGGGCATGTAGACTAGAACCGCGTTGTCTTTTCAAAAACTCACCCTTTACGGAGGCTCATCATGGAAACATTCGACCAAGTCAAAGAAGTGATCGTGGAAAAGCTCGGCGTGGACGCCGACAAGGTCACGCCCGAAGCGCGCTTTGTGGAGGACCTCGGCGCCGACAGCCTGGAGACCGTGGAGCTGATCATGGGTCTCGAGGACAAGTTCGGTATCTCGATCAGCGACGAGGACGCCGAAGGTATCCGTACCGTGCAGGCAGCCGTCGACTACATCGGCGCCAAGCAGTAATACTCGGCCAGCAGCGATCAGCGATCAGCCGTCAGCCCAGAAGCTGAAAGCTGACAGCTGATCGCTTTGTTTCCGTTCAGCGGCATATCCTGGAGACAGCATGAAACGAGTTGTGATCACCGGCCTCGGTCCACTCACGCCGATTGGCATGGGCGCGAAGGCCTACGCAGAAGCGCAGCGGGCAGGCAAAAGCGGCATCGGGACCATCACCCGCTTCGATGCCAGCCCCATCGCCTGCCGCATCGCCGGGGAAATCAAGGACGACTACAGCCAGTACCTCGATCTGCGCGAAGCGCGGCGGATGGACCGCTACGTTCATTACGCCTTCGCGGCGACCGCCCTGGCCGTCGAGGACGCCGGGCTGAGCGAAGACCAGATTCGCAACGAACGCACCGGCTGCCTGATCGGCTCGGGCATCGGAGGCATCGAAACCTTCGAAGCGCAGGCCAAAGTCTTCACGGAACGTGGACCGGGCCGCATCTCGCCGATGTTCATCCCCATGATGATCGCCAACATGGCCAGCGGGCAGGTCGCCATCCGTTACGGCGCCGCCGGACCGAGCAGCACGGTCGTCACGGCCTGCGCGACCGGCTCGACGGCCATCGGTGAAGCCGCGCGCTACATCCGCGATGGTGACGCCGACATGATGTTCGCCGGCGGCAGCGAAGCGGCCATCACGCCGATGTCGATGGGCGGGTTTTCCAACATGAAGGCCCTGTCCTTTCGCAACGACGAACCCCAGAAGGCCTCGCGGCCCTTCAGCGCCAGCCGGGACGGCTTCGTGCTCAGCGAAGGTGCCGGAATGCTGGTCCTCGAGGAACTCGAGCACGCCAAAAAGCGCGGCGCGCGCATTTACGCCGAACTGCTCGGGTATGGCTGCAGCGCCGACGCCTACCACATCACCTCGCCGGCCCCGGAAGGGCGCGGCATTCAGAACGCCATGCGCATGGCGCTGCGTCACGCCGGGCTTAACCCCGAGGACGTGCAGTACATCAACGCGCACGCCACCAGCACCCCTGCCGGGGACCAGGGCGAAGTGCAGGCCATCAAGGCGGTCTTTGGCGACCACGCCCGCAAGCTGGCCATCAGCGCCACCAAGAGCATGACCGGGCACCTGCTGGGCGCGGCGGGCGCCATTGAGGCCATTGCGGCAGTGCAGGCCCTCTCGGACGGGGTGATTCCGCCGACCATCAACCTCGACGATCCCGATCCGGAACTCGACCTCGACTTCGTGCCGCACCAGCCGCGCGAGCAGAAGCTCGACGTGGTGATGTCCAACAGCTTTGCCTTCGGAGGGCAGAACGCCGTGCTGGTCATGAAGCGTTTCGACGGCTGAACGGAGGGCAGGTGACTGAGGTGGACGGCTGAGCGCCGTCCATCTCGCGTTTGGTCGGCCAGCCTAAGGAAATACACCCTGCTTCCTGACCATTCTCTTGGAATCGTTCATTAAGCTTGACGCAGACATGACCACCCTGACGGCCCATTCCTCTGAGCAGGCCTTGCCGGAAAGCGCTTTTCTCAACCGCGAACTTTCCTGGCTGGCCTTCAACGAACGCGTACTGTTCGAAGCGCAGCAGGAGCGCAATCCACTGCTCGAGCGCTTGAAGTTTGCCTCGATTGCGGGCAGCAACCTCGACGAGTTCTTCATGGTGCGCGTGGCAGGCATCCACCGCCAGATCGCCGCGGGCGTGGTGGCCAAAAGCCCCGACGGCCTGACGCCAGGCGAGACGATTATGGCGGTGCGCAAACGAACCCGCCAGATGCTGCGTAACACCGAACGTGCGCTCAACGCGGTGGTGGAGCAGTTGCGTGATGCAGGCGTGAAGCTCGCGAAGGTGAGCGACCTGGAAGCGCCCGCGCGCCACAAACTGCGTGAGCTCTACCTCTCGCAGATCGAGCCGGTGCTGACGCCGCTGGCCGTCGATCCCAGCCATCCCTTTCCCTACCTTTCGAACCTCAGCCTGAACCTCGCGGTGACGCTCGCGGACGACGGCGAGCTGGAGTTCGCGCGCGTGAAAGTTCCCGTGGGTGTGCTGAGCCGCTTCGTGGAACTCGACGGGCAGTATCTGCTGCTCGAAGAAGTCATTGCCGCGCACCTCGACCATTTGTTTCGCGGACGCACCGTGCAGTCGAGCTTCGTGTTCCGCGTGACGCGCAACACCGACTACGAATTCGAGGAAGAAGAAGCCGAGGACCTGCTGCAGACCATCGAGGAAGGCTTGCGCCGCCGCCGCTTCGGGGCTGCCGTGCGGCTGGAAATCACCCGTGACATGCCTGCTGACGTGCGCGAACTGCTGCGCGACCGGCTGAACATCTCCGACGAGGATGTCTTTGAAATGAACGGCCCACTGGGCGTGGCGGACTTCATGACCTGGCGCCTGAGCCGCCCGGACCTCAGCTTCGCGCCCTTCACACCGCACGTTCCGGACCTCGAGGGCGACGCCGACCTCTTCAGCCGTCTGCGCGGCGCGGACGTCCTGCTGCACCATCCCTACGACAGTTTCGAAGGGGTGCTGCGTTTTCTGGAGGCGGCGGCCAGTGACCCCGACGTGCTGGCCATCAAGCAGACCCTCTACCGCACGGGCGGCGACGAGCGGCTCTTCAACGTGCTCGAAAAGGCGGCCGAGCGCGGCAAGCAGGTCGTGGCCCTGATCGAACTCAAGGCGCGGTTCGACGAACAGCGCAACATCGCCTGGGCGCGCGCGCTGGAGCGGGCCGGGGCGCACGTGGTGTACGGCATGACCGGCCTCAAGACGCACGCCAAAGTGACCCTGGTCGTCCGGCGTGAAAGTGGCGGCCTGAAACGCTACGCCCACGTGGGAACTGGCAACTACAATCCGCGAACCGCGCGTCTCTACACCGACTTCAGCCTGCTCACGTCGGACACCGACATCGGCGAGGACGTCAGCAGCCTGTTCAACCACCTCACCGGATATGCCGAAGCCCAGTACCACACGCTGCTGGTGGCGCCCGACACGGCCCGCGAGCAGCTCGAGGCCCTGATCGACGAAGAAGGGGTGCGGGCCGGGCGTGGCGAGGCCGCCTGGATTCACGCCAAGATGAACCAGCTCACCGATCCTGGCATGATCGCGGCCTTCTACCGCGCCTCACAGGCGGGTGTGAAGATCAAACTGATGGTGCGCGGCGTGTGCTGTCTGCGTCCCGGCGTGCCGGGCCTTTCCGAGAACATCACGGTGCGCAGCCTGCTGGGCCGCTTTCTGGAGCACGCGCGTCTGTACGCGTTCTCGGGCAGTGGGGTGTACTTCGGCAGTGCCGACCTGATGAGCCGCAACCTCAACCGCCGGGTGGAAGTCATCGCGCCCGCCTGCCGTGAGGAGCACCGTGACCGTCTGCTGGAACGCTTCGAGATCGAGTGGCGCGACGAACGCGGCTCCTGGCAGCTGGACGAGGACGGCACCTACCACAAGTTCAGCGGCGATTTCAGCGCGCAGCAGGCGTTCATGACCGGGCAGCTGCCTCCCCTGGAGCCTTAAGGCAGGGGCAGAGCACCCCTTCTACGTCACGGAGCGTTCAGACGGAGAAGCAAGGCCCAAGCCGATCGGGCACGAGGACCTGAACGCCAACTGGGTCGGTGCGGGCCACCTCAAGGTCGGGGATAAGATCAGGAAGGCCGACGGCACCTACGGGGTCGTGAAGTACGTCAAAACGGTCCAGGAAACCCGGACGATGTACAACCTGGACGTCGCCGTCGCGGATACCTTCTTCGTCGGTACTCAGGGCTGGTTGGTGCACAACTGTGATGTATCGCTACGCCAAGCCAGCGAAGGTGCGTTCGACGCTGCTAAGAACCTCGGAACATATGACAAGGTCAAGCACCTTGCAACTACGGGAGGCAAGTAGGCAAAGTTCGCCGCGAACACGTTGGATGACCAGAACGCAATCATTGCCGAAGCACTAAATTCTCCGAATGCCGCTTTTATACTCAACGTTTCTGGAGCAACAGGCCAAGTTTCAGCAAGATCGTACACAATGACGGTCGACTTGGGGCGAGTCATTGGAACAAAGGGCGAAACCACTGTTAAGGTGCTCAGTACCCCACAACTCGGAGTGGGTAACGTCCAGAAGGGCGATTTGATCGCGGCATAAACGCAAAAAGAGCGGCATCAAGGGAGTGTGTCGCTCCAAGAAGCCGCTCTGACTGATCCTACCAAGCTCGGCGAGGTGTTCAAACACCATTTGCCCTTTCTGCGCCGAGACACCCTGCAACGCCTCGCCGACGTCGTCACCGCTCTGATCCAAGCGCGTTCGACCAAGCACGCTCGGCTCGCACTTCATCTGCCCGGACACGCCAGCAGTTCAGTCAAGCTGCGCCGCGTCGAGCGCTGCCTACACGACCCTCAGCTCGATCAGGACGTTTTTTTGAAGCTGCTCTTGCCGCTCCTCCCTGATGACAAGCTCGTCATGACGATGGACCGTACGAACTGGGAGTACGGCGAAGCCGACTTGAACGTCCTTGTGCTCGGCGTGGTGCTTGAAGGCTTCACATTACCGCTGGTGTGGACGGCCCTGCCCCATGGGGGCAGCAGCGACACCAGGACACGCGAGCGTCTGGTCGCTCGACTGCTGAAGGTGCTGCCTGCGAAGCAATGGCGCGTTCTGGTCGCTGATCGAGAGTTCGTGGGGCGGGAGTGGTTTGCCTTTCTCAGGCGTCGGGGTGTGAAACGCTGTTTGCGCATTCGAGGCGACAGCCGCGTGGATGATTTGCGGCTCGATGAGGGATGGGCGTACGTCGAGCCGGGACAGGTGGTCGGCCTGCTGGAGAAAGCCAATATCTACGGTCAGGTCATGCAACTGGTGGTGACGCGCACGCCCGAGGGTGAACTGCTCGCCCTGGCCACCGACCTGAAAATCGACGAGACCAGAGGCGTGTACCACTTGAGGTGGTCGGTAGAAAGCACCTTCAGCGCGCAGAAATCGAGGGGGTTCGACCTTGAGGCGAGTGCGATGACCAAACCCGCTCGGTTGGAGCGGCTGGTCGGCGTAGTGACGCTGGCGATGGCTTGGTGCTTGCGGATCGGTACATGGTGCCACGAGCAGCGGCCCATCAAGCGCAAAAAGCACGGACGCCGGGCGGTGAGTCTCGTCAAGTACGGCTTGGAACGCCTTGCTGCCGCTTTGCGCTGGGGAACGAGTGATCGAACCATCCTCCTGAGCCTCGTCATGCAACCTTTTCCCGCTCCAATACAGCACTCAGCTCAAGATGTGGGGTACTGAGGTTAAGGTGGTTGTGGGTTATCCGGAGGGAGGAGGTTCTTGGAGAGTATGGTCAGCCTTCCCAGTAAAAAGGTAGGTTTCCAGATTGGAAATATTGAGTGGTATAACCGTGATTACTCCGGTTCACTCCCAAATAATTTTGAGGCCAACTTGAAATTGACCAGGCGAGGAATGGTGTGGTTCGATGAGTCGGCCACCGTCGGTGAGTTGCTATTGCAACTACAGGACTGGATTGCGCAATCCTGTAATGGAAGGCCCGCTGATTTCCAATACCATTCTCTTGACACTGAAGACAATCCAATATTTTCGGTTGTCCGAGACCTCAGTACCCCACAACTTGGATTGAGTGGTGTGCTGGAGCGGGAAAAGGCTGCATGACAAGCGCCAAAAGTGTCAGGCAGTCACTCGTGTCCCAACGCAAAGAAGCGGAAAGAAGCTCCAGGCCGTACCTGACGAGGCTCACTGCACGGCGTCCGTGTTTTTTGCGTTTGATGGGCCGCTGCTGGTGACACCACACGCCGACACGCAAACACCATGCCAAAGCCAGCGTGACTACCCCGAACAAGCGTTCCAGCCGATCCGGCCTGGTCATGGCACTCGCCTCCAGGTCGAAGCCTCTGGATTTCTGAGTGCTGAAGGTACACTCCACGGTCCAGCGCAAACGATACACCGCCCGCGTCTCGTCGATCTTCAGGTCGGTCGCCAGGGCGAGCAGTTCCCCGGCGTCGGTGCGGGTGACGACCAGTTGCATGACGTTGCCGTACACATTCGCTTTTTCGAGCAGCGCGACCACTTGTCCGGGCTGCACGTACCCCCAGCCCTCGTCGAGCCGCACGTCGTCGATCCGAGCGTCACCTCGGATGCGCAGGCAGCGTTTGATGCCGCGCCGCCTCAGAAACGTGAACCACGCCGCCCCGACGAACTCACGGTCGGCAACCAGAACACGCCACCGCTTCGCGGGCAAGACCTTGAGAAGTTGAGCGACCAAACGCTCACGCACTCCGGTGTCGCTGCTACCTCCGTGCGGCAAGGCCATCCACACGAGGGGCAAGGTGAAGCCTTCAAGCACTACGCCCAGCACAAGGAGGTTCAGGTCGGCTTCGCCGTGTTCCCAGTTCGTGCGGTCCATGGTCATGACCAGCTTCTCGTCGGGCAGCAGTGGCACGAGGAGCTTCAAGAAAACGTCGCGATCGAGCTGAGGGTCGTGTAGGCAGCGCTCGACTCGGCGCAGCTTGCTGACGGCACCGACTGTGCCGGGCAGATGGAGGGCAAGCTGGGCGTGCTTGGTCGAGCGAGCTTGAATCAGGGCGGTGACGACGTCGGCGAGGCGTTGCAGGGTATCTCGGCGTAGGAATGGCAGATGGTGCTTGATGACCTCGCCGAGCTTGGTAGGATCAGCCAGAGCGGCTTCTTGGAGCGACACACTCCCTTGATGCCGCTCTTCTTGTGTCTACGCTGCGATCAAATCGCCCTTCAGGACGTTACCCGAACCAAGTTGTGGGGTACTGAGGTCCGAGACCCTGATGCGGAACTATGGCTCATGCAATCGTCCGATGAGCAGTTCAAAGATCATGCCGATATGACCGACTCCGAAGTCGCGGAAGCTTTGACTGCTCTGTGTAATGAAATTAGACAGAGAGTGGAAGAGCGCTATGGCACTGTTGACATCCGTTGGTAAGCTCAATTTGTTGATGTTCACTCGGTAGGCAAATTCAGCATCGGAAGCCCTCCCTACTGGTCAGTAGGGAGGGCTTCTTGCCCCTTACCGCTACCCTGCCGCTACCAATGGGATTTGGCTGCCAGACGAATTAGCGGTTCAGCCGTCCGGTCAATTCCCTGGGCTCAACAACAGGAATATTCAGCAAGTTACGCAGGCGCAGGAGGTGCTTGTCCTTTGTCACAATGCCATCGGCCCCCGAAGCGACAAGCAGATCGAGCAGGTACCAATCCTTCGGATCCCGGCACGACGGCCAGTCCAGGTGCTCCACCTGTTCGTGGTACTCCCCGATTCGGTGTAGCTCTGATGCCGCCCGGAACGCGAACGATGGGGTCACGATTCCTTGACCCAAGTTGAGTACAGACTGATACGTCAGCACTTCGGCCAGCTCCGTGAAGTGCGTCTCGCTGAGCACGAACACCACCTCAAAACGAGGCGCCGCCTGATACAGGTCGAACGACGGACCAAACCGACTGGTCAAACCGCTGAGAAGGACGTTGACGTCGGGTACGAGGCGCAATGCCTTCAACGCTCGTCCTGCTCATCCTTACGCCCAAGTTGCAGCAAGGGGCTCTTCGCGAACCGCTCCCGCAGGGCCTGCTCTGACAGTGCGGGGGAGCGCTGGACCTCAGGCACAACGCGGCGTGCCTTCGCCCATTGCACAGCACTGTCGATCAGCTCTTCGCGCTCCTCGTCAGAAAGGTGCGCGAAGGCTTGCCGTAGGGGCTCGAAAGGATCCACGTCTTCGTGCAGTTGTAGGGCTGTGTTTCCCAAGATGCGATCAATGGCTGCAGTAGGGATGCGGTACTGAGCCCGCCCGGTGGGCGTCGTGCGTACCCGGATGGCTTCGAGGGCGCCTTCCTTGATCTGGCGGCGCACGGTGTCGTCACTCACGTGCAGCAGTTTGGCGGCTTCCTGCACGGTGAGCAGTCGGAGGGGTTCGTGTTTGCGGCCAGCCATCGTCTCACCAGATTTACCTTAGCTCAGGAGTCGCAAGAGGCGCAGGAGGCGCAACACAAAGCCACGCTCACTCTGTCCGCCAACCGGACAGAAAGCGAGGCAGCCATGCCGAAACGAGGAAACGGAAAAGGCAGCATTCAGCAGCGAGGTGAGCCAGGGAGCGCTTCTGTTTGCCACTATTCAGGTGCGGGACAGCTCGCCGTGTGGCTGGTCTTCGTCCTCGCGGACCTTGTCGACCAGCTGTGCGGGCTCGAACAGGCTGGCGCCCTTGCCGTAGCGGGCGTTGACGGCGCGCTGTACGATCCAGCCCGCGAGCGCGAAGCCGATTAGGAACATCACGATCGAGGGCAGGCGCATCACGGCGTTGGCCTGCGCGACCTGTGCGTTGAAGTCGGGCGTATCGAAAGGTGCCGTAACGATGCGCAAGTTCACGAAGAAGTTCACGATGCCCGCAATGACCTCCACGAGTGCGAAGATCAGCGTACCGGCGCCCAGGGCTTTGATGACCGTCCTTTGGGTCATGACCTTGCCCAGGGCCTGGCGTTCCTCGGCTTTGGCGGTCAGCGAGGACGCATCCAGAAAGATGCGAAACAGCGGATAGCGAAACCACACCGACACCACGGCCAGCGCCGCGATCAGAAAGCGCAGCAGCGAGTCCTTGAAGGCGTACAGTGCGCCATCCACGAACCAGAAGGCCAGACCTCCTGTGATAAGGGCGGTGGCGCCCGCGAAGATCGCAATGGGGCTCACGCGGCGGCGCACCAGCAGATCGAAGGCAGTGTAGGCCACCGGCACGAGTGCCGCGAGCAGATAGGCGCGCACGGTGCCACTCAGGCTTGGGGAGCTGCCCAGCACACGGGCGAAGCTGAAGCCCGAACCCAGCAGGTTGGGGCTCAGGACCGAGATGGGAATGATCAGGGTGAACAGCAGATCCTGCAGGAGCTTGCGTCCTGCGGCATCAGGTTTGACAGACGAATTGGCAGAAGGAGCGCTCACGCCTGTTATTGTGCCGCAGTGAGATGAAGCCTGCCACCGGCGGCACAACCGAAGTCGGCGGTGGGGTAAACGTCGCGTGAAGAGCGCGCGGTGTCCGCGAAGTCCCGCACACTGGTCGCGGGCGCGTCGTGCTGCTAGGCTGTCAGGCACAACTGGCCGCATGCGGCGGACTCCAGCGTTCATAAGCTGGCTTGGCGGAGCCTGTCGATCAGGCTTCGCTTTGCCGTATGAACGGAGTGAGCCCTGCGTGGTGCTCAGAAGGGCGCAGTCAAGCTCGGGAGGCACACTAAGGCGGACGTGTGGCCGGGTCAGGCAGAGCGGGCAAGGTCACCGCATCGGGGACGTGTCATTGGGCGGCGCTTCATGCCACCATAAGGCGCCGTGAGCAGTTCAGGAGGTTGGACGTGTTTTCTCGGATTCTGGTACTCACTGATTTCTCAAATGCTGCGCGGGCAGCAGAGGCGAGCGTACGATCGAATTTCCCGGCGGCCTGCGTGCGGGTGTTGCACGTCGGGCTGCGCCGGGCTGACACCAGCGACGACGTGATCGTCAGCCCCGGTGATCCCGCCAGCGTGGCCCTGGAGCAGGCCGGGTCTGGGGCGTACGATCTGCTGGTCGTGGGCACCTCCGGAAAGAACGCCTTGCAGCGTTTTCTGTTGGGCTCCGTGGCCGAGCGGGTGGTGAGGGAATCTCCCGTGGCGGTGCTGACAGTGCACGCGGATCACGATCCGTCGCGCCTGTTTCGCCGCCCCCTGGTCGCCACGGATTTCTCCGCTGCGGCGAAGCGCGCCACCGAACTGGCCCGTCAACTTCCACAGGCCGAGGTGCACCTGCTGCACGTCGTCGAAAGCGGCACCCTGGACACCCCGCTGGCCTTTCCTGCTGCCCGGCGAGGCGCGAGCGCTGCGGCGCTGGGTGAGCGTGACCGCCTGTGGGCCGCCGAAGCGCGTGAACGTCTGGACCGTCTGGGCGGCGGAACCGTCGCTCAGGGCGAGCCGGCTTCGCAAATTCTGGAGCACGCCGCGCAGCACGACCTGATCGTCATGGGTACGGCTGGACGGCGGGGTCTGGAAGGGCTGCTGTTCGGCTCGGTCGCGCAGCGTGTCGTGCGGGAAGCCACCGTGCCCGTGCTGACGGTGCGCACGTGAGCGGTCACGCGCTGACGGCCCCGCTTCAACGGAGCACGTCATGACGGCCCTCGCCGTTCTCTTTCCGTTTCTGGGGGCCGTGCTGGCCACCCTGGTGGGCCCCAGGCTTGGGCGTGGCGTGGGGTGGATCGCCGTCCTCTCGCTGCTTCCGGCGCTGTCCCTGGTGTTGCGCGCACCTCAGGCCGCGGGCGGCACCGTGTGGCGTGAAGCCTGGCCGTGGGTTCCGCAGATCGGGCTGGAGGTGGCCTTCCGGCTTGACGGCTACTCGTTGCTGTTCGCGCTGCTGATCGCCGTGATCGGCGTGCTCACCAGCCTGTACGCCATAGCGTACCTGTACCAGGAGAACTTCTCGCGCTTTTTTTCTTATCTGATGCTCTTCGCGGGCGCCATGCTGGGCCTGGTGCTGGCTGAAAACCTGGTCTTGCTGTTCGGCTTCTGGGAGCTGACCTCGATCACCAGCTTTCTCTTGATCGGTTTCTGGCACCACCGGGGCGCGTCGCGTGACGGGGCCGTCAAGGCGCTGCTGGTCACTGGAGGGGGTGGTCTGGCGCTGCTGGCCGCGGTCGCCATGATCGCCAGCGCGGGCGGGAGTGCCAACCTTTCCGAGATCGATCTGGGCGCCCTGCGCGCCAGCCCGCTCTTTACCCCCGCGCTGTTGCTGGTGCTGCTGGCCGCCTTCACCAAGTCCGCGCAGCTGCCCTTTCACCTGTGGCTTCCCACGGCCATGGAAGCCCCCACGCCCGTCTCGGCGTTTCTGCACTCGGCCACCATGGTAAAGGCCGGGGTGTTCCTGATTGCCAAGCTGGGCTTTTTGTTCATGGTGCCCCTCTGGACCACCCTGACGGTGACCGTGGGCCTCGCGACGCTGTTCTGGAGCGCTTACCTTGCTTTGCGTCAGACCGACCTCAAGGCGCTGCTGGCGTACTCGACGGTGTCGCAGTTGGGACTCCTGGTTGCGCTGTACGGCCTGAACGACCCCGCGGCGCGCTTTGCCGCAACCGCACACCTGATCAACCACGCGGCGTTCAAGGCGGCGCTCTTCTACGTCGTCGGCATCATCGACCACGGCGCGCACACCCGTGAGCTGCACCAGCTCGGCGGGCTGCGGCGGGTCATGCCGGTCACCTTCGCCGTGGCAGTCCTGGGTGCGCTCTCGATGGCCGGACTGCCGCCTTTCGGGGGGTTTGTCTCCAAAGAACTCTTTTTCGAGAACATGTACCACGTCGGCTGGCTGCCCGCGCTGATCGCAGTGGTGGGCAGCGCCTTTACGCTGGCCTACAGCCTGAAGCTGCTGACCGTCTTTTTCGGTCCGCTGCGCGCGCCCAAAGTGGCGGAGTTGCACGAAGCCAAACCTGCCTTGTGGGGACCGATGATCCCGCTGGCCGCCCTGACGGTCGTGTTCGGGCTGGCGCCCTTCACGGCCGAAGCGGTCACCCGCCTGGCGGCGCCCGCACTGGGCTTCACGGACGTTTCCGATCACCTGGTGCTGTGGCACGGCATCGGTCCGGCGCTGGTGATGTCGCTCCTGACCTGGGGACTGGGCGCGCTGATCTTCTGGCAGCGTGGCCCGATCGACGTGGTGCAGGAGCGCATCGAACAGCTGGGCAACGTCAACATGCTCTATTACGCTTCTCTGCGCGGCCTCGACCGCCTGGCGATCCGCTTCACGGGCGCCTCGCAGGGCCTGACCTTGCCCGATCAGCTGCGCCTAACCCTGACCTTCATTGTGGGGCTGGTGGGATACGGTCTGTGGCGCGCCGGCATGGTGTGGCCTGCGCAGCTCTCGGAAGTGCCCATGGTGTTCGTGCCAGTGGCGCTGCTGCTGATTGCCGGTGCGTTCGGTGCGCTGTTTGCGCGTGACGGTATCAGCGCCATTATTTTCACTGGCCTGACGGGTTTTGGTACGGCCGCCGCCTTTCTCGCCATGCGTGCGCCCGACCTGGCCCTCACGCAGCTGCTGATCGAGGCGGTCACGGTGATTCTGTTTTTGCTGGTGCTGCGCCTGCTGCCCCCCATGCGGCGCTTTCCGCGCGGGCAGGGCAAGCCGGTGTGGGACACCCTGATTTCGGCAGGCGTGGGAACGGCGGTGTTCGCGTTCGTGCTGGCTTCCCAGCGTCCGCTGGCCGAACGCATCTCGCCCTACTTCATCGAGAACGCCTACAAGGAGGCCGGGGGCAAGAACGTCGTGAACGTCATCTTGGTCGACTTTCGTGGATTTGACACCTTGGGTGAGATCGCGGTGCTGGCCATCGTGGCCGTGGGTGTGTTCGCGCTGGTGCGCCTGAAAGGACGCGCGTGAGCCGTCCCGAAGGCGGCGCGCCTCAAGGAGCGCTGCAGGAACACGACCCCATCTTGCAGACGGTCGCGCGGGCTGTGTTCTACCTCGTGCTGCTGTTCTCGCTGCACATGCTGTGGCGTGGTCACAATGAGCCCGGCGGCGGCTTCATCGCCGGTCTGATCACCAGCGCTGCCATGATTCTTCACCGGGTCGCGTTCGGAAAAGCCGTCACGCTGTTCAATCCACTCGTGCTGTTGCCGTGGGGGCTGGGAGTCGCTGCCCTGACCGGGCTCGTTCCGTTGCTGTTCGGCTCGGCCTTTCTGAAAAGCGCTTACGGCTATATCTCGCCGCCCTTCATCGGGGAATTCGAATGGGCCACCGCGTTCGTGTTTGATGTCGGCGTGTACATCGTCGTGGTGGGGGCCACGATGAGCGTGATCGGCAACCTTGCGCTCGTGCGGCCCACCGAAACACCACGGGACGCGGACGCCGCCCGGCTTGGTGAAGCGCGTCATAATGCTCATGACGCGCGTTCCCAGAGTTCGCAAGGAGAGCGTTGATGGAAATTCTGTTCGCCCTGGTGGTCGCCATTCTCGCTGCCGTCGGCGTGTACCTGACGCTGTCACGCACCATTTTACGTCTGGTGCTGGGCCTGACCTTCGTCGCTTACGCCGCCAACCTCGCCATTCTGAGTGCGGGTGGCCTGAGTGCGGCCGCGCCACCGCTGTTGAGCATCCGCGGACCCTACGTCGATCCCTTGCCGCAGGCGCTGATTCTGACGGCCATCGTGATCGGCTTCGGCACGACCGCACTGCTGCTGACCCTGGCCGTGCGCACCTACCAGGCCACCGGGCGCGATGACGTCGCGGGATTCGACGATGAACTCAACGAACTCGAAGCCTTGCCGGAACTGCGCGCCGACCCCGAACATCCCACCAATCCCGAGGAGCTCAGCTCAACGCGGCTCACCACACCGGAGGAACCTGTGGTCGGTCCTCTGCGGGAGCAGTCATGATTCCCGGCGCTTCCCTGGTGTTGCTGCCCGTGCTGCTGCCCCTGCTCGTGGCCATCGTGCTGCTGCTGGTGCGAGGCAGTCGGGCACGCTTCGTCATTTCACTGGGCACGGCAATTCTCACGCTCGCCTGCAGCGCGCTGCTGCTGCCGGCGGCTCTGCGCGGCGAGTACCCGGTGGCGAGTCTGGGAGGCTGGGCCGCTCCGTGGGGAATTCAGATCGTGGCGGATGGCCTCTCGGCCCTGATGGTGACCCTGTCTGCCGTCGCCGCGCTGCTGGCCGTGCTGTACTCGCGTGGCTCCACCGACGTGCGCCGTGAACGCTTCGGTCATCACTCGCTGCTGCACTTTCTGTTTGCCGGAGTGCACCTGTCCTTTCTGACGGGTGACCTCTTCAACCTGTTCGTGGCCTTCGAGGTAATGCTGGTGGCTTCGTACGCGCTGATCACCCTGGGCAGCGACGTCGGACAGCTGCGTGAAGGCTTCCGGTACGTGGTGTACAACCTGATTGCCTCGGCCCTCTTCGTGATCGGCGCGGGCTTTACCTATGGCGTGCTGGGAACCCTGAACTTCGCCCAGCTGGCGCAACGCAGCGCCGAACTTGGGCCGAACGCCACCGTGACGGCGCTGGCGTTTTTGCTGATGGCCGTGTTCGCGACCAAAACCGCATTGTTTCCGATGTCCTTCTGGCTGCCGACCAGCTATCCCGAACCACCGGCGGCCGTGAGCGCGTTCTTCGCGGCAGTGCTGACCAAAGTGGGCGTGTACGCGCTGATCCGCATGTTCAGCACGGTGTTCTCCGCCGAAGGTGAGGTGACGCACGCCGTGCTGCTCATGCTCGGTGGCGTGACCGTGCTGGTGGGCGCGCTGGGCGCCATTTCGCAGCGCACCTGGCGCTCGATTCTCTCCTTTACCGTCATCAGCTCGGTGGGGTATCTGGCCTTCGGTCTGGGGCTGCGCTCGGAAAGTGCTCTGGCCGCCACGGTCTACTACGCCATGAACAGCGTGCTGGTCACCTTCGCGCTTTTCGCGGTGGCGGGAGTGGCCGAACACCTGAGCCGCACCGAGCAGGTACGGCTGGGCGGCGTACTCGAAAACAGTCCGTGGCTGGCCGCCGGTTTTCTGGTCGGCCTGCTCGGCATGGTGGGTTTGCCGCCCACGGCCGGGTTCATCGGCAAATTCGCCCTGGTGCGCTCGGGTCTGGAGGTAGGCGGGCTGCTCGCCCACCTGGCAGTCGGCGCGGTGATCCTGGCAAGCCTGCTGACCCTGATCGCGCTGATCTCGATCTGGCGGGGATTTTTCTGGGGCCGGGTGTGCCTGGAGAATGTACCGGTGCTGGCACGCAGCACGACCATCGGCGCCGTGCTGGCCGTACTGCTCACGACCTTGCTCGCGGTGTTCGCCCAGCCCCTGTACGGCGCGTCCAGCATCGTGGCACGGCAACTCTCGGAGCCCGCGCATTACATCCGGCAGGTGCTGCCATGAGTGGGCTGCTGCTCAACGTGGTGCTGGCCTTCTCGTGGGCCCTGTTTCTCGGGGACGTGAATTTGCGCAACCTGGTGGTCGGGTACGCCCTGGGCTTCGGAGTGGTGGCCCTCTTTCGTGGCGTGCTCGGCGACCGTTACGTGTCCCGCACGGGCGCCGCGTTGTCCTTCGTGTTCTTCTTTCTGCGCGAGCTGGCCGTCGCGAACGTGCAGGTTGCCCTGTTCGCCTTGCGGCCACAACCGAATCTGCAGCCTGTGATCGTCGCGGTGCCCCTGCGCCTCCAGGACGACAGCTCGATCACCTTTCTGGCCGCCGCCATCACCCTGCTGCCGGGCACTGTCGCGATGGGCGTCTCGCCGGACCGCAAGTTTCTGTACGCGCACGCCATCGGCCTGCCCACGCTGGACGCCGCGAGAACGTCCATTCAGAACGTCGAAGACCGCCTGCTGCCCTTTCTGAAGTAAGTTACCTGTCAGGCTGACGCCCAAGGAGATCCATGCTCGCCGTAAATATTGCGCTCGTCGTGGTCGCGCTGTCCACCGTGCTCGTCACTTACCGCGTTTTGCGCGGCCCCAGCTGGGGAGACCGCATCATGGCCTTCGATTTTCTCAGCGTGAATCTGGTGGTGCTGTTCGTGCTGCTTGCCATTCGTGAACGCTTCGCATCGTTTCTGGACGCGGCGCTGGTGCTGTCGCTGCTGGGCTTTCTGGGTACGGTTGCCTTGGCGCGCTTTCTGCTGCTGGGGCGGGTGATGAAGTGAACGACACGTTCGTGTGGGCGCGCGACTTGCCGATCTTGTTGGGCGCGTTCTTCGTGCTGACCGCCGCCGTCGGCGTGCTGCGCTTTCCGGATCTCTACAGTCGCCTGCACGCTTCGAGCAAGCTGGTGACGCTGGGTTCGGCGGGCATCTTTATCGGCGCCATCGTCGAGTTCGCGGAAGTGGAGGTGGCCGCGCGCGTGCTGGCGATTCTGGCGTTTCAGTTTCTGACCACGCCGCTGAGCGCCTACATCATCGCCAACGCCGCGTACCTGCGTGGCCTGCCGCCCAGGCTCGAGCGGCCCGGCGCCGACGAATGGAACGCGCTGGGACTCGCCGAGGAAGAGGCCGCGCCTCATCCTGCGCGGGCCGCGGCCCAGACGCGCCGCGAGTAGCATGAAACAGCACCTCATCCCGAAACGGTCGATGGTGCAGCTCATCGAAGAAGGACAGCTGGGCGAGGCCCGGGCGCACCTGGTCACCCTCACCGCGCCCGAAGTGGCCGTGGTGCTGGAAGACCTGAGCGCACCCCGGCAGGCGCTCCTCTACCGTCTGCTTCCGCCCACCCTGGCGGCGGACGTGTTTGCCTATCTGGACGCCGAGCAGCAGCGTGCGCTGCTCGGCGCGCTGACGGAGAGCGAAACCCGCGCCCTGCTGGCCGAACTCGACCCGGATGACCGCACGCAGCTGTTCGAAGAACTGCCTGCCAGGGTCGTGCGGGAATTGATGGAACTGCTCAGCCCGGTGGACCTCGTGCAGGCACGTGAGCTGCTGGGCTACCCGCCGCAGAGCGTGGGCCGGGTGATGACACCGCATTTTGTGGCCGTGCGTCCCGAGTGGACGGTCGAGGAGGCTCTGGCCTTCGTGCGCCTGCGGGATGTGCCCGGCGAGGCCGTCAACGTCATTTACGTTGAGAATGAGCATGGTGTGCTGCTAGACGCGCTGGCGCTGCGGGTGTTCGTGCTGGCCCAGCCGCAGGCGCGCGTGGAGAGCATCATGGACCGGCGCTTCGTGAGCCTCTCGGCACACGCCGACCGCGAGGAAGCCGTCAATTTGATGGCCGACTACGACCTGGAGGCCTTGCCGGTCGTGGATGACGCGGGCGCCTTGCTGGGCGTGGTGACCTTCGACGATGTGATCGACATCGCCGAACTGGAAGCCACCGAGGACTTCCAGCGCTACGGCGCGGTCGAGCCGCTGCAAGGCGGCGCCGGGCGGGTCGGCGGACGGGAGCTGTACCGCAAGCGCGTCGGGTGGCTGGTGGTGCTGGTGTTCGTGAACCTGCTGTCGGGGGCCATCATCAGCCAGTACGAGGACGTGATTACGCAGGTCGTGTCGCTGGTGGTGTTTTTGCCGCTGCTGATCGGGTCGAGCGGCAACGCGGGTGCGCAGGCCTCTACCCTGATGGTGCGGGCCATGGCGACCGGCGACGTGCGGCCAGGGGACTGGGGCCGTCTGCTGGGCCGCGAACTGCTGGTCTCGGGGGCCATCGGCCTCACCATGGGGCTGGCGGTGTCCTTGCTGGGTCTCTACCGGGGTGGGCCGATGGTGGCGCTGGTGGTGGCGTCCACCATGCTGCTGGTCGTGGTGGTCGGCAGCCTGATCGGCGTGTCGCTGCCCTTCGTGCTGCAGCGTCTCAAGCTCGATCCGGCCACGGCGAGCGCACCGCTGGTGACCTCGCTGGCCGACATCAGTGGCGTGGCGATCTACTTTCTCATCGCCAACTGGCTGCTGATGCGCTGAGGAGCGCCCGGGCAGGGTCTTCAACCCTCGATGTGCAGGGGGCCAAACGCACTTTCCCACATGTCACGTTTTTCACGCGCGCCGTGCAAGTCGAGTTCGGTGGCGTTCGTCACCTGAAGTGTCCAGTTCTTGCCATGTTTCCCGAGGGCCGTGATGCCCGCGCCCTGCGTGTGCGAGCGGTCGAGCCCATCAGCGACCCGCAGAATGGCGGCGAGCCGCACCACCAGACGCTGATGCTCAGGGCTGATGGCCGTGAATTCCAGATGGCTGGATTTGGGCGGGCTTTTGCGGTGGTAGCGCACCAGCAGCGCTACCACGTCCACCTGCCAGGGTTCGTATCCGCGCAGGCCCGCAAAGCGCGTCAGGTAATGACCGTGCTTGTGGTGGCTGCTTTGCGCGACGATCAAGCCGATTTCGTGCAGCAGCGCTCCGGCGGTGAGCAGGCTGCGTGCCTCGGCTGGGAAGGCTTCTCCGGCTCCTTCCAGCCGGGAGAACAGGTCGCGTGCCAGCGTCATCACCTGCCGGTCGTGCGCCAGGTCGATCCGGAAGCGCTCTGCCACTTCCAGCACGCTGCGTTGTCGGGCACTCAGGCCCGCTTCCCACTCGGCTTCCTGGGCGAGGTACTCGACCAGCATTCCTTCGCGCAGCGCTCCCTCGGACACCGTGACGCGCGACGCGCCCAGCGCGCTCAGGGTGGCGTGCAATACCACCAGCCCGGCCACGATGATGTCCGTGCGCGTCTTGTCGAGTCCCGGGAACTTTGCGCGCTTGGCGCTGCTCAGCTTGCGCAAATCGTCGAGCAGGGCGCCCAGTTCCTCCAGCCGGAAGCTGTACCCGTTCACCGGGCCGCCCAGTGCGCCCGCACCGTGTCCTGCGCGGGCACTTAACATACCGGCCACCGCCTCGAAGGTTCCGCTCGAACCGATGACGCGTGTGTCTTCCCTGAGGGCGAAGGTCTTGAGGTGTGGCAACAGCGCGCCGCGCACGGTGGCGTCGAGTTCCCGGATGGCGCGCGCGCCGGGTGGGTCGGCCTGCAGGTGCGCGAGACGCATCCGCACCGAGCCCAGCGGCAGGCTCACGACCGTGTGCGCCTCCCGCTCGTCGCCGCGCGCGATCTCCAGGCTGCCGCCGCCCAGATCGAGCAGCAGGTTGTCGCCGGAGAACTCGACACTGTGAGCCGCGCCCAGGTACGTCAGCGCGCCTTCCCGCTCGCCGCTGATGATCTGCGGGTACACGCCGGTCGAGGTGCGCAGACGCTCGGCAATCTCGCCTCCGTTGAGGGCTTCGCGCATGGCCGAGGTGGCGTACACGCGCAGATCGGCACACCCCGCGCTCTGCGCCAGCTGCTTGAAGCGCCGCAGTGCCTCTTCCAGGCGGACGTAACCCTGCTCGGTGACGCGTCCCTGCGAGAGGTACTCACCCAGCCGGGTTCGTTCTTTCAGGGCGTCGAGAATGCGGTATCCGCTTCCACGGGACTCGGCGATCAGGAGATGGCAGGAGTTGGTGCCCACATCGGCGACGGCGACGCGCATGCCGCCCATGCTAACAGGGAGTTGTGCACGTCATCTGGCAGGCCGGTCTTGCAAAGAGGCGCCCGCCCCACCGGCAAGTCGGCGTGGACGGGCGATTACACTGGGGCATGTTGCGCGCGCTCATCTTTGATTTCGACGGCACCCTGCTCGATACTGAGACGCTGGAATTCCGCCGCTGGCAGGCTTTTTACACCGAGCGAGGACGGGAACTCGAACTCAGTGCGTGGCAACAGGGTGTGGGGACCTGGGGCGCTTTTGACCCGTGGGCCGCGCTGGAAGTGGCTGAACACGAGCGCGCGCCCCTGTACGAACCCCTGCGTGCTGCGATTCTGGCGGACATCGAAGCTTCGGACTTGCGGCCCGGCGTGCGCACCCTGCTGCTGCAGGCACAGGACGCTGGGTTGCGCCTGGCAATCGCGTCCTCCAGCGACCGAAGCTGGATCAGCCGCTGGCTGGCGCAACACGGTCTGGGCGACACGTTCGAGGTCCTCGCCACCCGCGACGACGTTGCCCAGGTCAAACCCGATCCTGAACTGTACCTGCTGGCCCTGCACCGGCTGGGCTTGCGTTCCGAGGAAGTGCTGGCCATCGAGGACTCATTTCATGGGGCCACGGCCGCGCACCGTGCCGGGCTGAAGGTCGTGGTGGTTCCGAACGATGTGACGCGCGGTCAGCCTTTTCTGGAAAGCTGGCCCCCGCTGGACGGCTTCGAGGACGGGCTGTCCGGGCTCCTGCAGGCCGCCGGGGTGAGCGCGGCCTCGCCGGGGTGAGCCAATCCGCTTCAGCTTCAGCGTTTCTTGAACGGATTCCAGAAGGCGGGCTTGTTTTCCCTGTCGGGCTTTTCCGGTGAGGAAAGGGTGCTGGCCGCGCCGACCCCCCGGGTTGTTGGACCGTGACGGCCAACGACCACCGGGTTGGCAGCGGCGGTGACCGGAGTGAAGGGTCCGGTCTCGGGGGCGCGTCCCAAAGCACCTTCCAGGGCCCGCAGCAGGGTTGGCGCGTCGGGCCGCTCCTGCGGCGACTTGGCAAAGGCGCGTTCGAGCAGCAGGGCCAACGGGCGCGGAACCTCGGGAGCCTGGTTGACCAGCGGTCGTGGATAGCTGGCCAGGTGAGCGGCCATCAGTTGCTCATATGTCGAGCCGCGAAAGGGACGCTCGTGGGTCAGCATCTCGTACGCCAGGATTCCCAGGCTGTATACGTCACTGGCCGGGGAGCTGCCCTCGGCGCGGTAGATTTCCGGGGCCATGTAAAAGGGGCTGCCTGCCGTCTTGCCACCCTGAGTGGTGAAGTAGGCCGAGCCGAAGTCACCCAGCGCCGCGCGTCCGGAGTCCAGATAGACGTTCTGGCTCTTGACGTCCTGATGCACCACGCCCTGGGCGTGCAGGTACGTCAGGGCGCCCGCGAGGTCAGCCAGAATGCCCAGCGACTCGGATGTGGTGAGCTTTCCCATTTCCAGCCAGCGGCTGAGGGTGCCCTCGGGAAAGTAGCGCATGGCGAGGTGGGTGCCCGGACCGAACGCCACGCCGGTATGACCGATCACCAGACGCTCGTGGCGCAGCTGCAGGCTGAGGCGTACCTCGTTGGCAAAGCGCTCGGCACTTTCGGGATCGGCGAGTGTCTCGGGAAACGGCAGCTTCAGCGCGACCCGGCGTCCCTGTTCGTCCACGGCCAGATGAACCCAGGCGCTGTTGCCACGCCCGAGCAGGCGCAGAAGGGAGAAGCCAGTGATGGGCGCGGCGCTGGTCACGGTGATCCTTTCAGGAGATGCTCATGGCATCTTCATCCACTTAACAGTCTAACGCAATGCCAGGCCAGGACATGAAAAAATGCCCGCGCGAGCGGGCATTGCAGGTTGATGTCCTACAGCTCGAAGGACTCGCCCGGTTGCAGCACATGCGGTTCCACGCCACGCTCACGCGCGCCCTGCGCGAAGACTTCCGGGTCGCCAAAGAGCGGCGGAAAGGTTGCGTAGTGCATCGGCACCGCGTGACGGGGTTGCAGCAGATCCAGGCAGCGCGCCGCTTCCTCGGGGCCCATGGTGTAGCTGTCACCGACCGGCAGCATGGCCAGATCCAGGCCCCGTTCACCGATCAGACGCATATCGCCGAACAGGCAGGTATCACCCGCGTGATAGAGGCGTTTGCCCTCGGCTTCGATGACCAGACCCGTCGGCATACCACCGTAGGTGCCGTCTGGAAAAGAACTCGAATGCCACGCCGGTGTCAGGTACACACTGCCCCACGGCAGGCGCACGGTGCCGCCGATGTTGGCCGGAGCCACCCGCTCGGCACCGTTTTTTTGCGCGTAATTCCCTATTTCAGCAGTGCCGACCACCAGGGCGCCCGCTCGGGCGAAGTCCAGCGTGTTGCCCCAGTGGTCGCCGTGCGCGTGCGTCACGAGTACGGCGCCGACCGAACGCCCCAGCAGTTCTTCCAGCGAGACCGGGCAGCGCGGGTTGCCCTGAATGAACGGGTCGATGAGGACGGTGTGTTCGCCAATCTCCAGCAGAAACGCCGACTGTCCGTAATAGGTGATACGCATTGTGGCCTCCCGAATGGATCGCCGGATGAAATTTCGCCTGGTATAGGTTTCGTCCGGCGTAGAATTTCCGTTCCAGTGTAAACGTCGATGCTGAGGAGCGTGCGGTGGAGCGACCCGCTTCACGTAGCATGAAGCAACATGGAAACCCTCGCGCCGTGGCTGCCCTGGATTCTCGGCATTCTGATTGCCTTTGTCGTGCTGCGTTTCGTGGTGGGCATCGTGCTGCGGCTGCTCACCTTCGCCGTACTGATCCTGGTGGCCTACTGGGCGTGGCGGGCCCTGAACGGCGCGTAACGGGCGGACATGGACCGCCCGCTTCGCGCCGTTCAGGGCGTAGGCAGCGCTGTGCGCAGTTCGCCCACGCTCAGTTCGGCGCTCTGGACTGCCTGGCCGGGAGCCGCGACGCGGAGCGAAGTCAGGTCGAGCGGCAGGGCGACGGTGCGGGTCTCGCCGGGCTTCAGCGTCACGCGCGTAAAGCCGACCAGAAGCCGCTCTCCGCCTGCCGTCCCTCCGGAGGCGGGCCGCGCGAAAGCCAGCACCGTGTGCCCACCGGCGACCTGGCCGGAATTGGTGACCCTGACCTGCGCAGTCTGCCGGGCACCGGCGCCCTGGACGCTCAGCCCGGCGTACTGAAAGCGGGTGTAGCTCAGGCCGGTGCCGAACGGGTACAGCGCCTGAGCATTCTGGCCCGGTGTGGCGCCCTCGATCATGGGCAGCGCAGAGACACTCTTGGGCCAGGTAAAGGGCAGGCGGCCGGACGGGCTGGTGTTGCCGTACAGCACGTCTGCCACGGCCCGTCCACCCTCACTGCCGGGCAGGTAGGCCATCACCAGGGCGCGCAGCCCACGTTGCACGTCGTCGGGCAACAGCAGCGGACGGCCCGCGAGCAGCACGGCCACCACCGGGCGGCCGCTGCCGAGGGCCCGGCGCAGCAGGGCGACGTCTTCCTGCGGCAGTGTGAGGCCAGGGTTGTCGGCTTCGCCCTCGGCGCCGGGCGCTTCGCCCACCACTGCCACGATCGCGTCGGTGTTCGCGGGCAGCGCGGCGGACAGATCCTCGCTGTAGGTCAGCCGGGTGCCTTTGGGCAGCACCTGCTTCATGCCGTCCAGCACGGTCACGGCGGGGATGTCCTCATTTTCGGGCAGGCCCTGCCAGCCGATCGACCAGCCGCCCAGCTGCGAGCGTGGGTCGACGGCGCGTCGGCCCACCACCACGACGCTGCGGCGTCCTTTCAGCGGAAGCAGCTCGGAATCGTTCTTGAGCAGCGTCATGGACTGACGCGCCGCACGCAGGGCGAGGTCCTGGCCTGCCGTCACCGCGCTCCCGGCCGCGGCCGGATCGACGTAAGGCTGCTCGAACAGTCCCAGCTCGAACTTGAGGGCGAGCACACGCCGCACCGCCTCGTCCACCCGCGCGAGTGGCAAGCTGCCGTTTTCCACCAGCGTCTTCACCGCCGAGGTGAACGCTGGAGCGTCATTGGGAACCATGGACATGTCGATTCCGGCGCCGAGGGCCTGCCTGACGGCGTCCTGGTAGGTGGACGCGGTCTTGTGAACGGTCTGCAGGCGCGCGATGTCCTCCCAGTCGGACACGGCGAGTCCGGGAAACTTCAGTTCTTCCCGCAGCAGCTCGGTCAGCAGGCCGCGTGAGCTGTGGGCAGGTTCACCGTTCAAGGCGCCGCTGTTGATCATGACGGTGGCCGCTCCGGCCTTCATGCCTGCCTGAAAGGGAGGCAGGTGCACGCGCTGCAATGACTCGCGTGAAATCTGGGCGGGCTGACGGTCACGTCCATTTTGCGGCACCGAATACCCGATGAAGTGTTTGAGGGTGGCGGCAACCGTGGCAGGCCCCAGCTTTTCGCCTTGCAGGCCCTGCACGCTGGCCACGACCAGTTGAGCGGTGAGGGTCGGGTCCTCACCGAAGGTTTCGTAGAAGCGTCCCCAGCGGGGATCACGGCCGACATCGGCGACCGGCGCGAAGTTCCAGGAGATGCCCGTGGCGCGCAGCGCCCGGGCGGTGAGGGCGTTGATGTCACGCGTGAGGTTCACGTCGAAGGTGGCGGCCAGCCCGATGTTGTGCGGAAAGAGCGGCGCGCCCTTGACGTTGTTGTGACCGTGCACGGCGTCCACCCCGTAGATCAGCGGGATTTTCAGGCGTGAGTGCGTGAGGGTGTAGCGTTGCAGGTCGTTGGTCATTCTGGCCCACGCTTCGGGCGTGTTCGGTACGGGCGCGCTTCCACCGCCGCTGAGCAGCGAGCCGACCTGATGCTCACCCAAAACCACGTCGAGCCAGCGCTCACTGAGCGGCCCGCGGTCCCACTCGTTTTGTCCCATCAGCCGCGTCACGTTGATCTGGGTGAGTTGCCCGATTTTCTCGGTCAGGGTCATGCGGGCCAGCAGGTCGGCGACGCGCGCTTCAACCGGTTGGGCTCGGTCCTGGTAGGGGAGGGGAGGTGCGGCGGCCGGAGAAGTGGTGGACTGGGCAGAGGTGGACTGGGCGGCCAGGGTCACGGTCAGGCTGGCGAGCAGAACGGGAATGCGCATGAGTCTCCTTCAAGGGGTCGCGGGCGACAACGCGCCCGCGACCTGAACTGATGACTGAATGTCCTTGCCGGTCCTTACTGCGCCACGGCCACGGGTTGCAGCAGGTCGCGGTACCAGCGTGCGCTGTCCTTCCAGACGCGGCGCTGGCTGTCGTAATCCACGTAGATCAGGCCGAAGCGCCGGCTGTAGCCCCAGGCCCATTCGAAGTTGTCCATCAGGCTCCAGGCGAAGTAGCCGCCCATGTTGACGCCCTGCTTGACAGCCTGCGCGACGGCGCCCAGGTGCGCCTTGAAGTACTCGACGCGCTCGGTGTCGTGTACGCCTTCGCCTTGCAGTTCGTCGGGGTAAGCCGCGCCGTTCTCGGTGATGAACATTGGGGGCAGGGTGTAATCCTCGTTCAGGCGCACCAGCAGGTCGGTCAGTCCCTGCGGATAGACTTCCCAGCCCATGTGGGTGTAGCTCGACTCGTCCGGTTTCACGTTGCCGCTCGCGCCGTTGACGCTGCGGCTGTAGTAGTTCACGCCCAGGAAATCGATGGGTTGTGCGATGCGCACCAGGTCGCCGTCCTGTACCTGTGGCACGTCGGCGCCGTAGGCATCCCAGATGTCTTGCGGGTACTCGGCGCGGAAGATTGGGTCCATGAACCAGCGGTTAAAGGTACCGTCGGCAAAACGGGCGGCGGCGACGTCCTCGGGCGCCTGCGAGGCCGGATAGGCAGGCTGCAGGTTCAGCACGATGCCGAGATCAGAGGCGGGCACCACCGAGCGCATGGCCGCAACGGCTTCGCCGTGTCCCAGCAGCAGGTGGTGTGCAGCTGCCAGCGCCAGTTTGCGGTCGCGCAGACCTGGAGCGTGCTCGCCGATCTGGTAGCTCAGGATGCTGCTGCACCACGGTTCGTTGAGGGTGGCGTAACTTGCCACGCGCTCTCCCAGGCGCTCGGCGACCACACGCGCGTACTCGGCGAAGCGGTAGGCGGTTTCTCGGTTCACCCAGCCGCCGTCGTCTTGCAGGGTCTGCGGCAGATCCCAGTGGTAGAGCGTCAGGTAGGGCTTCAGACCACGCTCCAGCATGCCGTCGACCAGACGCTCGTAGAAGTCCAGGCCCTTGGGATTGATCGCTCCCTTGCCGTCCGGCTGCACACGCGGCCAGGCGACCGAGAAGCGGTAGGCGTCCACGCCCATCGCCTTGATGAGGTCGAGGTCGCTTTCCCAGAGGTGGTAGTGATCGCAGGCCACGTCACCACTGGTGCCGTCGCTGACACGGCCCTGCTCGCGGCAGAAGGTGTCCCAGATGCTGTCGCCGCGTCCATCCTCGCGGGTCGCTCCTTCGATCTGATACGAGGAGGTGGCGACACCGAAAATGAAGTTGGCGGGGAAGTCTTGCTTGCTGATGGTCATGAGGTCCTCGAATGCAAATTGAACAGGATGGAAAGCAAAGGGAGCGAAGTGAAACGATTCAGGGAGTGCTCTGGCGTTTGTAGGCCAGGCGGGTCATGGAGCGCGCCGGCAAAGAAAGGGTGCTTTCCAGCGGATGTCTGATCAGGTCTGATTCGTCTTCGACAATCTGCTCGGTGAAGGTCTTGGCGCCGATCAGCTGATAGCCGGGCAGCTCCACCGCGAGCGCTTGCCCGGCCGTGTCGGTGTTGGTCACGAAAACCTGCAGCAGCTTGCCGTCACGGGCGGCATGTGTCCAGAGGTTGTCCCGGCTGGCGCGAATGGGCAGCCACTCACCTTTGAAGTGCTGCAGCTGCCTGAAGGCGTACAGGCTGGGACGCGCAAAGCCGGCGAGGTCGAGCAGTCCGTGCCCGCCGGTGGCGAGCAGCGCGAAGTAGCTGGTGACGTCCACGCCCGCTTTCGCCAGGCGCAGGGTTACCTCGGCTGCCCACAGCGCGCCGACCTGATCGGCGAGGTGGCGCGCGTTGTTCGAACGCCACGACAGGCCGTACTCGGTGACGCCCAGCTTGACTTCGCGGGTGTGACCCAGCGGATTGGCCTGTGAATCTTTCAGGAGGGCGCGAAAACGCTCGGCGTTGTTCGTGACGGCACTGGCCGTCGCAAGCGCTTCCTGGTCGCTCTTGCTGCCGTCGGTGGGATATTCGTGCCAGGTCAGCAAATCGACCACGTCACCGCAGGCTTTGACGAAGCCCTTCAGGAAAACCTCCCGGCGCGGGGTTTCGCCGGGGCGCGCTTCTGCCCCGGACACGCCTGGGCCGGCAAATCGGGCGTTCGGGTCGACTTTCAGAATGGCTTCGCGCTGAGCGCGAAAGACGCTGCAGTACCGTTCAGGCGTCCAGCTGGGGTCACCACGGTTGGTGGCGTACAGGTCGGGCTCATTGCCGATTTCCCAGTAGGCGACCTTCAGCCCCAACGCCCTGGCGTCGCGGGCAGCGGCGGCGGCGTCCTCCGGGCGGTTGCGCGCTCCCTCACGGGTGGAGAACACCCGAGTCTGCAACAGCACCGTCGGCTGCGGACTGAACAGCGCCAGCTGGGCTTTGAAAGCCCGCAGCGCGTCCTCGGTCAGGTCGTTGTCGTCACCGAAATTGCCGGCCGGAAAGCGCAGCGAGGTCGGCGCGACCGAAGCCACTTCCCTGCGCACTTCGACGACCGGCATCCAGTTGCCGAAGTTGAAGCCGCCCACGGCCAGTGGCCTGATTGCAGTCCCCTGAGCTTCCTGCAGGGTCAGCGTCGCCGGATTTTGCAGCGCGAGGCTGCTGCCAGCATGGAGCACACCGGGTGTTAAAAACGCGCTGAGCACGGCAATCTTGGCAATACGGAATCTGAGCACGCCATCAGCCTTTGAGCGAACCCGAGGTGAGGCCCTCGATCAGTTGCCTGGAGGCGAACGCGAAGATGATCAGCAGCGGCACGACCGTCATGACCACACCCACCATGAGGGCGCCCCAGTCGGTGTTGGCCACGGCCTGCAGGCTGCGCAGCAGTAGGGGGGCGGTAAAGGTTTCGGTGGAGCGGAAGATGATCAGCGGACCGACGAAGCTGTTCCACGAACCGATGAAGGTCACGAGGCCCAAAGTGCCCAGGGCCGGACCGCACAGCGGCAGGATGATACGACGGTAAATGCCGAACTCGGTGGCGCCGTCGATGCGCCCGGCTTCCAGCAGCTCGCGTGGAATGGCGCTGCCAATGTACTGACGCATCAGGAAAATCCCGAAGGCGCTCGCCATGCCGGGAATCCACAAGGCGCGCGGTGTGTCGATCCAGCCGAGCGCCTGCATGATCAGCGCGAACGGCACGATGTTGAGCGCGGTGGGAATGAGCAGCGTGGCGACCACGATGCCGAACAGAAACTCCCGGCCCTTGAAGTCGTACATCGCAAACGCAAAACCGGCCAGCGAGCAGAAGAAGAGGGTGGTTCCGGTGGACATCACCGCGAGGTACAAACTGTTCCACAAGGCGCCCCAGAAGGGAACGCGTTCGAGCAGGTTGTTGTAGTTGGTCTCGAGGTTGCTGCCGAACCACAACGGCGGTGAGGCCGAGAAGATGGCAGAGCGGTCGTGCGTGGCGAACACGAACATGAAGTAGAAAGGAGCGAGGGTCAGCAGGGCTCCCAGTGCCAGCAGGAAGTACGCTCCGGCGCGCGAAAGGGGCCGGGATGAGCCGCGCGCGCGCGCAGTGCGCGTCTTGGGTGCGGTAAGGGCCATTCAGTCTCTCCCTGCCAGGCCGCTGCGGCCGAAAATGCGGTTGTTGATGAGCGTCAGGACCAGAATCACCACGAACAGCAGCCAGGCCATGGCGGCGGCCAGTCCGGCCTCGTTGTACTGCTGGTAGGTGCGCAGCATGTACATCACGGCCGTGGTGCCCATCTGGCCAGGGCCACCCGAGCCGTTGGTGAGGATAAAAGGCTCTTCGAAAAGTTGCAGGTTGCCGATCAAGGTGAGGGTGACGGCGAGGAAGATGGTGGGACGCAGGAGCGGCAGGGTGATATGCCAGAACTGTCTCAATTTGGTAGCGCCATCAACGGCAGCGGCTTCGTACAGGTCCTTGGGGATGGCCTGCAGACCGGCCAGGTACAGCACCACGTTCCAGCCCGTGAAACGCCACACGACGACCATGGCGATGGCCGGCTGAATGAACGCCCGTTCGCCGAGCCAGTTGATCTTCTCGGCCGGAAAAAGTCCGCCGATCAGGGGAAGGGTGTGCAGGGAGCTCAGCGCAGCGTTGACGGCGCCGTACTGCCAGCTGAACAGCGTGAAAAACGTCACCGAGATCGCCACGACCGAGGTGATGTACGGCAGAAAGTACACCGCGGTGAGGGGTCCCTTGATACGGCTCAGGCCGGTGTTGATGGCAAACGCCAGCGGAATGGCGATCAGGTGCTGTGGTATCCCCGACATCAGCGCCATCGACAAGGTGTGTTTGAGCGAACTCCAGAACGCCGGGTCAGTGAGGTTATCCGTGTAATTCTCAAGCCCGACGTATTCCATAGTGCCCAGCCCGGCCGAAGGCTGCCAGTACTGGAACGACAGGTAGAACATGAACACAATCGGGAACAGCCCGAAAATCAGAAACAGAATGAAAAATGGGCTGATGAAGATGTATGGCGCGTATTTTCGCTGAAAGTTGTTCCAGCGTGCGGCCGTGGACAGACGTTCACGAGGACGGGGCGCGTGAGCTTGCACGAGAACTCCTGAAACGCCCGAGGGGATTTCCCCTCGGGCGCAGTCGCTAAGGGTTAGCGGCGAGCGCGGCGCTCGATGAGGGTCTTGGCTTCGTTGAGGGCGCTGGCGCAGTCCTTGCTGCCGTCGAGCACCGAGCCCAGGGCAGTCAGCACGATCTCGTCGGCGACGGGATCGAGCTTGTTGACTTCCAGGGCCTTGATGTTGTTGGCCGCGGTGCGCCACAGGGTGCGGGCTTTCTGGTTGGCGAGGTACGGCACGCCTTCATTGAAGAGGGGAGCAGTGTTGGCGGCCTTGAGTGCTGGGAAGGCGCCGGTGGTCTTGAACGCCAGGATCTGCTGGTCCTTGTTGGTGGTGAGGTACTTGATGAACTCCCAGGCCATCTGCTTGTTCTTGCTCTGGGTGGGAATGGCGTAGAAGGAGCCGCCCCACGAGGCGAAGGTGTTGCCGGGCAGCTGCTGGACGTTCCATTTGCCGGCGAAGTCCTTGGCCAGCCAGTTCTGCATGTGGCCGGTCAGCCAGGCGCCGCTGAATTCGGTGGCGAGGTTGCCTTTCTGGAAGGCGGTGGTCCACTCGGGGCTGAAGGCACCCCCGGCGCGGGCGTCGAGCTTCGCGTCACGTACGCGCTTGGCATTGACGCACGCGTTCATGAAGCGGGGATTGTCGGAACCGACGAGCACCTTGCCGTCGGCGGCGAAGAAGAGGCCCTGACCGGCAGGAATGTTGGTGCGCATCATGATCTGCGCGACTTCGGTGGCGTCGGGAATCAGGAAGCTGCCGGGGTTGGCGGCGACGACCTTCTTGCCGTTTTCGATGTAGGCGTCCCAGCTCTTGTTCAGGTCAGTGGGCTTCACGCCGGCTTTCTGGAGCATGTCGGTGCGGAAGTACATGGTGCCGGGGCCGATGTCGGTGGGAATGGCCACGAGCTTGCCTTCGTGGGTGGCCTGCGGAAAGGTGAAAGCCTGAAACTGGCTCTTGAGGCTGTTGCCGTTGTAGGGAGCCTTGGCGAGGTCTTCGAGACCGCCGCCTTCCGCGAAGCGGGCCACGTAGCCGAAGTCGACTGCCACGACATCCTGCGCGCCACTGCCGGTCGCAAGAGCGGTCGTCAGCGCGGTGTGGTGGTCGGCGTACTGCAGCGCGGTGATCTTGATGTCAACGTTGGGGAACTTTTTCTGAAAACCGGGAATGGCGGCTTTCACCACGCTGTCAAGATCGGGGAAGGCGCCCACCGTGATGGTGGTGCGCTGCGCGAACGCGCTGGAGGCGAGGGCGAGGGTGGTCAGAACGAGGATTCCTTTTTTCATGGCTTTCTCCTTGGGAGACAGAAGTGGTTTGAAGTTGACAACGCTTTCAAAAAACAGGGCTCAGAGCGAACTCGGCGGTTGATGACCTCCCAGGCTAAGGCAATCCGGGCCGCAGCAACGCGGTGGATTCACGAAGGACGAGTTGAAGTTCGATGTGGGGTAAGCGGGGACGTTCACCGGCAAGCATACGAAGTACACTGCCCGCCACGGCTATACCCAGGTCGTAGGTAGGCTGTCGAACGGTGGTCAGCGGGGGGGTGCAGAACGTAGAGCTTGGAAGATCGTCGAAACCCACGAGGGAAATGTCATCTGGAACGCGCACGCCTTTGCGGTGAAGCGCCAGGCGTGCGCCGTAGGCCATCTGGTCGTTGGCGGCGAAAATGGCGCTGAAGACTTCGCGGCCCTCGAAAAGGCGGGTAGCAGCCATGAATCCCGACGACTCCAGAAAGTCGCCTTCCAGAATCAGTTCGGGAATGACGTTCAACCCGGCGTCGGTGAGGGCGGCCCTGTATCCGGCAAGCCGGTCGCACGCGTCACGGTGGGCGCTGGGCCCGGCGATGTGCGCGATTCGCCGATGACCGAATTCGATGAGGTGTTTGGTCAGCAGGTACGCGCCCCGCTCGTTGTTCAGCCGCAGACATTGCTCGGCGATCTCGGGAATCTGGCGCCCGAAGACCAGGAGGGGCAAAGTCGCCGAAACTTCCAGCAGCCGTTCGTCGGCGACCGCGCCGCCCAGTACGATCAGCGCGTCGACTTTGCGCCCCAGCAGCACGTCGATGGCCGCATTCTCCTCTTCGGGATGCCAGTGCCCGTCGGCAAAGATGGGCAGGTAGCCGCTGCCGGACAGGCCGTGTTCGATGCCTCGCAGCATGTCGCCATAAAAGGGGCTGGAAACGTCCTGTGTCACGACGCCGATGCTCATGGTGCGCCCACGCGCCAAGCCGCGGGCAAGCACGTTGGGCTTGTAATCCAGCTGCGCGACAGCCTGCTCCACCGCCGCCCGCTTGTTGGGGCTGACGTTGGCGCTGCCGTTCAGGATTCGAGACACGGTGCTGACCGAGACTCCCGAGGCAAGCGCCACCTGTTCGAGGGTGACGGTCGCTTTCATAATTGAATGCCTCATTTTACCTTGAATTTGAAAGCGCTGTCAAATGCGCCTGTGCCCAGTTTAAAAGAGGCACTGTTCAGGCGGTGCTGAGGCACGAAATGGAGGATGCGACTCATGAAAGCGATTCCAGCGTCCCGCCAGGTTGGGGAAGCCTTTATTCGTCGCTGTGGTAGGGTCACTACAGCGTACTTCGGGCAGTTTTCACAAAGATGAAAAAAGTAACGTTTGCAGGGACGAACACGTCATTCGTCCCTGGAGGTAAATCAGGATGGGTCGGGGCTACGGCATGGCCGCACGCACGCCTGCGGGAAACTCCTGAGCCACCCGTTCGAGCGTCTTGCGCGCGGTTGCCTGAAACATTTTTTCAAAGGCCGCGCCACCCCATTTTTCAGCCTGAGGCATCGAAATGTGCACGCGGAAACTCAGATGGTAATCCAGTTGCCCGCTTTGAACCTCGCCCAGCCCGCCCACTTCAGCCCAGGCCCGCCCTGACAACGGGCGGGGGGTCAGCAGCGCCCCTTGCGCGGTAGAAGTGACCTCGCTCTCGAAAGGAAGGACCAGATCCCCGAACATCGGGATGTTCACGGCCAGTTCTGAGCGCACGATCCCGCCGTCAAAGCGCAGGGCGCGCAGGAACGATACGGCACGCAGGCTGCGGCCCGGGTCACGCAGAAAGGACCGCGCCTCATCCTCGCTTCCCGGATACGGCAGCACGAAATGCTCTTGAGCCTCGAAAATCACGAAGGCTCCGGGGCGCCGCAGGGAACAGCCGAAACCCTCGCGGCGCCTTTTGTGAGCGGTGCCAGGCAAAAGGGTCGGTTGACCCTCGTTACCCGGGACGCATCGAGCAACAGCATTCGCGCCACTCAGTCGACCCACTCGATCATGATCGCTCCACGCTCCAGGGCGTCCTGAAGTTCACTGTCGCTGGCACTGCGCAGACGGGGAAGGTGCGCGAAGCGGGGCGTCGACGAGGCGTATCCCAGCCGGACCACCACGTCGTCACTGGCCTCGTGCTTGCCGACACGCCACACCAGATGCCCTCCCAGCTGTTCGAGCTGATCGCTCAGCGCGTGTTCGGGTACCCCGGAAAGTCCGGCAGCATCATCTGCCGCGGCGATCGACGGGTCCGGCAAGAGGGGCGAGAAGTCGTCCGTCATGCCTTTATTGTAAGCTGCGCGGCTTGCCGTGAACCAGCTGGCGGTGGTGAGGGCGACAGGCCCGACCGAAAAGGTGTTCCAGTTGCAAAGCTCTACCCCAGGCGCTGCACAAGGGCGAACTTGAGGTAGCGCGTCTCGGCCACGCCGAGCAGTTCCGGATGGTCCATGGCCTGGCCTCTCCTGGCGAGCACCCGCACCCGGACGCCCGCGTCGGCCGCCGCGTCCTGCAGCATGCCGTAGAATTCGCTCTCCGAGACATGAAACGAGCACGAGGTGGTACCCAGCACGCCGCCCACGTCGAGCAGGCGCAAAGCGCGCAAATTCAGCTCTTTGTAGGCGCGGTACGCGTTCGGCAGATCTTTTTTCAGCTTGGCCAGCGCGGGGGGATCAAGGCTGATCGCGCCGTAGACGCCGCCTTCGCGCTTCAGCTCGCGCAGACGGTCAAAGGCGTTGGCTTCGGAATACGTCACGTTCCCAAACCCGTTGAGCTCCATATTTTCACGCGCCCGCGCCAGGGCCGGCGCCGACGCGTCGATGAGCTCTACATGCTCGGCTTGTCCGGCAAGGTGCAGACCGAACGAGCCGTGATACGAAAAGACATCCAGGGCCTGTCCCCACGCGTACTGACCGAGCAGCAGGCGGTTTTCGCGCTGATCGAGAAACGCACCGGTCTTCTGCCCCCGGTACGGATCGACAAGATACTTCACCTCGCCCCGCGCCGACGGTTCATGCACCGTGAGTTTATCGGGCACCTCACCGTAGAGCGTGTACGTGCCGCTTTCCAGGCCTTCGAGCGTCCGCACGCGTCCCTCGTGACGTGCCAGGACGCCGCGAGGCTGCAGCCGACGGACCAGCGCGTCCACAATGACACCCAGATACGGCTCCAGCGCCGCCGTGCCGTTCTGTACGACCAGCACATCCCCATAGCGGTCCACCACCAGCCCCGGCAGGCCGTCGGCCTCGGCGTGCACCAGGCGATGGGCGTCTGCACTGAGCTTGAGGGAGCTGCGGTAGGCCAGCGCCGCGTCGAGACGCGCAGTGATCAGCTGTTCATCGGCACTTTCCTCACCCCGGGTGAGCAGCCGCACGCTGATCTCGCTTGCCGCGTTCACCAGCGCCCAGCCGAGTGTCCGCTCACGCACGTCAAGAACCGGATACAGGCCTGGCCGCTCGGGCAGCTCGACCGTGTCCGAGCGGTAGACCCAGACCTTACCTTCTCGCAGACGCTGCGCTCCACGCGACGAGACGACAGCGACCGGGCTGTTGCGGGTAGTCATGGTTTCAGGATAGAGGCCAGTGGTGTAACACGACTGTTATCGGCGGATGTTACGATTATCACACAGCACGATTACCGAAAGGAGGCTACATGCCACAGCGCGGCATTGAGTCATGACGGCATTATCTGCCCGAGGGCTGATCAAGGAATTTCGCGGCTTCCGCGCGACCAATCAAGTTGACCTGGACGTTCAGGAAGGTGAAATTCACGCCATCATCGGCCCGAACGGCGCCGGAAAAACCACCCTCTTCAACCTGCTCTCCGGACACCTGCATCCCAACGCGGGTGAGGTGCAGCTGTACGGTGAACGGATCTCGCAGCTTCCCCCCGAGGCCATCGTGCGCAAAGGGCTTTCGCGCTCATTTCAGATTTCCAGCGTGTTCGGCAGCCTTAGCGTTCTTGACAACCTGCTGGTCGCGCTGCAGTCACGTTCGAATCTGCCCGGGCAATTCTGGCGCTCGGACGAGGCTTTGCGTCAGTACGAAGGTCGCGCGCGCGAGCTGATCGACCTGGTGGACCTGACACCGCTGACCGACCGTCCGGCGGCCGACCTGTCACACGGCGAGAAACGCCACCTGGAAATTGCCCTGACCCTCACTCAGGATCCGCGGGTGCTCCTGCTTGACGAGCCCACCTCGGGAATGGGTTCTGAGGGCGTGGCGCGCGTGATCCGCTTGGTGCGGCAGGTCGCGCAGGGCCGCACGGTCGTGCTGGTCGAGCACAACATGAGCGTGGTCGCCGAACTGGCGCACCGCATCACCGTACTGCAGTACGGCAGCGTCCTCGCCAGCGGCAGCTACGATGAAGTCAGACGCAACCCCAAGGTCATCGAGGCCTACCTCGGCGAGGAGGTCGCGTGAGCGTCCCCCAGCAGGCGCCGGGTGCCGCCCCGCCGCGACCCGACCTGGGTGGCGAGATTCTCAGCGTCCGCAACCTCAACGCGTATTACGGCCAGAGTCACGTGCTGCACGATGTCAGCCTGAATGTCCGCGCAGGCGAGGTGGTGAGCCTGATCGGCCGCAACGGGGCCGGCAAGACCACCACCCTCAAGAGCATCATGGGCGTGCTGCGCTCACGCACCGGCAGTATCAGCTTCAATGGTCGCGAGTTGTCGCGCCTGCCCTCGCACCACATCGCGCGCCTGGGCATGGCCTGGGTGCCCGAGGAGCGTGCGATTCTGGCGACCCTCAGCGTGCGCGAGAACCTCGAACTTCCCCCGGCCCGCGCGGGCGGCTGGAGTATCGACAAGATCTACCAGCACTTTCCGATCCTGCGCGAGCGCGGTCATCACGCCGGCAGCAAGCTCTCGGGCGGCGAGCAGCAGATGCTGGCCATCGCGCGGGTGTTGCGCAGTGGCCCCAAACTGCTGCTGCTCGACGAGCCCTCGGAGGGGCTGGCGCCCGTGATCGTGCAGCAGATCGGGCGGATGCTCGAAACCCTCAAGGCTGAGGGAATGAGCATCGTCCTGGTCGAACAGAACCTGCGCTTTGCCACCCGCTTGGCCGACCGGCATTACGTGATCGTCAACGGCAGTGTCGTCGACGAGGTGGCCCGCCATGAAGTGGCAGCGCGTGAACAGGAGCTGCTGCACTACCTCAGTGTCTGATCGGCACCCTGATCGGTCTTCCGTCCTGTCATCTCGCCCCGTCCCCTTGTCCCGTTTCCTGGAGGAATACATGAAAAACAGCATCCTGACCCTGACCCTGGCCCTCGCTTCCGTAGCAGGCGCGCAACAACTCAGTGACGGCGCCATCCGTATCGGCGTCCTCAACGACCTTTCGGGCGTCTACTCCGAACTCTCCGGGCAAGGCTCGGTGCGCGCTGCCCAGATGGCCGCCGAGGACTTCATGAAGGCCAACCCGGCCTATGCGGGCAAGGTCACCGTGGTCGGCGTCGATCACCAGAACAAGGCCGACATTGCCAGCAACAAGGCTGCCGAGATGATCGACCGCCAGAAAGTCGATCTGCTGGTGGACCTGCCGACCTCCTCGGCCGCGCTGGCCGCCTCGGAAATTGCCCGGCAGAAAAAAGTCGTCACCATGGTCGTGACGGGCGCCACCACCGCGCTCACCAACGACAAGTGCAACAAGTACACCTTCCACTACGCCTACGACAACTACATGCTCGCCAACGGCACCGGCACCGCCGTCACCAAGCGCGGTGGGAACAGCTGGTACATGATCTACCCCAACTACGCCTTCGGACAGGATCTCAACAACCAGATGAGCGCGGCCGTGCAGGCCTCGGGTGGCAGGCTGGTCGCACCGAGCGACGCCACGCCCTTCCCGAACACCGACTTCTCGACCTATCTGCTCAAAGCGCAGAGCCTGAAGCCCAAGGTATTCGGCACCATGCAGGCCGGCGCTGACCTCGTGAACGTCGTCAAGCAGTACAACGAGTTCGGGCTGCGCCAGCAGGGCATCGGCCTGGGCATCGGTCTGCTCTTCGAAACCGACGTGGCCGCCCTCGGTCAGGATGCCTTCGCGGGCGCCATCGCCACGGTGCCGTGGTTCTGGAACCTCGACCAGCGCTCGCGCGACTGGGCGGCGAAGTTCGAGAAAGCCTTCAACAACAAGAAGCCCACCTGGGCCCAGGCAGGCGTGTACAGCGCCACCTCGCAGTACCTGAACGCCGTGGCGCGCGCCAAGACCGACAACAGCGACGCCGTGGTGAAGGCCCTCGAAAACTACCGCTTCAGCGACTTCTTCGCGCGCAGCGCGCATATTCGCCCGCAGGATCACCGGGTGGTGCTGGACGTCTATACGGTCGAGGTCAAGCCGAAGAGTGACAGCAAGGAAAACGGTGACCTGTTCAAGCTGGTATCGCGCATTCCCGCGGGCAAGGCCTTCATGCCCCTGAGCGAGTCCAAGTGCCAGATGAAGTAAATGTCAGGTGGAAAGGAAACGCGCAAAGCGCGCGTTTCCTTTCCAGGGGGCCCTCTTGAACACCCAGCTGCTCTTGATCCAGGTTTTCAACGGCCTCGTCAACGGGGCGTTCTTTGCGTTGCTGTCCCTCGGTCTGGCCGTGATCTTCGGGATGCTGCGCATCGTGAACTTCGCGCACGGCGCCCTGTACATGCTGGGGGCCTTTGTGGCCTTTGCGCTGGGGCAGGCCGCGGGCATCGGCTTCTGGTGGGCACTCCTGCTGGCGCCCCTGATCGTGGGCGCGATTGGCGTGGCGCTTGAACGGGGGCTGCTGCGGCGCCTGTACGGTCTTGACCACAGTTACAACCTGCTGCTCACCTTCGGCCTGACACTGCTGATCCAGGACGCCGTCAAGCAGATCATGCTGACACGCTACTCGGTGTCGAGCGCGCCCTACACCATTCCCGAGCAACTCGTGGGCGCGACCAACCTGGGCTTCGTGTTCTTTCCGACCTATCGCCTCTTTGTGATCGCGTTCGCGATCGTCATCTGTGCGCTGACCTGGTATGTCATCGAGCGCACCCGCGTTGGCGCGGTCATCCGCGCGGCCACTGAAAATCCCACTGTCACGCAGGCTTTCGGGATCGACGTGAGCAAATGGGTCACCATCGTGTTCGGTTTCGGCGTGGCACTCGCCGCGATTGCCGGAGTGCTGGCCGCGCCCATCTACAGCGTCGAGCCGTACATGGGTTCGGAGCTGATCATCGTGACCTTCGCAGTGGTGGTGATTGGCGGGATGGGCAGCATCGCGGGCTCGGTCATCACCGGCTTCGCGGTGGGCGTGCTGGTCGCGCTGGGCTCGGCCATCTATCCGCCGATCGCCAACACGCTGGTCTTCGTGCTGATGGCGCTGGTCTTGCTGGTGCGTCCCAACGGCCTCTTTGGCCTGCCGGAGGCGAGATGAGAACCTTGACGCTGCCGGGCGCGCGAACGCGCAACGGACAGGCCGCCTGGCTGCTGGGGCTGGGTGCGCTGCTGCTGGCATTGCCGCACCTGATGTACCCGGTGCTGGCCCTCGACATCCTGGCGTTCGGTCTCTTCGCGGTGGCCTTCGATCTGCTCTTCGGCTTCAGCGGCATGCTGTCTTTCGGCCACGCGGCCTTCTGGGGTGTGAGCGCGTATACCACCGGGTACCTGCTGGGCCACGGTCAGACGGTGCCAGTCGCGATGCTGGGCGGCACGCTGGCCGCGCTCCTGATTGCCGTGCCAATCGGATTTCTGTCTGTGCGCTCGATTGGCATCTATTTCTCGATGATCACGCTGGCCTTCGCGCAGATGATCTCCTTCCTGGCCCTGCAGTGGACCGACGTCACGGGTGGTGAGAACGGCCAGCAGGGCCTGGCACGCCCTGACCTGCTGGGGCTGGATTTCACCAACAGCGTGCACCGCTATTACTTCGCGCTGGCCATCTTCGTGATCGGCATGCTGATCGCGTACCGGACCGTACGCTCGCCTTTTGGGAAAACCCTGACAGCCGTACGGGACAACGAAACCCGCGCGCGCAGCGTCGGGTATTCGCCCGCGCGCTTCAAGTTCACCGCCTTCCTGATTTCGGCCGGGCTGTCCGGCCTGGCGGGCGCGATGTTCGTGTTCGGCCACGGGGTCGTCAGCCTGGAAGTCGTGAACTGGCGCACTTCCGGTGAGGTCGTCATCATGACGCTGCTGGGTGGTACGGGCACGCTGTTCGGCCCGGTGGTAGGAGCGGCCATCGTGCTGCTGCTGCGAGACGTACTGACCACGGCCAACGTGCCGGTGGGCATCGTGACGGGTCTGGTCTTCGTGATCGTGGTGCTGTTCTTCCGCCGTGGCGTGGTGGGCACACTGCAGCAGTGGTGGGCTCGCAGACGCGCGTAAACGGACGTCAAAAAACGAGCGGGAAGGTGACGCCTTCCCGCTCGTTTTCCTGGTTGCGGCCCATTCGGGAAATTCCGCTTGCTGGGCACCAGGCCTTCCCGAGCAAGCCTTCCCGGGCTGAGCACACGTCAGACCACCACGGCCGATTGCGTCGTTCTGCTTATCCTGAGGGCATGCGTTACGTTACCGAAGCCGAGGTCGCGCGTACCCTGACCCCTGCGCGGGCATTGGACGCGGCCCGTGAGGCCATGCTTGCCCTGGCGCACGGCACCGTCGAGATGCCCGAACGGCACGCCCTCGGCGCTGACGGCGGCGCTTACCTCGTGATGCCGGCCTCCTCGGCGGAAGCGGGCCTGGGCACCAAACTCGTGACCGTTCATGCCGGCAACGCCGCCCGTGGTCTGCCCACCATTCACTCGCTGTACGTGCTGCAAAGTGCCCAGACCGGCGAGACGCTCGCGGTGATCGAAGCCAGGACCCTCACCGAGCGCCGCACGGCAGCCACCTCCGCGCTGGCTGCCCGTCTGCTCGCGCCGCCGGATGCGCGGGTGCTGGGCGTTCTGGGCGCGGGCCCGCAGGCGTACGCGCAGGCCGAAGCGCACCTGCACGTGCATCCATACCGGCAGGTGCTCATCTGGAACCGCACTCCCGAGGGCGCGCGGACATTCGTCCGTACCTTGCGTGAAGCCGGCCACGATGCGCAGATGGTCCGGTCACCCACCGAGCTTGCTCACCGGGCCGACGTGCTGAGCGCTGCCACGCGCGCAGCCGAGCCCCTGATTCAGGGTGCCCGGCTGCGTGGCGCTCAGCACCTTGACCTGGTGGGCGCCTTTCGTCCCGACATGCGCGAGGCCGATGTTGCAGCGGTTCGCCGCGCCCTGGTGGTCGTCGATCAGGAGCGCGCGGCCCGCGCGGGCGCCGGTGACCTGCTGCAGGCCGAGTGTGAAGGCTGGCCGTGGCAGGTCGTGGAACTGCCACGGCTCGTGGCGGGAACGGCGAGTGTGGCCCGAAGCGGGGTCACGTTGTTCAAGTCGGTGGGGCTCGGCGCGCTTGATCTGTTCGCAGCCCGCGCAGTGCTGCGCGCGCTTGACCTGTGACGCCATGACTCTTCACAACTCTTCGCTGTCCTTGAGCCCGCGAATCTCCTCGATAAAGCGCTCCAGGCTGTCGAACTCGCGGTACACGCTGGCAAAGCGGATGTAGGCCACCTCGTCGAGCGGACGCAGGAAGTTCATGGCCCGCTTGCCGATGTCCTCGCTGGTGATCTCGGCCTTGCCGAAATCATCCTCGAAGCCGTACGCGAAGGCGCGCAGGGTGTCTTCACGCACCGGACGTTTCTCGGACGCGAGCAGCAGGCCGCGCAGCAGCTTGTCGGGATTGAAGGCTTCGCGCCGCGCGTCCCGTTTGAGGACCATCAGGGGTTCGAGCTGCGCGCGCTCGTAGGTCGTGAAGCGCCGGTTGCAGGCCAGGCATTCGCGTCGGCGGCGAATGGCGCTGCCCTCATCACTGGCGCGCGAATTGACGACCTTGCTGTCCGGTGCAGAGCAGTAAGGACACTTCATCGGTTGAGAAAATCCGCCGGACGGTCCTTCGGGACAGAGGGCATGGGTACGTCGATGACCGTGCCGCGAATGTGCTGCAGTTCGCGCGAAGCCAGGGCGATCACCGCTTCGGACAGCGGGCGATCGTGCTCTTCTCCGCCGGAAGCGCGCGAGGGGAGCAGGACGTTCAGGCGCAGATCTTCACGGTGGGCATGTTCGACGAGGCCGCGAATGGCACCGCGCTGTGGATGGGCGTGCAGACCGTTTTCGTCGAGGTGCGGGCCGATCAATGTGAGCCACGTCCCCGGCAGGCGTCGGCGCAGCACCTGCGTGATGCCCACGCTGGATTTCACGTTGCAGTTGAAGAGGTCCATCCATTCGCCCTCGCTGATCATCGGAAAGGCGCTGTGGGCGCGCTTGTCGGCGAGGTGAACCACGCCGTGCAGCGCCCCGAAGATTTCCAGCACGCGATCCTGGGCGCTCAACCAGTCCAGCGGTACGCCGACGTCCGCCTTGATGGGAATGGCAGTGCCGCCCTCGTATTCGATGTGCGAGGCGAGCTGCGCGAGGGTCTCGACATTCCCGCCGATCAGCACGACGCTGGCACCTGCGCGGGCAAGTGCCTGAGCCAAGGTGCGCCCGTACCCCTGGTCGGCCGAGGTCACGGCGATCACTTGAGCGTCGAGAGAAGAACTCACGTGCCCAGCATAGCGCAGCGTGTGAAGGGCGTTTCGGGCTGCCCGTTCAGATGGCGGTCTGCAGTGGTCTCAAGGCCTGCACTGGCAGGTCGCCCGCACGGTGGCCACGCTCGCAGCGCTGGCACCAGTAGGCCTGATCGCCGTCTCGCATTTCGTGCAGTTGCAGCAGGTCGCCGCAGTGCGGACAGACGTGCTCATAGCCGCGACCGCTGGCCGGAAAATCCTCACTAAATCGCGACTTCATATTCTGATGATAGCAGAACACCTCTTGCGTTGCACGTGCCACACGAAAACGCAGAACGTCCGCTCACGTTCTGCGTGGTCGCACGGTAATTTCAGGTCATCTTGGTGGGTATCCGAAGTTCAGGAAGACGTCACACCTTCGGACGCCGCGACCCGGCGGCGCTGACGCAACATGGCCGGTTCCTTGTCGAGGTCGAATACGAAATGCCGTGCCCGACGCTCCTTGAGCCACGCTTCAAGCGAAAGCAGCCGCGGACGGAAACGCACGTACTCGCGCAACTCCCGTATCGGAACGAAACGCGCTTCCTGAACTTCCTTGTCCGGGTCCTGCGGGCCGAGTTCACCCCCTGTTTCGCGGGCATGAAAAAAGAACTGCAGGTGATGTCCCCAGGTCTGTGCGTGAAATTCGAGTGTAAAGGCCAGCTCGCGAATCTCGACTTCCAGCCCGGTTTCTTCCAGCGCCTCGCGCCTCGCGCCCTCGGCAACCAGTTCGTGCGGATCGAGACCACCCTTGGGAAGGCTCCAGCGGCCCCGCTCGCGCACCAGCAGTACCGTATCGCCGCGCAGCACCACCACGCCGACGCCGATGCGCAAGGTGGGGGAGGCGACCTTGGGAACCTTGGGTGCCGCCTGTAGCGCGGTGCCTGTTCCCGACTTGTTGCCGCCACGCCGACGCCGGCGCCGGCGCTGCGGCGCGGCAATGGTGTCTGCGCTCATTACACGCCCTCCGGCGCGAGGTCGTTGAAGCGCACGTGCGCGCTGTGAAACTGCAGCTTGACGGTGCCGACCGGCCCGTTGCGCTGCTTGCCGATGATGATTTCGGCAATGCCCTGCTGGTCAGTTTCCTTGTTGTAGTACTCGTCGCGGTAAATGAACATCACAATGTCGGCGTCCTGTTCGATGGCGCCCGATTCACGCAGGTCCGACAGCATCGGTCGGTGGTTGGGGCGCTGCTCGACGGCACGTGACAGCTGCGAGAGCACGATGATCGGCACTTCGAGTTCGCGCGCCAGACCCTTGAGGCCACGCGAAATGGTACTGATTTCCTGCTGGCGGTTCTCGCCCCCGCCGCCCCCCTTGCTGCCACTCATCAGCTGCAGGTAGTCGATCACCACCAGGCCCAGGTTGCCGTGCTGTGCCTTGATGCGCCGGCACTTGCTGCGCAGGTCGTTGAGGGTCAGCTCGGGCTCATCGTCGATCACCATCGGCGCTTCGGCGAGGCGGCCCGCCGCCATCGCCAGACGCTCGAAGTCACGCTCGTTGAGCTGCCCCGAGCGGATGCGGTTCATGTCCACCTTGGCTTCGCTGCACAGCATGCGCAAGGCGAGCTGCACGGCGGGCATTTCGAGGCTGAAGACCACCACGGCCTTGTCCTTGCGCAGCGCGACGTTCTGGGCAATCGAGAGCGCAAAGGCCGTTTTTCCCATCGAAGGCCGGGCAGCCAGCACGTTGAGGCTGCCCTTCTGCAAACCGCTGATCTGTTCGTCGAGGTCGCGAAAGCCGCTGGCCACACCGTCGGGGATGCCCTTGTTGTTGTGCAGCAGCGTGATGTACTCGAAGGTTTCGTGGACGACGCTGCTCATTTCCTGAAAGTCGCCGGACTGCTTCTGCTCGGCCACATCGAAAATCAGCTTCTCGGACTTGTCGAGCAGGTCCTCCAGGGGAAGGCTGCCCTCGTAGGCCATCTGCATCACTTTGCCGCTGGCGCTGATGAGCTGGCGCAGGGTGTGCTTTTCCTGCACGATGCGGGCGTACGTCTCGACGTAGGCGCTGGTCGGCACGTGCTCGGACAGGCCGATCAGATAGCTCATGCCGCCGACCTCGTCGAGCTGCCCCTTGACGCGCAGCTCCTCGGTGAGGGTCACGAGATCGACCGGCTCGCCGCGCTCCTGCAAACTGCGCATGGCGGTGAAGATTTTGCGGTGCCCTTCACGGTAGAACATGTCGGCGCTGACCGTGTCACCAAGCTGCACGAAGGCGTCATTGTCGAGCAGAATCGAGCCGAGTACCGACACTTCGGCGTCATTGGAATTGGGTGGAACGCGGGTAACGACTTCCATACGAGGGCGCTAGATCCTCACGCCGCAGCATCCACTCAGGGCGAAAAGGCCAAAGACGTCGGCTGCGTGCGGGCGAAGGTCGAACCTCGCCGAAGCGCGAGGCCATTGAATGCCAGTTGGTCGTGCGAATTGCATCAGGAAACCTCGTGACGACCGCCTACAGGCGGTCGCCGGCATAACTTGCCGGGCAGGGCCCGGCCACAGGTCGGCGTCTTGATCAGGTGGCCGATCGCGTCATGCCATCATAAGACCGGCGGCCTTCCGGCGTCAAAGAGGCAGGCTGCCATGATGAGCGATGGGCTGCCTGGCCTGCACGTGCAGTCAACAGACCGGATCGAAGCGGGGCACGGTGGTTTTGCTCACCTCACCGAAGCGGGCATTCAGGAGAGGGCATTCAGGCTCCCGGCAAGGTGAAGAGAAAGGTGCTGCCCTTTCCCGGGCTGCTTTCGACCCACAGCCGTCCATCGTGGCGCGCCACGATCTTCTGGCACACGGCCAGCCCGACACCGGTTCCTTCGAACTGGCCACGTCCATGCAGACGCTGAAACATCTGAAAGATCCGCTCGAAGTACTGGTGCTCGATCCCGATGCCGTTGTCTCGCAGCGCAAAGCGCCACGCCATTCCATCCCGGCGTGCGGTCAGCCTGACCACGGGCGCCACGCCTTCGCGGCGGTACTTGAGGGCGTTCGAGACGAGGTTTTGCAGCAACTGGTCGAGCTGCTGCGCATCGGCCAGCACGGTGGGCAGATCCTCCCGGGTGACCTGTGCGCCGAGGGCTTCGGTCTCGGGGGCAAGCCTGCTCACCACCGCGTCGAAAATGAGGTTGGCGTTCACCTGCACGAAGGGCCGCTGCTCGCTGGTCACGCGCGAGTAGGTCAGCAGGTCGTCGAGCAGCCGCTTCATGTGCTCACCGTTCTCGGCGATCTGGCGCAGGTACATCTGGCCGCGCTCATCGACCTGAGCGCCGTAGCGGCGGGCAAGCACATCCGCAAAGCTCGTCACCGCACGAATGGGCGCCTGCAGGTCGTGCGAAGCGATATGCGCGAACTGTTCGAGCTCCGCGTTGCTGCGGCGCAGGGCCGCGAGGGTCTGCCGGCGCTCCGTGACGTCCTTGACCAGGCCGACCAGGCGCGTGACCTGTTCCTGATCGTCTCGCATGAAATAGCCTTCGTCCTCCACATCGCGAACGCTGCCGTCCTTGCGCACCAACCGAAACTCCAGCCGAAAAGCGTCTCCGGTCTCGACCACACGGGCGACCTCGCGTAAAAACGCCGCCCGGTCCTCAGGGTGAACGAGCCGCTCGGTCCAGTCTTGCAGATTTCCCGCGAGTTCTTCGGTGGTGTACCCGGTGATGCTCTCGGCGGCACCGCCGTACACGATCACATCGGTGGCCGGGTCCCAGTCGTACAGCAGGTGACCGGAGCCTCGCACGGCCACCTCATAACGCTGACGCCAGCGCTCCACCTCGCGGGTACGCTCGAGAAGCTGTTCGGCGCCCTTCACGCCTTCGGCGGCAATTCCCAGGTTGCGAACGACGGTTTCCAGCACCGCCCGGTCGATTGGCGCCCAGCGCCGCGTGTCGAACAGGGCCACCGCGAACACGCCCACGGGCACGCCACCGACCAGTACGGGCAAGGTGGCCGTGGTACCGACGTGCGCGACCAGGTCCTCCAGGTTGTCGGTCTTCGTGTCGTACTCGTCCTGGTAGAAGGCCTGCCGGGTGGTCCAGGGCGTGATCAGATTGCCTGCCGAAGCGTACGGCAGGCCGGCGTCCACGGCGGCCTGCAGCGCCGGATTGCGCAGGTCGCCGCTCTGCACGGTGAGGCGCCAGGTGTCGCCATGCAGCTCGAAGAACACCGCGTAGCCTTCGGGCAGCATCGACAGCACCACGTCCTGTGCAATGCGGACCAGCGTTTGCAGGTTGTTGGCCTGGCTCAAATCGCGCGTCAGCGAAGCGAACGCTTCCAGCGCACGGGTGCGCGCTTCGAGTTCGGCGTTCTGGGCGACGAGCCGCTCCGAGGTCGCCGCGCGTTCCAGGGCCAGGGTCAGGCTCTTGCCGACCGCCCGCAGCACTGCCTTGTCGCGCTGAGACCAGCGGCGCGAGAACTTCAGCCCGGCGGACAGCAAAGCGCGCACCTCACCGCTCACGATCAACGGATACAGTGCGGTCGCACCGTACACCTCGGAATGTTCGACCCCTCCCTGCTCGGGTTTCCAGCCGTCAATGAACGAAGGCTCGCGTGTTCGCAGCACCTCGGCGATCACGGGCAGGTCAGAAGGAAGCCCGGCCGTGACGATGGCCAGCAGTTCGGCGGGAATGTTGTCCGAGTATACCTTGGCCTTCCACAGGCCATTCTCGAGTTCGTAGTACGCCACGCTCGCGTCATGAAAGCGTGTGTCAAGCACGTTGATTGCCTCGCGGGCGAGCTCGAAGGGACCCGTGGAGCTGCCGACAACTTCCGTAAAGCGCACAAAGGCGTCCAGCGCGGCGACCTGCTGGTTCAGCCGGATGTCAGTGCTTTCCACGGAGTCGGGCATGACGACAGAATAACGTGCACTCGTTGAAACCGGGTCCCAAACAGTGGAAGTGCCAACCTCAGCCTCGCCTGCCGTCAGCAAGCCAACAGGAAGACTTTCGCCGCCTCAGGTAGGCGTCACGCCGGTCAGGTCACTGGTGCTGCTCTACCGGACGAGGACCGCCCGAACCTCCCGGGCGCTCTTCGAAGGTACGCACGAAGCGCTCATAGTGCCGCTCGATGGCGTCCCGGTCATACGGCGCCCAGGTGTTCTCCAGCGCTTCATCCCGCGCAAGCGTCGCGTGCAGGCGAAGAACGTCGCGCCGCGTCGGGTCCGTCAGACAGGCGCATGCCTGCGTGAGCACGTCGATCATGCGGATCATCACGGCCGGGTGGGTCTTGCCATACTGCCGGATCAGGTCGAACATCGTTCCCACCAGGCCCTGAAAGTCCGGTACGGGGATGAACAGTCTGACTTGACCGTCGCACTCATGTCGCCCGCCGGAAAGACCGCGGTCACGCAAAAAGCACAAGGCGTCCCCCAAATGATCGAGGACGGCCATGGCGGTGTACGGGTCGTTCAGCCCTGGAGAGAGCGCGCGGGAAGCGACCTCGACGAGCTTGCGAACGGCGTACTCGACGTCCTGGTTGGTGGTGCGGGCCCGCCCGATGGTCATTGCCGCCGTGATTTCCTTGGGTGGCCCCGCCGTGGCCAGGGCAACGGGCACGCCTTTTCGCACAAAATCGCCTGGCCGGACAAGCAAGCGAATCACGGTGTCGTGACGCTGTGCCAGGCGGACGAGCTGGCGCACGTCGGCACTCTGAAGGTACCCGCTGTGCGGCGCGACGATCCCCTCCGCGTTCACCAGGGGCGGCGGCTCGGCAGGCAGCTGGTCCTGGCATTCGCCTGGGATCGTTTGCTGCTCGAGGGTGCGGATCAGGTCGTCATGCACCAGACGAATGACATATCCCACGTTGATGCTGGTGGCAACGTGATGAATGAAGAAAATCAGCACACCGAGACTGATGAAGGTCAGCAGAAGTGCGAGCGTCACGCCGAGATGCGGAACGAAACCGGCCACTCCGGGAGCACTCTGCTCCTGAACGTAGCGCAGGATGATGAAGGTGTACCCGACGGTGGCAAGCAGCGCGCCCAGCGAGGCACTGTTGCGCCAGTCACGCGTGAAGCTCTCCATCAGACGTGGACCCATCTGGTTGGACGCGACGCTCAGGGCGGCGATGGTAATGCTGAAAACCGTGCTGGCCACCCCGAAGATCGACGCAGCAATGCCCCCGAGCAGCGCGCGAGCACTCTCGACGCTGCCCCGAAACAGCAAAAGCCAGTCGACGGTTCGGTATCCGAGGCGTTCATCGAGCGTGATGACACCTTCGGCAAGCAGGGCACTGAGCAGCACCATCAGGCTGGGCAGGAACCAGAAGCTGTGGAGCATGTCAATCAGGCGAGTACCAAGCCGGGAATACACCGTGACCTCCGTGAGCGCCCAAGGCGCGGCGCTCTGACGCTTCACCGCCGGGATGCCGCCTTACTCTTTCAGGCTTGTTGCTCTTCTTCAAGGCGCAGACGATCACGGCTCCTTCGGCAACGAGGGACTTGGCCGGATGGTTGGCCAGGGAGCCCGCCACGGGTGAGTGGCCGCGCTGCGGGGCACCGTGCGTGAGAACAGTCGGTTCGCGCAAACCCAGCGCGTGATTTGCCGTCGTCTCGAAAGCGATCACAAGGCACGTGAATGTGAAGGGCAACGCCGTGGGATTCAGCAGGCCACAAGGAAGTGACCCTCGATTCCGAGGGCCCTTCAACGGGATGTGGGCACGACCCTCTGGAGTGCCGGGCGGAAACGGCTGGCCTGCGAGAGCTGACGGTCATTGGCAAAAACGAAACGAAATGTCGCTCTTGCTGAAGAACTTGAAACCACCGCAGAGGGTGTAGCACCCGTGGGAAAAGTCGATGTGCAAACCTCGTTTAGGGATGGGCGAGGTTGTGGGCCAGGACGGCCAGCACGACCTTGAGGCGGAGTGAGGCCATCGTTTTGAGCTGGCCAACACGCAGATGCGCCTCGACCAGTTGCGAAAAGACCGTCTCGACACGTTTGCGCATCGGGCCGTGAATCTCGGGACGCCAGCCCGTGTCGTAGGTCGTGTTCTTCTTGGGTGGAAACACGAAGCCCAAGCAGCAATAGCCTTTGTCTCCAATGATCTTGGGCGTGCCAAAATCACCCCAACGCCGATTGAGTTCAAAGGCCACCGTGGTGTCGTGCAGGTTGGCGGGACGCAGCGCGTATTGCACGATCTGCCCGCTTGGCGTGATCCAAACGTGCAGCTTGAAGCCGTAAAACTCGCCTTGGGTCGCGTAACCCCAACGTGCCTCTGGAAAAGTGCAACGCGCCATGCGTTTTGGGCGGCACACCGGAAGCGGCGCCGAGTCAATCACGACTTGCTGTAAGCGCTGGTTGGGCGTGGCTACCGCCACCAGAGTGTCCAGCACTTTCTGCATCCGGGTGAAGGCTTGCGTACCGAAGGTCGGGCTACGCCCGGCCTGTCGGTAGCTGGGCAACCACGGACGCGTTTCACGCAACAACCCCCACCAAATTGAAGGATAAGCGTGCTTGTAGACGAGGCGGCTCAGGTGGAGCGCGACCAAGAGGGCGTCGCTGACCTTTTGATGCGGACGGTACTTGGTGTCGCCGAAGTGCTTCTTGGCCCAACGGTGCAGGCGCCGAATGACTTCCCGCTGGCCTAAACTGCGATGGGGTCGGTATCTGCACATACCGACCCCATTCTTGCTCTCCTGCATGCCCTCGGCACAAACCCATCCCTAAACGGGGTGTGCAAGTTGATTTGCTTATCCTGCAAGTGTTGAATTACTTGCCAAACGGCTGAATGCGACTCAGCACGTTGTGAAATTCGGGGACGTGTCCCACTTTCGGGGTGGTGGAAGACATGGCAAACATGTTGCCGCTGCTGTCGCTCCAACTGGTCGCGTGGTTCGCGCTGTTTGTCAGGTTGAAAGTCATGCTTGCTGCTGAGGGCGTGGCAGTAACATTCATTTTCATGTCGATGAGGTTCCAGCCAGTCGTGACGTTGACGTTCATGCCCATCTTGACCGTGGTGGCCATACCCTCGTATGTTCCTGTGCACGTGATGGAGCCTCCCAGGTAATTAGGGCGGTCCATGTAAAGCCACATGCTGCCTGTACCGTCCGCGACAAAGCGCGTGCTGGTGTTCTCCTTGATGGTTGCCGAGACCGAAACCACGTCTTTCACGTAGGTGCCGTTGTGGTACACCGCGAGTTGGGAGAAGCTATACCCCTGGGCGCTTTGGTCCTTGGAGGTGAAACCACCTGTGCAACCGCTTTCATTGATGACCGAGCTTTGTGAGGGAGCAAGATAGGGCGTGACGGCACTGCTGGACGGCAGTGCCATGGAGAACTGACCAGATGTCTCCATGGTGGCGGTGGCGCTGGGGCCACGAGTACGAACCGCTCCACCGCTTCGGTTCCAGTTCTGTACGGAACCGTCGATACTGCTGACGCTGACTGCTGGAGGCGTGGAGGGTCCTGAGGTTCCACCGCACGCTGAGAGGGTGAGAGCTACGGGGGCAAGCAACAGCACAGCAGCTTTTATTTTCATCGCTCACTCACCTTATTCGATTTTGTGACGGCGCGGAGCTTAAAGTAGCCGGATGCAGGAATGCTGCGAAACGGAAGGATTACGCGGTAAGTACGGGGCCCGATGACCACTACAGTCCCGTGTTGCATAAGGCTGTGCGAGGTCAGACCTTCTCAACCTCATGTCAAGCCGACGTCCGCTCGCCAGCTCACCCGTAATCACGCGAGTGGAAGACGCCTGCGCAGATGATGGGCATGATGTCCTCACCACGAGCCTGCGCTGCCGGCCTGATCTTCGATGACTCGAAAAGGGTGCTGCTCGTCCGGCAGGCTTATGGTTACCGCTTATGGGGCCTGCCGGGAGGGCCGTCGACGTCGGGGAGACACCCATTGTGGCGGCCGAACGGGAGGCACGCGAGGAGGTCGGTCTTGACGTCCAGGTGGAGGCGCTCGTCGGGATGTACCTCCTGAGGGGCGGTGGATGGCCGGACGTGCTCGTCCATGTGTTCCTCGTTCGCAGCGAACAGGGGACGCCGAGCGTGGTGAACTCCAACGAGGTTGAACGCGTCGAGTGGCGAACCCTGACGGAGCTCCCGTCGCCACTTCTGCCCGACGCTCGGGTGGCGCTGGAGGACTGGTCGTGTAGTAAGCGCGGCGTGGTGCGGACGGTGACGCGTCAGGTGGACTTTCCCGCCTGGGAAGCAGGCTGAGGTTCGGCGAGCTTCAAAAGTTCAGTGTGATTATCGAACGCTTTGACGTTAACGCCTCAGACGTCCGACAAGCCCAGCCCGATGTGGTGCTCGGTGACGTCCCTTGGTGATGCAGACTGGGTGCAGCATGACCGAACTCCACGACGCTCCAACGCCCGTCAGTCACCTGCGTGACCTGCGCTGCCTGGTGGGGTCACGGCCACTGTTCAGCGTGGGAGCCTGCGTGTGCCTGCTCGATCAGGCTGGACGATTGCTGCTGCAACGCCGCACTGACAACGGCCGCTGGGGCTTGATCGGCGGCAGCAGCGAGCTCGGTGAGACCGCCGTGGAGACGGCCGTGCGCGAAACCCACGAGGAAGTCGGCCTGTTGCTCTCGCAGGAAGCGTTTGAACTCCTGCACGTCCTGAGCGGCCCGGCCTTGTACCACCGTTACCCCAACGGGGATGAGGTGTACAACGTCGGCTCGGTGTTCCTGGCACATCTGCCCACCCCGGAGACCGTGCTTCATCCCGACCACGAAAGCGTGGAACTGCGCTTCTTCGCGCTGCACGACCTGCCGGAGGACCTGAGTGGCCCGGTGGAACTCGAAGCGCTCCGGGTGTTGCGCGCACACTTCGGTCTGCCTCCCTCGCCTGCACCGCAGGTTGCGCGGGCCGTTCCACCCGTAGGCCGCGGGTACCTGCTGGAACTGCGCCAGCTGGTGGGAACCCGGCCGCTCTTCTCGGTGGGCGCGGCCGTCGTCGCACGCGATGAACTCGGCCGGGTGCTGCTGCATCGCCGCAGCGACACCGGACGGTGGGGTTTGCCGGGGGTTCGAGCGAACTGGGTGAGACGTTCGAGCAGACCGCGCGGCGTGAACTGCTCGAAGAAACGGGTGCCCACGCGGATGAAGTGCAGTTCGTGAAGCTGCTAATGGGTCCTGAGTACCACTACCGCTACCCGCATGGCGACGAGATCTACCTGGTGTCGGCCTTGTGCGTCGCGCGCGTGCGTTCGGATGCGCCTTTCGCGCCGCTGGAGGGTGATGCGGGTCAGGGGGAGACGCTGGAGGTGCGCTTCTTCCCAGCGAGTGATGCACTGGAGCTGCTGTCTGATCGGGGGTTGGGGCGGGACGTGCGGAAGCTGCTGCAAGGGTGACCGTGCTGAAGAAGCGGACGTCGGCAGGAACGGCCAACGTCCACGCGGCGGGCGTTGCGGCAAGGTCGAAGTTGATTCACGGCACGCCGCGAAGGCGAGTCGGAACGTTCAGGTGGGCGTGACGGCCCGTCTGGTGACATCAGACCCGTCCATCCCCTTTACTAACGCATCAACGGTTCGGTAATGGTAAGCGGTCCATCCCGCCTGACGGGCCGCTTCGACATTCTCGGCGCGGTCATCCCAGAACACCACGTCATGCGCGTTCATGCCCAGCGTTCTCGTGACTCGCTCGAAGTACGCCGCGTCGGGTTTGCGCACACCGATTGTGGCACTGGAGAACTCTCCGTCCACGAAGGCCTCGAACTTCATGTCGTGCAGCAGGTACGCCACACGGTACCGCTCTTGGTTCGTGGCAAGGTACACCTGCCAGCCTCGCTCTCGCAGGGCCGCGACATGCTGTACGAGGTCGTGGTCGGTGTGACGCTCGTACTCGAACCACGCGCGCAGGAAGTCGTCCACGCCATTCGGAAAGCGCCACAGCAGGAAGGGAGGCAGGACGCGGCGCAGGTCCGCCTTGCCGACCAGGCAACGCGGGAAGACGACCCGGAAGAAGAAGTTCAACGACCACACCGGCACGCGGTAAGTTCGTGCGAGGTCCTGGGAGAACAGGCCGGATGGGTGGACGAGGACACCATCGACATCGAGGAGCAGGACCTTCATCGAGTCAGGCTACTTTGCGAGAAGGTCGCATCAAACGGCGACGAGGGAACGAGTGACGAGTGAGGTGGAAAATTCGCCTGACTCAGCAACTGGAGTGTGCCACGGTTTGTTTGCCGGACCAAGAGGGCTACTGCGCGCCTTGCAGAGAGGAAGGCTATTGCAATTCCGAGAAGAAGACCCTAGCGGGCAAGCTTGAGGAGCTTGACGAGGTCGGCAGGAGCATCGCCACGCGCCTGGCACATTTCGACGTAGGTTTCGAGGATGACGTCACCGGTACCGTCGAGGGCGCTTTTCGCGCTGGCGAGCTGGGTCATGATGTCCACGCAGTTCTTGTCGTCCTCGACCATCTTCTGGAGGCCACGGATCTGCCCTTCGAGGCGGCGCAGACGGTTGATGATCTTGGTCTTCTCGGCTTCTCGGTCAGTGATGGGGACAGGTGCGGTCATGCCCTAATATACCCCCTCCCCCTACTTGACGTATAGGGGGAGGGGGTATAGGGTTGAGGCATGTTCTTCAAACGCCTCTACGACCCCGACCTGGCTCAAGCGTCCTACATGATCGGCTGCCAGCAGAACGGCACCGCCATAGTCGTCGACCCTGTCCGCGACATCACGCGCTACCTGGACCTCGCCAAACAGGAGGGCCTCAAGGTCGTTGCCGTTACGGAAACACACATCCACGCCGACTACCTCAGCGGCAGTCGCGAACTCGCGACTCACACCGGCGCCAAGCTGTACCTCAGCGACGAAGGGGGCGGTGACTGGTCCTACGCCTTTGAGCACGAAAGCCTGCGTGACGGCAGCGAGATTCGCCTGGGCAACATCACCCTCAAAGCCGTTCATACGCCCGGCCACACGCCCGAGCACCTCAGCTTTCTCGTCACCGACGGTGCCCGCACCAGCGAACCCGTGATCTTTCTCACCGGTGACTTTGTGTTCGTCGGCGACCTCGGCCGCCCCGACCTGCTCGACGAAGCCGCCGGCGGCGTGGGCACCCGTTTCACCGGCGCGCAGCAGCTCTTCGACAGCCTCAAGACGAAATTCCTGACCCTGCCCGACTACGTGCAAGTCTGGCCCGGGCACGGCAGCGGCAGCGCCTGCGGAAAAGCCCTCGGCGCCGTGGAAAGCACCACCGTCGGCTACGAAAAGAACTTCGCCTGGTGGGCTGACCTCCTCGAAGAACATGACCTCGAAGGCTTCACCACTGCCCTGCTGGAAGGCCAGCCCGACGCGCCCCTCTACTACGGCCGCATGAAGCGCCAGAACCAAGCCGGCCCCGCGCTCCTGGGGAAAATGCGGTCGCTGGAGCCTCTCGGTGGTGAGCAACTCCAGCACGCCCTCGAACGCGGCGCGCGCCTGATCGACACCCGCCCGCGCAACGAGTACCAGGACGCCGCGGTGCCCGGCAGCATCCACCTGCCCGCCGGAAAGACGTTCGGGACCTGGGCTGGCTGGCTGCTCAATCCCGAGAAAGAGTACGTGCTGTTTGCACGGAACGCCGAGCAGGCCGAGCAACTCCGCCACGGCCTCTGGATGACCGGCATCGACAACGTCAGCGGTTTCATCAGCAGCTTCGAAGGACTGCTCCTCGAACCGCAAAGCGCCACGCCCGTGGGCGAACTCGGCGACCTTGGCGATACCTTCGTCCTCGACGTGCGCGCCAAGAGCGAGTACGCCGCGGGCCACATCGAAGGCGCCACCCAACTCCACGCCGGCCGCCTCACCCATGACCTTGACCGCATTCCCCGTGACCGTCCCGTGATCGTGCACTGTCAGGGTGGCGCCCGCAGCGCTGCCGCCGTGAGCGTCCTGCGCGCCGAGGGATTTCAGAACATCCTCGACCTCGAAGGTGGGTACGCGGCGTACGCGCAGCTGAACCAGGCCCGCTTGTGATGCTCGCGTGGTTCGGCGCGATCGCCATCGGTCTCAGCCTCGGCCTCCTCGGGTCAGGCGGCAGCATCCTCACCGTGCCCGTTCTGGTGTACCTCGTCGGTGAAGACAAGAAACTGGCGATTGCCGAGAGCCTCGCGATTGTCGGCTTGATTGCCGCGAGCGGCGCGGTTCCCTACGCCCTCAGGAAACTCGTGGACTGGCGCAGTGTCCTGGTGTTCGGAATTCCCGGGATGGTGGGCACGTTCATGGGTGCGTTCATCGGGGGCTTTATTCCCAGCGTCGTGCAGCTGCTGGTGTTCGCCGCGGTGATGCTGATCGCTTCGTGGATGATGTTCCGTCCCCCCAGGCTGGAAGAGGGGGACCACAAGCCGCGCAAGCTCTGGAAGATCGCCCTCGACGGCGTGGCCGTTGGCGTCCTCACCGGCCTCGTCGGGGTCGGCGGTGGCTTCCTGATCATTCCCGCACTGGTCTTGCTGGGTGGGCTGAGCATGCACCTCGCCGTCGGCACCAGCCTGCTGATCATCGCGATGAAGTCCACCGTGGGCTTCCTGGAGTACTGGCGCGGCCTCAGCGAGCAGGGAGTCAGCATGAACTGGGACATCATCGTGCTGTTCGGCGTGATCGGCATTCTCGGGAGTTTCCTTGGCGCTTTCGTCTCCAGGTTCTTCTCACAGCAGCTGCTGCGGCGATCTTTCGCGTCCTTTCTCGTCGTGATCGGCGCGTACATCCTGTACACCAACGTGCCCGGCGCCATCGGTGGGTCGCAGCAGGCGCACTCCAGCCAGGCGGGCCACGCTACCAACCGCCCCTGAGCCCCTCCTCAACAGACCGCCACCCGAGGGTGGACTTGTTATCAAGGAACCTGCCATGGAACAGATACAGATCCTCGAACTTCTCCGCAACCCCTGGCCGTGGTACGTGGCCGGGCCCCTCATCGGCCTGACCGTTCCGCTGCTGTTCCTGATCGGCAACAAAGGCTTGGGAATCAGCGCCAACCTCCGTCACGCCTGCGCGATCCTGCTGCCCGACCAAGCCAAGCCCGGTTTCTTCCGCTACAACTGGCACGCGGAAAAGTGGAATCTCGTGTTTGCCTTCGGACTGCTCCTCGGTGGCTTTCTCGCCGGCGTCGTATTCGCCGACCCTGAGCCGACGGAACTCTCGAACGCCGCCCTTCGCACCTTTCAGAGTCTCGGGGTTGACGTGCAGCCCGGCTTGGTGCCCCCCATGCTCGAACGCGTGACCGACCTGAGAACCTTCACGCTGCTCGCCATCAGCGGCCTGCTGGTGGGTTTCGGAACCCGTTACGGCGGTGGCTGCACTTCCGGGCACGCGATCACTGGCCTGTCCACCTTGCAGTTCCCTTCCCTCGTCGCCACCGTCAGCTTTTTCATCGGTGGAATTATCAGCGCGAATTTGCTGCTGCCCCTCTTCCTGAAATGATGCAGAACGCCCCTTCCATTTCCCAGCATCGCTCCTCGTCGTCTTTCGCCCTTGGTCTGCTCGCGTACCTGCTCGTCGGAGTCGCGTTCGGCTTCATCCTCGTGAAATCAGAAGCCGCCTCCTGGTACCGGATCCAGGAAATGTTCCGCTTCCAGTCGTTTCACATGTACGGCCTGATCGGCTCGGCCGTCGTGACCGGCATCGTCAGCACCTTTCTGCTGCGCCGCCTGCGCCGCACCTCCCTGGACGGTCAGGAAATCAAGATCACTCCGAAAGAGCGCAGCTACCCCCGCTACGTGCTGGGCGGCGTGACTTTCGGGGTTGGCTGGGGTCTCGCGGGCGTCTGCCCGGGGCCGGTCCTTGCACTGCTGGGGAGTGGTGTTTTCAGCATGCTGGTCGTACTGGTGTTCGCGCTGATCGGCACATGGCTTTACGGGGTGCTGCAAGCGCGCCTTCCGCACTGAGTTCCGGACCACTGCTGAAGCGGACGTTTAAAGCGGTTGCCAGCAGGACTGGTGGATTTTTGCCAATCCTCCCACCCTAAAGCGGTGGTCATGGACATTGAAGGATTTTTGTCAATGTCCATGACCTAGCGAAGCGAGCAACCGCTCTAAAACGCGCTGTCCAGTGCCCGCAGCGCGGCCTGCGCATCCTGAATGCCGGCCTGGGCCATGTCCGGGCGTCCGCCTCCCTTGCCTCCTCCTGCCTGCGCCAGCTTGCCGATCAGCTGGCCGGCGTGTGCGCCACGCTCCACGGCACTTTTGGTGGCCTTCACGACGAGGCCCTTGTCCGAGGCCACCACCACGAGGTCGGCCTTGCTCTGGTCGAGCAGGCTGTCCGCTGCCACGCGCAGTTCGTTGCCTTCCACGCCGCTCAGACGCAAACTGCTGACCTTGAAGCCACCCAGTTCGCGCACCTCCTGGGCGCTGCCCCCCTCCATCTGCGCCTGAGCGAGCTGCCGCTTGAGCGTGGTGACCTGGCTTTGCAACTCTTTGAGCTGCCCCTGCAGACCGTTGAGGCGCTCGGGAAGCTGCTGCGGGCTGGTATTCAGTCCGGCCGCCAGCGAACTGAGCGTCCTGAGCTGCTCGCGCACGTAGTCACTCGCCGCTTCGCCTGCCAGGGCCTCGATGCGCCGCACCCCTGCCGCGACGTTCTCGTCGCTGACCAGCACGAAGCTGCCGATTTCGCCCGTGCGTGTCACGTGCGCTCCGCCGCACAGTTCCTTGCTGGTCACCAGGGTGTCCGCAAAGGGCACCCCACCCTCGACGCTCACCACCCGCACGACGTCGCCGTACTTTTCGCCAAAGAGTGCCATGGCGCCCGCCGCGCGTGCCTGATCGATGGCCATGGAAGCGTAGGTGACCGGAAAATCGGCCTGAATCCAGCGGTTCACCAGGCGTTCTACCTCACGCAGCTCCTCAGCCGTGAGGGCCGCACCGTGGGAGAAGTCGAAGCGCAGACGGTCGGGCGCGACAAGTGACCCGGCCTGACGTACACCCGAGCCCAGCACCGCGCGCAGCGCAGCGTGCAGCAGGTGCGTGGCGGTGTGGTGGCGCTCGGTAGCCTGCCGGTCCGGAGCGACCACTCCGCGCACCCGTGCGCCCACGTGCAGCTCGCCTTCTTCCACGATCACGTCGTGCAGATGGAGTCCTTGTGGGGTCTTGCGGGTGTCGCGCACAAAGGCGCGTCCTGCCGAATTACCTTCTCCTTGCCACTCCAGCCAGCCCTGATCCCCGACCTCGCCACCACCCTCGGCGTAAAAGGGGGTGCGCGAGAGCACGACCTGCGCCTCGCTGCCGCCCGGAAGTTTCGAAAGGCTCTCGCCTCCCTGCACGACGGCCAGCACCTCTCCTTCGGTGACCAGCTCCTCGTAGCCTACGAACTCGGTCGCGCCGTGTTCACGCACCACGTTTTCCAGCACATCCTGCACCTCACCGAACAATTCGCTCTTGCCGTACCTGCTGGCGGCGCGGGCGCGTTCCTGCTGCTCTTCGAGGGCCTTGTCGAAACCGGCTTCGTCCACGCTGACGCCGTATTCCTCGGCGATTTCCCTGGTGAGGTCGAGGGGAAAGCCGTAAGTATCGGACATCATGAAGGCCTCGGCGCCGTTCAGGGTCTGGCCTTTTTCCAGCTTGCCGAGCATCGCGTCGAGGCGTTGCGTGCCGCTTTCGAGCGTTGCCAGGAAGCGCGCTTCCTCGGCTTTGATGGCACCCTGAACCTGCGCCTCGTTCTGCTTGAGTTCGGGATACGCTTCTCCCATCGCCGCGACGACAAGCGCAACCAGCGAGTGCAGGACCGGTTCACGAAACCCCAACAGGTAGGCGTGACGGCTGGCGCGGCGCAGCACCTTGCGCACCACGTAACCGCGGCCTGTATTGCTGAGGGTCACGCCATCGGCCAGACACATGCTGACCGAGCGCAGGTGTTCGGCAATCACGCGGTGTGACACGCTCGTCTCGCCCTGGTATGCCTGGCCCGAGAGCTCCGCGACCCGCTCGATGATCGGGCGGAAGGTGTCGGTGCCGTAAAAGTCCGGCACGTCCTGCAAAATGCTGGCGATACGCTCCAGGCCCATGCCGGTGTCGATGTTCTTGAAGGGCAGGTCGGCCAGCACCGGAGTGCCGTCGGGGCGCGGCTCCTGGCGGTCGTACTGGGGAAACACCAGGTTCCAGATTTCCAGAAAGCGCGCCGACTCGCGCGTCTGGGCGTAGTCTTCCCAGGAATCGCTGCCGAAGTCCGGTCCGCGGTCGTAGTAAATCTCGGAGCAGGGACCGCAGGGACCGTTGGGTCCCTTGAGGGGCGCGTCAGCAGGCCAGAAGTTCTCGTCGGCGTCAAAGCGCAGGATGCGCTCCTCGGGCAGCCCGACTTCCTGCGTCCACAGTTCGAAGGCTTCCTGGTCGTCCTTGTAGATGGTGACGTGCAGCTTGGTTTTGTCGAGGGCAAAGTACTGGGGCGCGGTGAGCAGCTCCCACGCCCAGGTGATCGCTTCGCGCTTGAAGTAATCTCCGAACGAGAAGTTCCCGAGCATTTCGAACAGGCTCAGGTGACGCCGGGTGCGTCCCACGTTCTCGATGTCCGTGACACGCAGGCTTTTCTGCGCGGTGGTGACGCGCTTGTGCTCGCCTTCATAACCGGGAAAGCGGGCGGCGGCGCCCAGGAACTGCGGTTTGAAGGGCTGCATGCCCGCCACCGTGAACAGGGTGGAGGGGTCGGGCGACAGGGTGCTGTGCGAAGGCAGGCGCAAGTGGCCCTTGCTTTCGAAGAACTGCAGGAACTTCTCGCGGATTTCCGCGGTGGAGGGAGTCGGGCGCGTCATTTCGAAAGTATACCGAGCGGGCGCAGGCCCGTTTGGCCAGCCTCACCGGGATGACGCGCCCGGCGCTCAGCTTCGGACGCTGTCCACCTGTACACCGTAGCGCAGCATGATGGTTTTGAGCCGCTGGGTGGCGTTCACTGCCTGGGTTCGGTCCTGTTGATCAAACGCGATGGTCACCCGCCCCGGCGCTTCGCCTTTGGGAGCCTGGGCCAGCACCTGCAGCGGTTTGGCGAACAGGGGGTCCTGCACGACGTCTCGCAACACCTTGAAAAAGGTGAGTTCGTCGACACCGTCAATTGCAAAGCGAATCCCCTGCTTGTCCATGCCCTCAGGCTAGCAACCGGGTGTGGGGCGCCGCCTTGACCGGGATTTCATCGCTTCTTGCCTCACCGTACACGAACGGGTCCGGTGGCCCGTCTCGAAGGCCGGTGGAGGTCTAGAGCCGCCCTTGCGTTTCGGCGTCATCCGACGCGTTCTCCCCGTAAGCTGGGGCATGCTCGTTTCCTCGCGGGTACAGGCCCTGCTGACGCGTGAGCGCCTGCTTCTTTCGGAACTGCTGGCCTTTCTTGAGACTCAGGGTGCGCCGCCCGAGGCACTCACGCACGTCCGCCAGACCATCACCAACCTCGATGAGAGTTTTCTGCTGGTGGTGGTCGGCGAATTCAACGCCGGCAAGTCCAGCTTTCTGAACGCCCTGCTGGGCAGCGCCGTGCTGCCCGAAGGGGTCACGCCCACCACCGACCGCATCTACGTGCTGACCCACGGTGAGCGCGGCGAGCCGGAAACGACGTCTGACCCCTTTGTGGTGCGCCTGCGCGTGCCGCTCGAGGCGCTGGAAGGCGTGGCCCTAGTGGATACGCCGGGCACCAACGCCATCATCCGCCAGCATCAGACCCTGACCGAGGGTTTTTTGCCGCGTGCCGACCTGGTGTTGTTTCTGACCTCGGCCGACCGGCCCTTCACGGAGTCCGAACGCCAGTTCCTGGACCTGGCGCGCCGTTGGGGACGCAGCGTCATCATGGTGGTGAACAAGGCCGACCTGCTCGAAACTCCTGAAACGCGCGAGCAGGTACGCCATTTTGTCGAGGCGGGCGCTCGTGGCGTGCTGGGCCTGGCGCCTCCGGTGTTTCTGGTGAGCGCGCGTGGTGAGCAGCGTGGCGGGGACGAGGGCTTCCGCGCTTTTCGTGCCGCCCTCAGCGCCCGCCTCAGCGAAACCGAGCGTACCCGCCTGAAGTTGGAAAGCCCACTGGCCGCGGCCCGCGAAATTCTGGGCGGTGAGGAGCGGCGTGCCCACGCGGCCCGCGAGACCCTGCGTCAGGACCTCGAAACGCTGCGTGACCTCGAACGCCAGCGTGAACGGCACCGTGAAACCATGCTGGGTGAGCTCGACGGACAGCTCAACCGTGTCACGCGTATTCTGAGCGAATTCGAGGCGCGCGCTGACAAGTTCATCGACGACCATCTGCGTATCTCGCGCTTTCGCGAGCTCATGAACACCCGCAAACTCGAAGAGCGTTTTCGTGAGGAGGCGGTGCGTGATCTGCCTGAAGCCATCGAGCGGCAGTTCGCCACCATGATCGACCGCTTTGTGGAAGCCAACCTGCACTTCTGGGAAGACGTGCAGTCCTTCCTGATTCGCCGCGCGCCCCAGCAGGAGGTGGCGCGCACGCGCTTCAGCTACGACCGTGCCGCCCTGCTCGAAGGCATCGCGGGCAGTGCCCAGCGCCACCTGGAAGACGTGACGCAGCAGCAGCTCGCGCGGGAACTCTCGCAGGGTGCCGAGGACGCCATGCGCGGCGTCCTCGGTGCGGGCGGCCTGGGTATCGGCATCGGGGCGGTCACCATGGCAGTGGCCAGCACGGCGTTCGTGGACTTCACAGGGGTGCTGGCCGGACTGGCCATCGGGGGCATCGGTCTGTTCGTGCTGCCCGCCAAACGGTTGCAGGCGCTGCGGCAACTGCGGACGCGCGTCGCGCAGATGCGCGAGGCACTCGAAGAAATCGTGCGCCGTGAATACGCCCGCGAGCAGGAGCGCGCCGACGCACGTCTCGCAGACGCCATGCGACCGTACACCCGTTTCACCGAGCTGGAAACGGCCCGGCTCGCCGGGGCCGAGGAGCGTTCCGTGGGTCTGCGCGCGCAGATCGAAGCGCTGAGCGGCGAAGTCAAGGCCCTGAGTGCGTGATCCTCGCCGTGTGGGAGATCGACCAAGACGGGTTGCGTGTCCCGTCACCCGTTCGGGAACAGGACGTGATGGAGTGCAGGTATGTCGCGCGCTTTTGTCAAAGATGCCAACGACGAACGCTGGCAGCCGCCAGAGCAGGCCGCCGAGTTCGCCGTGTATGTAGAAGAGGACCGGGGCCGCTTCACGCCGTCTCCCGTGCGCCGTGGAGACGACCTGATCGAGTTGCTGCGCTGGGCGTCGGCGCAGCCGCGTGGCTCGTATCAGGTCCGTGACCGCCTCGGTCGGCCCCTCGCCGATGTCTGAAGCGCGGCGTCTTGCAGTTCGGTGGCCCTGAGGAAACTCACGGACAGAATTCGAACACAGGACGGCCGGTCAGGAGCGCTCTGCCTTTTCCGGCAGCTTGCCGGTCATCCAGAAAGGAAAGACGCTGCCCGGCAAATCGGATTCGCACGGCCGCGCCGGTCTGCGCGTCGTGCGGGCACTCAGATCGCGCGTGCATGCCTCCGACATGGGCAGGGCGGCGGTCACGGTCCACGCGTAGCACTCCCGGTCCGGATAGGCGTCCAGCGCGAGGCGTAGTTCGCTCTCGTCGGCGGCCTCGAGCAAGCCGGCCAGCTCACCCGTGGCCGGCAGCTGCATCATGCAGCCCAGCCCGGCGTGCTGCTCGTGCCAGTCGTGCGTGCGCCGCAGCGAAATCAGCGGCAGCATCGGAACCTGCCTTGGCGTGGCCCTCACCAGAAATTTCATGCGGACCTCCTGAAAACTGCGATGCACGTGTGGCATGCAGAAAGCGGATGGTGCGGAGAAACGCGGCCCGTCTAGGAGACTGTGTCCGTCTAGGAGACTGTGCCTTGATTATGAATTTTCTTACACGGCGTGATTGTCAACTGGGCACGAAAAGCGCCCGCTTCCTGCGGGCGTTTTCCCTGAGAACTCTGGCGCGGAAGGTCAGCGGGCGACGGCTTCGACGTGTTCCAGCGCCCGCTCGAGGTCCTCGATCAAATCGGCGGGGTCCTCGATGCCGACTGACAGGCGGGCCAGGCCGGGCGTGACGCCTTGTCGGGCCAGGGTTTCTGCGCCCAGCAACTGATGGGTGGTGCTGGCCGGATGGCACGACAGACTTTCCACGTCGCCCAGCGAGACCGCCTGCACGAAGAGCTGCAAATGGTCGAGAAAGATCTTGGCCGAGTCATAGCCACCGCGCAGGTCGAAGCTGACCATGCCGCCGAACTGCGCCATCTGTCGCGCGGCGACTTCATGACCTTCATGGTCGGGGAGGCCAGGGTAGAACACGCGCCGGATGGCCGGATGCTGCGCGAAGTGCCGGGCGACCTGCAAAGCCCCTTCACAGTGGGCGTCCATGCGCAGCGGCAGGGTTTTCATGCCGCGCAGGAACAGGTAGGCTTCCTGCGGTCCGAGGCTGGCGCCAACGTGCCGCAGGCCCGTCACGCGAATTTCGGCCATCAGGTCGGCGTGTCCGGTGACGACGCCGCCAATGGCGTCGCCGTGACCGCCCAGGTACTTGGTGGCCGAGTGCAGGACCATATCCACCCCGTGCTCGGCGGGACGGGTCAGGTAAGGCGTCGAGAAGGTGTTGTCGGCGACTGCCAGGGCGCCGACCCTGTGGGCGAGGCGCGCCACCTCGCGCAGATCGCTGATGCGCAGGGTCGGATTGGTGGGCGTCTCGACATAGACCATCCTGACGCGCGGGGTCAAGCGGGCCTGCAGGTCCTGCAGGTTCTCCGCTTCCCAGACCGTCACCCCGAACTTGGCGAGGATGTGCCGAAAGAAGCCTTCGCTGCCGCCGTACAGTGGCCCCAGAAACGCGACCTCGTTGCCGGGCTCCAGCAGGGTGAGCGACAGCGCACTGAGGGCACCCATGCCGCTGGCAAAAGCGACCGCGTCCTCGGTTCCTTCCAGGCTGGCCAGCTTTTCCTCGAAGGCGCGGACGGTGGGGTTGCCGAGGCGGCTGTAGAAATACCCCTGCTCCTTGCCGGCAAAGAGGCGCTCGCCACGGTCGGCGTCGCCATATCCGAAGGTGGAGGTCTGGTAGATCGGTACAGCGTGGGCGCCCGTGCCCGGGTCCACCTCGTGACCGGCGTGCACCGCGCGCGTGCGAAAACGCGAATTGTCCATATCAGCAGTCTATACGAACAAACGTTTGCCCCGGTCTCGCCCTGCGCGAGCCTCGACAAGGTGAGCCCGGCCAAGGGCAGACAGTGCGGCAACCCGGGCTGCATGGTTGGGAATTGCCCGGACAGAGCAGGTAAGAATTCTGAAATACTCCAGCCTTTACGGTAGAAGCCGCTCTTGTCGACCAGCTGTGCGCCTCGGTGAGGATCTGGCAGACAACCGGCGGACCGAAAGGACCCTGACTTGACTTTTGACGCCACCCTGCAGGCCGAGGCCGACCGACGGGCCGAAGCCGCCGACCTCGTGCTGGGCCTCACCCGGCACGCCTTGACTGCTCCCGACCTGCCCTCGGCCGTGCAGCCGATCCTGCGCACCTTGCTGGCCCACACCGCCGCCGTCGGCGCCGCGTACTTTCAGCTGAGCGACACGACACTCAACTTTCACGCGCGGGTCGCCGACGGCGAGATGCCCGACAGCGAGATGATGCGGGCCGTCGCCGTACACGGTCTGCCGGACAAGACGCCACTTTTGCAGGCATTGCGCCACCAGCAGGCCCCGCTGTTCTTCGACGACACGACCCGTGCGCCTGAGGCAGCCGGATTCTTCGAGCTGGGTGTACTCAGTGTGGCCGCCGCTCCCGTGTGTGACGCACAGGGACGGCTGCTGGGTACCTTTCTGATGCACACTTTCGACCGGCACGAGTGGCGCGCTGCCGAAGCTGAGCTGTTTGCCACCATCGCCGGCACACTCGCCATCCTGACGGCGCGCCTCGCCGCCGAAGAGCAGCTGCAGGCTGCCCACGAAGCGGCGCTGCGGGCGCTCGGCCTGGCGCTCGAAACCCGCGACGGCGAGACTTACGGCCACATCGACCGGGTGACCGCGCTCGCGCTGCGTCTCGGAAACTCGATGGGTCTGTCGGCGGGCGAGCTGCAGTCGCTGCGCTGGGGCGCCTACCTGCATGACATCGGCAAGCTGGCCGTGCCCGACGCTGTGCTGCTCAAGCCCGGCAAGCTCGATGCGCAGGAATGGCAGGTAATGCGCTCGCACGTCGAGGAAGGCGAGCGCTTCGCGCGAACCCTGGGCTTCCTGCCGCAAGCTGCTCTCGGCGTCATTACCGCCCACCACGAACGCTGGGACGGTGGCGGGTATCCACACGGGCTGAGCGGCGAGAGCATCTCGCTTCCGGCACGCATCTTCGCGGTATGCGATGTGTACGACGCGCTCACCAGCAAACGACCCTACAAAGTGGCCTGGTCGCAGTCCGAAGCGCTGGCGGAAATCCGCGCGCAGGCGGGCCGGCAGTTCGAGCCCCAGGTCGTGCAGCACTTGCTGAGCATTCTGGAAGAGGAGACCCCGCTCACACCCTCGGCCTGACGGCGGTGTAATTGCGGAACGGTCGCCCGGGCGCGGCGGCGATAAACTGCCGGGCATGAAAGATGGCCGGGGGTGGAAAAGCAGCGAACGCCCACCCGCACCCCCAGCCTCGCCGGGCATGCGTGCACGTGACCTGCAGGAAACACTCCGGCTGGTCTGGCGTGCCAGCCCGCGGCACAGCTTCACCTTTGCGGCCACCAGCCTGCTCGCCTCCGGGTTACCGGCGGCCAACCTGTACATCAGCAAACTCCTCATCGACGAAGTCGCGCGGGCCGCCTCGGGCCGCGTGACCTTCGACTCCCTGCTGTCGCTGCTTGCGCTGCAGGTGGCCCTGGGCATCCTGGGAAGCGTGCTGTCCACGGTCCAGAATGCGGCGCGTGAGTTGCTGGGTGACGCTTTGCAGCACAACATCAGCCGCCGCATTCTCGATAAGGCTTCCGGGTTGAGTGTCGACCTTTTCGAGAACGCCGAAACCTACGACAAATTGCAGCAGGCCTACCGTGAGGTCGGCTCGCGGCCCCTGGGCGTCGCTACGCAGCTCGTGGGGCTGGCAGGCGCGGCCGTGACACTCACCTCGGTGGGCGCCCTGATGGCGCAGCTTGGGGCCTTCGTGTTGCCGCTGGTGCTGTTGGCGAGCCTGCCGGCCGTGTGGGTCTCGAGCCGTTTCGGCGTGGAAAATTACCGCATGCTGCGCTGGCAGACGCACGACGCGCGAGTGCAGAACTACCTGGGCAGCGTCCTGACCTCGGACACCCTGGTCAAGGAGGTGCGACTTTTTGGCTTCGAGCCCTACCTGCTGGGCCGCTGGCGTGACTACTACCTCGGGTTTCGCCGTCAGCTGGAGGACATCATTCGCCGGCGTTCGTTGTGGGGTTTCCTTGCTTCGTTCGTTTCTGCCCTGCTGATCGGCGTGGCAAGCGCGCTGATTCTCTGGCGCGCTTCGCGGGGACAGATCAGCGTGGGCGACTTCAGCCTGTTCGTGCTGGGCATCACGCAGGTGCAGGGACAGGTCGGCAACCTGTTGAGCGGAGTGACCGGGGTGTACCAGAACCTGCTCTACATGCGCAACCTCTATGAGTTTCTCGAATTGCCTGCCCGCGATCTGGACGCCGGGGAATCCTGGCAGGAGAAGGTGCACACCGTCGAATTCCAGGACGTGGGGTTTCGCTACCCGCTGACCGAGCGTGATGTGCTGACGGGTGTCAGCTTCACGGTGCGTCGTGGTGAGGCCCTTGCCCTGGTCGGTGAGAACGGCGCCGGCAAGACCACCATCGTCAAATTGCTGACGGGCCTGTTTCAGCCTACCTCGGGGCGAATTCTGCTCAACGGTCAGGACGCCGCGCGCTTCAGCCCGCGCAGCATCGAGCGTGAGATGAGCATCATCTTTCAGGATTTCGGGCAGTACCAGATGAGCGCACGCGAAAACGTGGCCCTGGCCGAAGTGGCGCGCCTGAACGACGCGCCGGGCGTGGAGCGCGCCGTGGAACGCGCGGGCGCCGCCTTCGTCGACACCTTGCCCAAAGGACTGGAGACCCCGCTGGGACGCCTGTTTCAGGGGGGGCGCCAGCTGTCGGGCGGGCAGTGGCAGCGCCTCGCCCTGGCGCGGCTGTATTTTCGTGACGCGAGCGTGCTGGTCTTCGACGAACCGACTGCGGCACTCGACGCCAAGGCCGAGTTCGAGACCATCGAGGCCCTGCGGGCCCAGACGCGTGACCGCATCACGCTGCTGATCTCGCACCGCTTCTCGACGGTGCGGCTGGCCGATCAGATCATCGTGCTGGACGGCGGGCGGATCGTGGAGGCCGGCAGTCACACGCAGCTGCTGGCCTTGGATGGCAAGTATGCGGACCTGTACCGGTTGCAGGCCCGTGGATATGCCGAGGAAGGCCGGTAACGTCAGCGGGGTCTGCGCGTCTTTCATGGCCTTTCGCTAGATTGTCCGCATGCTCTCTTACCGCATCGGATACGGCGAGGACGCGCACCGCCTGGAAATCGGCCGCCCCCTCATCCTGGGGGGTATCAACGTGCCGCAGGCGCCGCGCGGCGCGGCGGCGCACAGTGACGGGGACGCCCTGTTGCACGCGCTGGCCGACGCCCTGCTCTCCGGACTGGCTCTGGGAGACATCGGACAGTACTTTCCCGACACCGATCCGGCGTTTCAGGGTCTCGATAGCGCGCTGATCCTGCAGCGCGCGCTGGAACTGGTGCGCGCGCGCGGTTACGTTCCCGCCAATGTGGCCCTGGTGGTTACGCTCGACCGCCCCAAGTTGGGCGAACTGCGCGGTGAGATTGCCGGCAACGTGGCACGGTTGCTGCACCTGGCGCCAGGCGAGGTCGGCGTGTCCTTCAAGACCTCCGAGGATTTGGCCAGTGACCACGTTCAGGCGCGCGTGACGGTGCTGCTGCAGCGCCTATGAGCGAGAACCGTTCCCCACAGAGGCCGACGGCGCCGCTGCACGTGGTGCTGTTCGAACCCGAAAACGGCGGTAATGTCGGCAATGTCGCCCGAACTTGCGCCGTGCTGGGCGCGCAGCTCCACCTGATCCGCCCGTTTGGTTTCCGGCTGCACGATCCGCAGTTCCGCCGGGCAGGCATGGATTATCTGCGCAGCGTGGAGCTGCTGGAGTACGCCAGCTGGACCGTCTTTCAGGCTTCGCTGCCACCGGGCGCACGCCTGTTCGGTTTCTCGGCGCGCACCGAGCAGCGCTACACCGACGTGCACTACCAGCCGGGTGATTATCTGGTGTTCGGACCCGAATCTCGCGGTTTGCCTGACTGGCTGCGTGAAATGCTGCAGCTGGTCACCTTGCCGATGCCAGGAGCGGGCCGCAGCCTCAACCTGGCGGTCGCGGCAGGGATCGGGGCGTACGAAGCGATGCGTCACATCGAAGGATGGTGAGGCACGCGCAGCAAGCGTCCGTGAGCATTCCTTGATTTTGTGAGGAAAACTCAACGCTTTGGACACGCTTCACATGTAACGGTCGCGCTGCAGTCCTACTGTCGAAGCATGACCTTCCAGGGCGTGCCCCTCCAGGCTTATCCCACGCTCGAGCAGCTTGAGGCCCTCGAGCGTGCGCTGTGTTCCTTCGAGCGCCGTCACCGTGTGCGCGTTACGTTCTCGACCGTTAGCTCGCCTGTCCGTGAGGGTCAAGCCCGTGGGTTTCGCCTCGACGTCAGCGGCTGGTCCCTGGCACCCGACCACCGCTCGCTGGAAGAGCTGACCGACCTGCTGGAAGAGCACGGTGTAGCGACACTGGATCAAGCCCGCCGGGAGCCCGCCGGACGCGCCCGGGAAACTGCCCAAACGCATTCTGCCGCCACAGGCCGCGCCCGCTGGAAACTGTCACTGCCCCGCTTGTGGCGCGTGGGCGCGACAACCTGAAGGACCCTGCGCGACCAACCATAACGGTCACAGAACTTCGTCGAAGTCGGGCCGCCGGAGACGCTAGAACGTTTGTCCGTTCCATTGATGGAGAACAACACTCCATCAACTCCACTTCCATCCGCTCCAGCACAGGGTCTACTCGCTCCGCTCGGTCGCAGACATTGATAGGTTTTTAATCAATGTCTGCGACAACCGCTTTAAGCTGCTCTCTTATGCCTGCTGCTGTCACTGAGCCCTTGCGCGTAAAGCTCATGCTGGTCCGTCATGGTGAAGCCCACGCCGTGACGCTCGGCAGCTGGGCTCCGGAGAATCAGGAATTCACCCCCGCTGCACTTCGGCGTCAGGTGCTGCACCTGACGGGGATAGACACCATCTTGTTGCACGATGGCGGCCTGAGCCTTGGCATTCACGCGGGGCCGGTCGTAATGGAAAGTCTGGGTGCGTGGCCGTCCCTGCCCGGCTGGCAGCTGGACGAAGTGTGTGCGGTACCGAACGCCCGGCCCTGGCAGCGCGCTGGCTGGTTCGCCGAGGTTCGCGCATGGATGGACGCGGTACTGGCCCAGCACAACGAGACGCGGCTGGGCGAAGTGGAGCAGGTCAGCACCTACGACTTTGCGTGCGTGCTGCGTGCCGCAACAAGCGGCGGGGTGGTGTACTTCAAAGCCGTTTACCGGGGACGCGAGGCCGCAGTGACCCGTGAGGTGTTGCTCCGGTGGCCCGCCGGTCTGCCCGAGATTCTCGCGACGGATCCCGCCCGTGGCTGGCTGCTTTCCCGTGACGGCGGGCGACGCCTGCACGAGGAAGCCAACTTCGAGATATGGGTCGAGGCTGCCGAAGGGCTCGCGCGGGCGCACCGCATCCTTGACGCGCCCGCACTAGGCTGCCCGGTCGTTGCGTTGCAGGAGCTGCCTGTTCAAGCCGACGCCCTGTTCCGTGACGCCGAAGGGCTGCGTGACGCCGGCCTGAGTGCGGAGCAGGTGACACAACTCGTGCGCTTGCTTCCGCGCCTTGAGCAGGCGAGGCGGCGGCTGGCCGTTCTGAAGCTGGAACTGACCGCCTGCCATGGAGACGCGCATCCCATGAACGCCCTGTACGGCCCTCGGGGTGCGGTGTGGTTCGACTGGAACGAGGCCCACGTCGGTCACCCGCTGCTCGATGCGGGCTGGTTTCTGGCGTGGCTGATGCACCCCGCAAGACATACCTTGCCGGTCCGTCAGGCTTATCCGGACAGCGGACTTGCGTTGTGGCGGGCCTTTCTGCAGGCCAGCAGGATTCGTGGGGCCGAGTACCTGCTGGGTGACGCCGTGCTGCTGGCAGTGCTGATGCGCGCCTTGCGCTTTCATGAGCACGCCCGGGTCTTTGCCGGGACTGTGCCCGGCTGGCGCCCACAGGGCGTGTCCTACTTTCTTCGGTGGCTGCTGCGCGAAGCGTCCTGATTCCAGTCCGTGCTCCGACAAAAAACCCTGCCCGAAGGCAGGGTTTTTTGTTGCGTAGCGCTCAGCGCACGCGGCTGAGGTTGACGGTCAGGTTGCCGGCGTTGCGTACCTGCACGGTCTGCACGCTGGCACGGTGACCCGGAGCGATCACGGTGATCTCGTAGTCACCGCGTTCGAGGTTGACGGTCAGGTCGCGGTCACGGATGGTGCCGGCTTCGCGGCCGTCCACGAAGATCCGCGCGTTCTCGACGTTGCTCACGATGCGCAGTGGCACTTTTTCGGCCTGCAGGGCGGCGCTGACGTTGAGCGTGGCACCTGCGCGGACGGTGACGGTGGTGGTGTAGTCGGCGTAGCCGGGAGCACTGACACGCACGCGGTAGGTGCCGGGCGTGATGTTTGCGAAGGTACTGCCGGTCTGGCCGACTTCGCGGTCATTGAGGAACACGGTGCCCTGTACGTTCGAGGCCACATTCACGCCACCACGGGCGGGAGCCTGAGCCTGACCGGTGACGGTGCTGTAGAGCGCCACGTCCGTGGTCCAGGCGTTTTGCGGCACAGGATTCACGACGATCGAGAGCGCCCGGGCGAAGTTGTCCTGGCCGCGCACGGTCACCGTGGCAAAGCCCTGGTTCTGCTGGTCGGCGCGAAACTGGCTGATCTGGTCGAGATTCAGCTGGGTCTTGCTGGCGAGCGCCAGCACCTTGTTCAGGCCCGCCTGACCGCTGATGTCGAAGGTGAAATTGTCGCCCTGAGCGGGGAACTGCTTGGTGGTGCCGCCGCGCAGGAAATTCTGGCCGCTCTGGTAGCGGTTGGGCAGAATCTGATCGATGCTGCCGTCAGGGTTGACGTTGAACAGGTAAACGTAGGCGTCCTGATTGACGGTGGTGAAGAGCGTGATCTTTTCGCCCACACGGTAATCGGGGGTCTGGTTGCCCGAGGTGTCCTTGTTGGTCCAGACACGGACCGACAGTTCGGTGGGGGTGGGGTTCACGATGATGCTCTGCGGGCTGATGCGGGGTTGCGCGATGGCGCCGCTGACGAGCGCGAGGGCGCTCAGGGTAAGCAGGTTCTTCATATCGTCCTCCGAATGCAATCGTAGCTGCGCCTACATGACGGGCCATGAGGCCCCCAACAGAATTCCTTAAATGGGGGTCAGGGCGACATCAGCTTGCTGAACAGCGCGTCAGGTTGCTTTCGGAACGTTGCAAGGACTCAGCAGTAATGACGGTGATCGGCCAGCATACAGCGGTTCTGCACCACCTGAATGCCCGCCTTGATGAGGGCGTCGGCCACCTCGCGGTTCTCGATGCCCTGCTGCATCCACACGGTCTTTGGCAGCGGGCGCATGCTGAGAATGTCGTTGAGGTGTTCGCTTACCTTGTCCGAGCGGCGAAAGACCTCCACGACATCCACGTGTTCATGAATGTCGGCCAGCGTCGCGACAGCCTTGCAACCGAAGAAACTTTCGCCGCGCGCCGCCAGGGTAGGATTGACCGGAATGACGCTGTAACCCTGGCGGGACAGGTACTCGGGAACGTAGTGCGCGGGCTTCATGGGATCGCGGTGAAAGCCCACCACGGCCACGACCTTGCTCTCCTCCAGGACCTGCACGATTTCGGGAATGGTGGTCAATTCTTTCATGCCGTCCTCGACAGGGCAAAGGCTGCGCGCGCCGCGCTGAGCGTCGATTCGAGCTCACGCTCGCCGTGCGCGCCACTCACGAAGATGCTTTCGAACTGGCTGGGTGCCCAGTACACGCCGCGTTCCAGCAGTCCCCGGAACCAGGCGGCGAACGCCGCAGTGTCCGCCTGCGCCGCGTGGGCGAAGCGCGAAACCTCACCATCGCCAAAAAAGGCGGTGAGCATCGAGCCGATCTGGTTGACCTGCAGGGGCACACCTGCCTCGCCTGCAGCTGCCCGCAGACCGTCTGCAAGAGCGCTGGTGTAGGTTTCGAGGCGCACATAAAGGCCCTCATCGCGTTCCAGCTCACGCAGGGTGGCGAGGCCTGCCGCCATGGCGAGCGGGTTGCCACTGAGGGTGCCCGCCTGGTAGACGGGACCCTGCGGACTGACGAAGTCCATCAGCTCGGCGCGTCCGCCGTAGGCGCCGACCGGCAGACCGCCACCGATGATCTTGCCCCAGCAGGTCAGGTCGCTCTGCAGACCCAGCAGCCCACAGGCGCCACGCAGCGACAGCCGGAAGCCGGTCATGACCTCGTCGGCGATCAGCAGGGCGCCGTGCGATTTGACGCGGTGCAGCGCCGCGCGAAACTCGGGCGTGGGAATCAGCACGCCCGCGTTGCCGACCACCGGTTCAAAGATCACGGCAGCAATCTCGTGGCCGCGAAGCTGCATCAGGGCGTCGAGGCCCTCGGGGTCGTTGTACTCCACCACGAGGGTCAGGGCCGCGTAAGCGGCGGGCACGCCTGCCGAGGATGGTGCCCCGGCACCGAGGTGCTCGGCGTTGGTCAGCAGACCGCTGCCGGCCTCAACCAGCAGGCCGTCGGCATGTCCGTGGTAATTGCCGCGAAACTTGACGATCAGGTCGCGCCCGGTCACCCCACGTGCGAGACGCAAGGCGCTCATGGTGGCCTCGGTGCCGCTGGAGACGAAACGCACTTTCTCGGTCTTCGTCAGGCGGGTGACGAGTTCGGCCAGCTCGACTTCGCGCTCGTTGGGCGCGCCGAAGCTGGTGCCACCTGCCAGCGCTTCACTGATGGCTTCGCGTACGGCAGGGTGGTTGTGGCCCAGGATCATCGGCCCCCACGAGCCGATGTAGTCGATCAGGGCGTGGCCGTCCTTGTCGATCAGGTAGGCGCCCTCGGCGCGCTCGATGAAGCGGGGAGAACCGCCCACTGCCCTGAAGGCCCGCACCGGGGAATTGACGCCGCCTGGTATGACTTTCTTGGCGCGCTCGAACAGCGTATCGGAAATGGAAGTTTGCGGTAAGGACGTCACAGTACCGATTACCTTAAAACGTTTTACAGGCTCCAACAGCAAAGCGCCTCACCGGAGAGCGAACGCTAAGGCTCGGTGAACGGCTTCGTTTCGCGGAACAACGCGCCGTCGCCCGCTTTTCCCCGCCCGGACAGCGGTGACGCTGGCCCCGAGAAACGCGACGCTCACCAGGGCATAATGCCGGGTATATGCTGCACGGCCAAGTCAAAGTCATCACAGCCAACGAACCCGAGCTGTTCGAACAACGTCTGAACGCCTTTCTGGACAGCCTCAACGCCAACTCGGCCATCGTGAACATCCAGTACGTGGAGACGGTGCGCAACAACGACTTGTACCGCACCGCCTACGTGCACCACAAAAAGCTCGAAAGCGAGTGGTGAAAAGCAGCTTCTGACAACCGAACCGTGCAAAAACGTCTCACGGAAGGGCTGAGCACGCCACCAAGCCCGGCCCAACAAATTTCGTCAGACCTCGGTCACCTCGGTTTCAGCTTCCTCGTTTTCGCCGGTCGCGTCACCGGCAGGGGTCTTGCTCCGCTTGAGCGCACCTGACTCCTTGATTCGTCCCGAGAACAGCCGGGTCGCTTCCTGAAAGAGGGGATGTGCGCGAACCTGCACGTTCGCTTCGCGCATCTGGGCGGCCTTGCCTTGTGGTGGGCGCTCGGGTGCAGAGTCGCTCGACGGGGCCAGACCCGTTGACACGGGTGCGGGGGGCCCGGAAGCAGCGGGTGCCTCCGAGCCCAACTCGTCCCAGGCGGTTTCCACGGGAGCGATTGAAGGCGCCGGTCGCGCGACTGATGGTGGAGCGTCGTCCCAGACGGGTTCCTGCAGGGTCGGTTCGGGGTCGTAAATCTCGGTGGTTCGCCGCCCCGCTTCGGTGGGTTCGCTGCCCGCTTCCCATGGTGCCGGAGAGCTGCCCGGCATCGGTGCGCTGCGCGCCGTGGTCACTGCCGAGGTCGGGCGCCCACGAACGGGGGAGAAGTCAGGTACTTCCAGGGGGGGAGTGGTAGGCGCCATCCGCGTCGGGGAACGCACGGGCACCTCTGCGGGCGCAGCAATGACAGCCTGTTGCGCGGCCACGTGAACGGCCTCCTGTGCGGCGGCCCCCAAGGGCACCCCGACGGAATTTTCGGCAAGGGGGACTGCGCTCACGCTGCCCACGCTCGCCGCCGTGTGGCCTGCGTCACCCCGCGCCAACTTTTTTTTACTGCCCTCGGGGGTGACGAGTTCCACGTCAATTGGGCCGAAGGTGCGCTGCACCAGTGCGGCCAGGTCATCGAACTTATCGATGACCTGCTTGGCGTGAAACTTGTGCTTGTCTTCGTACACGATGACCAGCCCGCCGCTCACCGGATTGGCGCGCGCTACCTTCAGGAGGGCGCGCATCTTGATATCGGCATGACGCAGCACGTCCTGCCAGCTGCCCTCCGGTCGGGGCGCCGGGGAAGCCGGCGAGGCGGCCGGGGGCCGCGCGGTCCGGGCGGAGGGATTGAAATCCTGAATGTCGGCTGCGCCTCCGGTCGGGGCGCCGGAAACCACGGCAACGGGAGCCGGGGAGCGCGCGCCACTGCCGCGCAACGCGGCCAGTTCACGTTCCAGCTTGGTGAGCCGTGCAGTCACCTCACCTGCCAGGCTGGCGGGCGCATTCGGCACGCCGGTCGTGACGGCGGCCTGACCATCACCGGCCAGGAGGGCGTGCGTGAGCGCCAGTTCGAGCGACAGCAGGTCGGCACTTCGTGCAAAGCGCGCTTCCTGCTCGTCGAGCGCTGCTTGCAGACGCAGCAGGCGGGGTACCTCCGCACCCTGCAGCCGCACACCTGCGCCCAGGCCCAGTTCGGCGTGCAGCGCCTCGCGCAGGGCGGTCTTGAGGCCCTCGACGACCGTGCGGGCCGCGTAACCCTCTCGGTAGAGCACGCCCGCACCCGCCAGCAGCGGCTGCGCGTCACCCAGCACCAGCGCGCGCGCCATCTCGGCGACCCGCTGGGAGGATGGCAGGCCGAGAGCGGCCTCCACGGCAGGGCGAGTGACCGCTTCACCGGCGGCCAACATGCGTTCTAGCAGACTCTCGCCGTCGCGCATGGCGCCATCGGCCAGACGTCCGATCAGCTGCAGGGCGTCAGCGTCAGCCTGCACGCCTTCCCGCGCGCAGATGCCCGCAAGCTTACCGGCGATCTCGCCGTCTGACAGTCGCCGGAAGCGGTAGTGCTGACAGCGCGACAGGATGGTCGGCAGGATCTTTTCGGGTTCAGTGGTGGCCAGCACGAAGATCACGTGACTGGGTGGCTCCTCGAGCGTCTTGAGCAGCGCGTTGAAGGCCGCGCGCGACATCATGTGCGCCTCGTCGAGGATGTAGATCTTCTTGCCGCCGCGCATGGCCGAAAGCGAGACTTTTTCGCGCAGCTCGCGCACGTCGTCGACGCTGTTGTTGCTGGCCGCATCGATTTCCAGTACGTCGGGGTGGCTGCCACTGCGGACCGCCAGGCACGAGGCGCACTCCCCGCACGGCTTGGGGCCCGGCGCTTCGCAGTTGGCGCTCATGGCGATCAGGCGCGCGGTGGTGGTCTTGCCGACCCCACGCGGACCGCTGAACAGGTAGGCGTGGCCCACCCGCCCACGTTCCAGCGCGGCGCGCAGCACGTCCTTGACGTGCTCCTGCCCCACCACCTCGTCCCAGCGGATGGGGCGGGCACGCTGATAGATGGCGCTCAAAGCGCAGCACTCTCCCCGGAAAAAGTCACCCCTTCAGTGTAGAGGACCCTGGGACAGCCAAAGGAGATTTGCCTTGCCTGGACCCGGCGCGGTCTCCAGCGTGACACGCCGCGAGGCCGGTCGACGCGCCCTGGCGACCACGGGCAGGTTCCTCACGTCCGTACTCCCACAACACCCGCGTCACCCACGAACCGCGCTGGCGCACTGTAATTACGCAGCCGGTAGCCGACCTGTGCGGGAGCGCCTGCAGGCGCTCGGGGCGCGCGAATGTGGGCGTCAGTTCAGCCATAAGACCATGTGCTCCTCGTCCACGTATTCCTGGCCTACTTTAAGGGCCCGTTGTTCCAGCCCGTACGGAGCAAAGCCCAGGGAGCGGTACAGCGCGCGTGCAGGCTGCTGGGTCACGGAAACGGCCAGCTGCAGCTGCTCCACACCCTCACAAGCGTGGGCCCGGTCGATCAGCTCACGCATCAGGATCTTGCCCAGGCCACGCCCGCGCGCCGTTTCGGTGACGTACACGGCGACCACGCCGGCTTTGTGTCGCTCCTTGAGGCCGGCAAAGCGCACGAAGCCGGCGGTGCCCACCAGCTCCTGATTCACAAAGGCCCCGAGGGTGAAGTGTGTGGGCGTAAGCTGTAGCCGTGAAGCGACGCTCTGGAGCGTCTCCTGACGGTATTCCTCAGCCGAGCGGCCAAAGGCGCGCGGTGAGTGCAGCAGTCCCTCCAGGCGCAGCGCGTAGTAGCTCTCGGCGTCGGATTCGTTCAAAAGCCGGACCTGCGAATGTTCTTGCTGTGCCACGCGGCCTCCTGAATGCAGGCTAGTGTCCACGGCGGCGTGCGACAATACGCCCGATGACGCACGACACTTCTTCGGCCATTTCAGGGTCGGCCGTTTCAGGCCGGGCTGCGAAACACCAGGTCGCCCTGATCGCACACGACAAAAAGAAGCTCGACCTGGCACTGTTCGTATTGCAGCACCGCGAGGTCCTGGCGCACTACCACCTGGTGGCCACCGGAACCACCGGCGGCATTCTGCAGGACAAAACCGGCCTGAAAGTCGAGCGCGTGCTGTCCGGCCCCCTGGGAGGTGACCAGCAGATCGGCGCGCGCATCGCCGAGGAACGCATCAAGGCCGTGTTCTTTTTTCGTGATCCCCTGACCGCGCAGCCGCACGAACCCGACGTGAGCGCCCTGGTGCGGCTGTGCGACGTTCACGACGTGCCGCTGGCCACCAATCCCTCCAGTGCGTCGGCCCTGATGGTGTGGCTGTCCCAGCCGGAAGAGCAGGTCCGCCTCTGAACTCCGGTTCTCTCTCCCTTCAGTCCGAGGCGGAGCCGGAGACCCCGAGCCTGTGGGCGCTCTCTGCACGCGAGCTGCTGTCGCGCACGGCCAGCCACGCACCCACCCCGGGCGGAGGTTCGGTGGCGGCCATATCGGGCGCGCTGGGATTGGGTCTCGTCATCATGGCGCTGGAAGTCAGCCTGCGGCGCAAAAATGCCGATGCCGCCCTGCCCCGGGTGCTGGACAACGCCCGTGAATTGCTGACGCTGCTGGCACGGGACGCCGACGAGGATGTGGCGGTATTCGAGCAGTTCATGGCCGCGCTCGCCCTGCCCAAAAGCAGCGAGGCCGAGCAGCACCGTCGCGCCGCCCTGCGTGAGGCGGCGCTGGCCGCTTCGCGCTCGCCCCTGGCGGCAGCGGGGCGCCTCGTTACCGCCCTGGAACTCGCCGAGCAGAGTGCTCCCCTGGTGGCCCGCAGCATCGTCAGTGACGTGGGCGCGGGTGCGGCCCTGCTCGGAGGCGCCCTGCGCGCGACCCTGCTGAGCGTCGACATCAACCTGGGGCAGGTGGACGAAGACCAGCGCCGCGCGCTCGCCGGCGCCCGAGAGGCGCTCGCGGTGCGGGCGCAGGCGCTGGAACAGGTGGTGGCGCAGCGGGTACAGTCCAGGCTGACCTGAGGCACGCCTTCAGCGGGGCCGTTTGATGGTCTCGATGTTCGCGTCGCTCGTCAGCACCGTCACATAGGTGTCCCACAGGCGCCGGGCCGCCGACTCGTCTGCGGGCAGCTGCGAAAAGCGCAGGTAAGCCGCCTGACCATCGGGAAGCACGAAGGTGGGCGTGCCGAAGACCCCCAGCTGGGCCGCGTCGTTCAGATCGCGCGCCAGCGACTCGCGCAGGCTTGCTTCATCGGCGAGGTCGGTTTCGAAGCGCCCCGTGTCCAGCCCGGCCTGATTCGCGGCTTCCCGCGCGGTCTGGGGATCGTTCAGGTCGCGTCTGCCGTCGTGACGCAGGCGCAAGAGCTGCAGGGTGAACTGCAGCTCGGCCTCGTTTCCCTGAAGCCGCGCGGCCTGCGCCGCCAGAAACGAGCGCAGGCTGGCCTGCTGGCTGTCGGGGCCTTCGGTCAGCGGCTGCGCCGCGAGCTTCCACACGGGGTTCTTGCGGTCGGGATTCTGCGCGTGGTTGCCCTGCACGAGGCTGAAGTGCTTCAGCTGAGGGCGCACACCCAGCTGCGACACCAGTTCCAGGCCGCGCCAGGCGTAAGGGCAGAGAAAATCGAAGTACACGGAGGAGGGCTGCACCCGGGAAACTTAACACGCGGGCGGGACCTCCCCCTGTGCCCCGGGCCTCATTCGCGTGGCAAGATCACCGCATGGCCTGGGACCTGCCCGACGTGACCCTCAACCTGCGGGTGCTCGACCTGATCGGCATCTTTGCCTTCAGCCTCTCCGGCGCGCTGCTGGCGGTGCGCAAGCGCTTTGACCTGCTGGGCGTGGTCGTGTTGGGCTGCGTCACGGCCGTGGGAGGGGGCTCGATTCGCGACACCCTCACCGGCACGGTGCCGCCCGTGTACCTGCGTGACGAGACTTATCTGTGGGTGGCGATTCTGGGCGCCATGTCGGGGTTCCTCTTCGGTCCGCGCCTGGAGCGCTTCGACCGGACCCTCAGCGTCTTCGACACCCTGGGGCTGGCGCTCTTCGCGGTCTCCGGCGCGCTGGGAGGCATCACCCTGGGCTTCGGTCCGCTGGGCGTGGTGTTTGTGGGCGCGCTTTCCGGAGTGGGCGGCGGCGTCATTCGTGATGTGCTGGCCGGCGAGGTGCCGCAGGTGCTTTACCGCCGCGACCAGTTGTACGCGACTGCCGCGGCCTGCGGCGCCCTCACGGTGTACCTGCTGCACGGTCAGGTCAGCGATCTGCTGGGGCAGCTCCTCGGCGCCCTTGTCGTGATCGGCCTGCGCTGGTTGTCCAGGCGTGGACGTGTTCGTCTGCCCGTGCGCCGCCTGGGCGACGAGGGCAGCTGAGCGACCTCAGGTCAGGCTGTAGACCCGTGGGTTGGTGTGGCTCGCCTGCTGCTGACTGTCGCGAGGCTGGGCACTGACGAGGTCCCGCGTCAGCAGCAGGCCCAGCACCTTCGAGATGTCATGCCCACGGACGCCCAGCTGCTCTGAGAGTTCCTTCGCGCTCAGGGGCGCGTTCGTACGCAGCGCCTCGAGGATCCGGTGTTCGAGTTCGACTTCGTTCATGACCGCTCCCTCGGCCTGTGGGGGTGAGGATAGGCGGCTGGCGTCATGTCTGCTGAGGTCATGTCTGCATTGTGCCTCGCGTGCCCGGCACCCCGACTTGGTACTTTAAGAGGCATGTCACTTCTCGGCCAGAATGCTCCCGACTTCGCCCTGCCCTCGACCGAAGGGCGGGAAATCAGGCTTTCGGATTTCAAAGGTCAGCAGCACGTCGTGCTGGTGTTCTACCCGCTGGACTTCAGTCCGGTGTGCAGCATGCAGCTGCCCGAGTACAGCGGGCGCCAGGAGGATTTTGCAGCGCTTGACACGACGGTGCTGGGCGTCAACCGCGACAGCGTCTATACCCACAAAGCGTGGGCTGCGGAATACGGCATCGAGATCCCCCTGCTGGCCGACCTGAACCTCAAGGTGGCGCGCGAGTACGGCGTTGCCATCGACGAGCGCGCCATCAGCAAGCGCGCGGTCTTCCTGATTGACAAGGACGGCGTGGTGCGCTTCGAGGGCGTGGAGCCTTCCACCGGCGATTACAGCGTGCGCCCGGAGCAGGTGCTGGAGCAGATCAGGACACTTTGAGCCCTTTGAGAGGTTCAGCTGTCCCCATCAGCCAAAGAGAGGACGGGGAGCGCATCTCCCGTGCTTGTCGGCGGCAGACCGCTGAAGGCTGATCGTCACGACAACTCTCCCTTCAGGTCAGCGGAAGTTCGAGGGAGCAGTCGGCAAAGGCAACGCCGGCGCGCAGCCCAGGTCCTTGAGGTGAGCCATCGACTGCGCGCCGTAAAACAGCGCGGGGAATAGTGAGGATGCGGCCAGCCCGAATCCAAAGGCACTGCGCTGTGGGTGTTTTTCCCAGGAGGTCAGTCCCAGCGCCAGGCCGCCCGGTCCCAGCAGCAGTGGGCCGAGCAGGGCAAAGACCGTGTGCCCACCGCAACCGCTGCCCAGCACCAGCGACTCGATCAGGCGGATCAGCAGGTACACGCCGACTCCTGCGGCGTACCCCAGCAGAAAAGAACGCCCGTTGGGCCGGGAAAGGATTTTCACACCCTGAATTTACGCTGCCTGTGGCGGGACAAATGGGCCGAGCGGGCCTCAGCGCTCTTCGGTGGCCAGCTCCACCAGACGGGTGACCAGGTCGGCGTAGCTCCAGCCGGCCGCTTCCCACAGCTTGGGATACATGCTGGTGGTGGTGAAGCCCGGCATGGTGTTGACCTCGTTGAGGTACAGCTCGCCGCTTTCCTCGACGTAAAAGAAATCCACCCGCGCCAGGCCCGCGCAGTCCAGTGCCTGAAACGCCGTGATGGCCAGTTCCCGCACGCGCGCCGCCACTTCACGTGGCACATCTGCCGGGATGTGCATGCTGGCCTCACCCTCGGTGTACTTGGTGTGGTAGTCGTAGAACTCGGCGTCAAAGCGCAGTTCCCCGACGGGGGACGCCAGCGGCGTGTCGTTGCCCAGCACGCCCACCTCCAGCTCGCGCGGCTTGCCGCGGGTCATGGCCTCGAGAATCACCCGGCGGTCGAGCGAGAAGGCCAGATCCAGCGCGGAGGAGAGGTCACCCGCCGCGCGGACCTTGCTGATGCCGACACTCGACCCCAGGTTGGCGGGTTTCACGAAAAGCGGGAAGCCCAGGGCGGTGGCCCGCTCGATGACCCGCTGGGGCTCTTCGCGCCACTCCGGGCGCGTGGCCAGCTGGTAAGCCACCTGCGGTACCCCACAACTGGCCAGCACCGCCTTGGCCATGATCTTGTCCATGCAGACAGCGCTGCCCAGCACACCACTGCCGACAAAGGGGATGCCCGCCAGCGTCAGCAGGCCCTGCACGGTGCCGTCTTCACCCATCGGCCCGTGCAGCAGCGGGAACACGACGTCGTAGCCTTCGGCGCGCGCCGCTTCGTGCAGCATCAGCTCGCCGCCTTCTTCGGCCGCGCCGCTTTCCAGCGCCTGCTGGCTGGCGGAAGCGGGCAACCAGCGTCCCTGCTTGCTGATGACCACCGGTGTGACGGAAAAGCGGTCCTGAGGCAGGGCGCCGAGGACACTGCGTGCGCTGGAGAGGCTGACTTCATGTTCACCGGATTGCCCGCCGGCAAGCAGCAGAATGCGCTTCTTCACGGCGCCCAGCCTAACGCATCTGGCCGAAAACAATTCTCCATGAGAGTTTTCTATGAGCGTGTTTGCATATTCAATCTTAAGGTTGCTAGACTCTCGCGAGATACCTATACATCGAACGCCCGCAGCCATGCGAGCGCTTCAGGAGGAATATGAAGAAACTGGCTTTTCTTGCCCCGATGCTGCTGATCAGCGCTGCCCTTGCGGCGACGCCCAAGGACACCCTGGTGTACCAGAACTCGGCGGACATTCCCACCCTCGACCCGACGATGGTGTATGACACCGCCTCCGGTTCGATCACCGAGAACATCTACGAAACCCTGCTGACCTACAAGGGTGCCAGCCTGACCGAACTCGAGCCCCTGCTGGCCACGGGTTGGAAAGAAAGCAACGCGGGCAAGACCTACACCTTCGACCTGCGCAAGAACGTCAAGTTCCACAGCGGCAACACCATGACCTGCGACGACGCGGCCTACTCGATCCGCCGCAACCTGGTCGTCAACAGCCCCGAAAGCGGCAACTGGTTTATCAGCGAAGCCCTGCTGGGCACCGGCAGCAACGCCAACGACGACAAGACCATCACCTGGGACCGCATCGCCAAGGCCGTCAGCTGCAACAACGCAGGCCAGCTGGTCTTCAACCTGCCCAAAGTTGACCCGGCGTTCCTCGCCAAGATGGCCTACACCGGCCAGAGCATCGTCGACAAGGCCCATGCCATCAAGCAGGGCGAGTGGGACGGCACGGAGCGCACCTGGAAAGAGTGGGTCGGCAAGGACCTCAACGACTCGGGCCTCAGCAAGAACCCCAGCGGCACCGGCGCCTACCAGATCGTGCGCCGTGACGCCAACACCCTGCTGGCGCGCGCCTTCCCCGGCTACTGGGGTCAAAAGCCCGCCATCCAGAACGTCATCATCCAGAAAGTGCCCGAGCAGGCCGCCCGCTACGAAGCCATCAAGCGCGGCGACGCTGACATCATCGAGACGGGACCGCGCTCCACGCTGTCCCAGCTGCAGGGCCCCGGGATCACGATTCTCGACGATCTGCCCAACACCACCGCCACGGCGTTCTTCATGAACCAGAACGTCAAGGACCCCGGTTTGCTCGGCAGCGGCAAGCTCGACGGCCGCGGTATTCCCGCCAACTTCTTCAGCGACGTCAACGTGCGCCGTGCGTTCAGCTACGCCTTCGACTACGAGCGTTACATCAAGGAAGTGCAGCTCGGCAAGGGCATCCAGCGCACCATGCTGCTGCCCGACAGCTTCCCCGGCTACGCCAAGGACGTCAAGACCTACAAGTACGACGCCAAGCAGGCCGAGTCCTACTTCAAGCGCGCTTTTGGTGGTGACGTCTGGAAGAACGGCTTCACGCTGCGCATGAACTACCGCGCGGGCGCCGCTGCCTCGCAGACGGCCGCCGAACTGCTGAAGCGCAACATCGAAGCGATCAACCCCAAGTTCAAGGTCGAGATCGGCGCCAAGCAGTGGTCGACCATGCTCAACGACTCCAAGGCCGGCAAGGAAGCCATGATCATCATCGGCTGGGCTCCTGACTACGCCGATCCGGACAACTTCGTGCACACCTTCTACCACAGTGAGGGCTACTACTCGCCCCGCAGCGGCTTCAGTGACCGGAGCATCGACGCCTGGGTCAACCAGGCCCGCAACACGACCAACACCGCCAAGCGCAACCAGCTCTACAAGCTGGTCGCCAACCGCTCCTTCGCGGTCGCGCCGTTCATCTACATCCCGGCAGGCGTCAACTTTACGGTGTACCGCAGTGAGCTGAAGGGTGTGAGCAAGAACACTTACAACCCCATGACCAGCTTCTCAGCGACGGGCACTTTCTGGAAGGACCTCAGCAAGTAAATCCCGCAAGGTGCGGGCGGGCAGACACTCTAGGCTGCCCGCCCGTTCCCCTTGACGGGAGTTTTTTGCGAAAGTATCGACATATCCTATGACGACATTTATCCTTCGACGCTTGTTGCAACTTCCCTTCGTGATCCTGGCTGTCACGATTCTGATCGTTGGGGTCCTGCAACTCCTCACTCCTCAGGAACGGGCCAGTGCCTACGTCACCAATGAGCAGCAGGCACGCAACATCGACCGCATCATCAAGGCACGGGGGCTCGATCAGCCTTTTCACATTCAGTACGGCAAATGGCTTTCCGGCACGCTGCAAGGGGACCTGGGTTTTTCCAAAGCCTCGGCCAAACCAGTCTGGGACACCCTTAAGGAGCGCTTTCCAGCGACCCTGGAACTGGCCTTGTTTGCCGCCATTCCCATCGTGATGTTCGGCATCTGGCTGGGGACCATGGCCGCCCTGCACAAGGACAAACTGGTAGACCAGACGGTGCGCGTCCTGGCCATTTTGGGGTACAGCCTGCCAACCTTTGTGCTGGGCATCGTGCTGCTGGTAGTGTTTTATGGCTTTCTTGGCTGGTTCCCGGGTTCGGGCAACGTGGGCATCGTGCAGCTTTTTGAAATCGCCGACCCCGAGTTCAAGCGCTATACCGGCCTGCTGACCGTGGACGCCGCGCTCAATGGCCGCTGGGCGCTGCTGCTGGACGCCCTGCACCATATCGTGCTGCCTGCCCTGACGCTGATCATTGTCATTTCGGCCAGCATCGTGATGGTCATGCGGGCCAACCTGCTCGAGGCGCTCAACAGCGACTACGTACGCACGGCGCGTGCCAAGGGTCTGCACAGCCGCACCGTGCACCTCAAGCACGCCCGCCGCAACGCGCTGCTGCCCGTCGTGACGCTTTCGGGCTTCACCTTTCTGGGCCTGCTGACCGGCGCCATCTTTACCGAAACCATTTTCGGCTATCCGGGCATCGGGCAGTGGGTGGCCACGGCCGCCCAGCAATTCGACATCGCGGGCGTGCTGGGTTTCGCGCTGTTCTCGGCGGTGCTGGTGGTCATCGTCAGCACGGTCACCGATATTCTGTACGGCGTGATCGATCCGCGCGTGAGGTTCGACTGATGGCTGTCTCCAGTGCTCCTGCCGCGCAGACGGTGGCCCGCGAGGGTGGCTTCTGGCATTCGCGCCCCATCCGAAAGATGCGGCGCAATCCGCTGGCCATCACGGGCTTTTCCCTGGTGGTGCTGTTCATTCTGACGGCCATCCTGGCACCGCTCATCGCCACCCCCCGCGAAAACTGCCTGCGCGACCTTAACCTGACATCGTCGTCGGCAGTGCGCAATCCGGCTCAGGGCGCCTTCTGGCAGGCCATTCTGGCCCCACCGGCGTCGTGTTACCAGATTCCGCGCATCAGCTTTGATGACACGCCCAACCCGCCCGGCGAGCGTGCCGTGTTCGGCACCAGCCGTGGCTACGATATTTTCTACGGTCTGGTGTGGGGTGCCCGGACCGCCCTGCGGTTCGCGGTGATCATCGTTTCGATCAATTTGCTGATCGGCATCACCATCGGCGCCATCAGCGGCTTTTACGGTGGCTGGATCGACACCATCATTCAGCGCTTCATCGACGTGATCTTTTCGATTCCGCCGCTCATCATGACCATTGTGCTGATTACCGTGCTGCGCCCCAGTGTGCCAACGCTTATCCTGGCGCTGACCATCACCGGTTGGGCTGGGTACGCCCGCATCGTGCGTGGAGACATCCTGCGCACCCGCGAGTTGGAGTACGTGGACGCCGCGCGCTCCCTGGGTGCGCTCGACTGGCGCTTGATCGCCAAGCACGTCGTACCGAACTCGCTTACGTCCATTGTCGCCGTGGCCGTGCTTGACCTGGGCACCGTCCCCCTGTCCATCGCGGGCCTGTCCTTTCTGGGCCTGGGGCTGCCCGTGGGGTACTCGGACTGGGGTCAGCTGATGGCCTTCGCGCGAACCTGGATTCAGGGACCGGCCGGTCAGCCTTTTGCCTACTGGTACGTGACCTTCTTCCCGGCGATCACCATCATCTTGTTCAGTTTGGGCTGGAACCTGCTGGGCAGCGCGGCGCGTGACGCGTTCGATCCACGCAGCAAGTAGTTTCCGGGCGCCGGCCAGCCGGCCAACAGAAACGCGCAGAGGAGGAGCCCGAAGGCTCCTCCTCTCTCATGAGGCGGACTGTGCCGCTTGCGTGCTTTACGCCGGTTGTCATGAGAGCTGCCATGAGGCTCTCTTTAAGCACACATCCACCCCCGCTGTCAAGAGTGCAGAATAATGAGACATGAATCGCCAGCTCATTGCGCTTGCCGCGGCCCTTTCGGTGTCTCTCGCGGGAGCTGCCTCTCCGGCCCAGACACTCTTCGACTCTGTTTCACAACTTCTCCAGAACCGCTACGGCGGTCTGAGTACTGTCAACCGCACCGAACTGACCCAGCAATTTCAGCAGAAGCTCAACGAGGCCTGCGCCAAGGAAGGCGAGGCCTGCGCCTACAACACCGCCTACCCGGTCATCGAGGAGCAGATTCGCGCGCTGGGAGACCATCACACTTTTTTCAACCGTCCTGAAGCTTTTCAGGAATTCAAGGCCCGCTCCACGGGCGGCTCGCGTCTGCAGTACGGCATCAAGCTGCGCGACCTGAGCGGAGGTGACCAGGTCGTGACCGAGGTCGTGCCGGGCAGCGCTGCCTTTGGCGTGGGCCTCAAGCGTGGCGACCGTCTGGTGGGCATCGACGGCCAGAAGTACTCTTACGACCTCCTGCGCGAAAGCCGCACCAAGGGCGCGCCCATCCGGCTCGACGTTCGCCGGGGCGACGAGGCGCTGTCGGTGTCGGTCGCGGCCTCGGTCAGCACCACGCGTGACCTGCCACGCGCCGAATACCTGGGTGACGTGGCGGTCATCCGCATTCCGACCTTTATCGCCGGGGGCGGCGTAGCGCAAGGTGTACACGACCTGGTGAACGAGGCCAAACGGCGTGGTGTGCGCGGCATCGTGGTTGATTTGCGCGACAACGGCGGCGGTGATCTGCGCGAGTGTGACATGAGCATCTCGGCTTTTGTGCCGTCCTTTACCCGGGTTGCCAAGACTGCGCGAGGTGACAGCGCCACCACCGTCGCAGGCGGCACCTACCGCGAAGGCTTCGGTTCGTATCAGGCGGTGCGCGACCCGGCCTTCTGGGAGGGCCCGATGGCAGTGCTAGTCAGTAAGAGTTCGGCGTCGTGCAGCGAGTTCTTCGCGCGCGAGGTGCAGTACGCGCGGCGCGGTCAGGTCGTCGGTGAAGCGACGGCGGGCGTGGGCAACACCGCTACCCAGGTGTTCGAGCTGCCCGGCGAAGCGGCCATTCAGTTGACGACCGTGCACTACGTGAAGCCCGACGGCACACCTTATGGTGAGCGCATCACCCCGGATGTGGCCGGCGCCGATGACTTCGAGCTGCTGGCGCGCGGTCAGGACGTGCTGCTGCAAAAGGGCCTCGAAATCCTCAAGGCGAGCGTCGCCGGTACGCCGGTCAACTGAACGGGTCAGCGACAAGGAAGCGGGCGGTGTATCACCGCCCGCTTCCTTGTTTGGGTTCTGTCTTGCTCGCTTACTTGGCGTACTCCACTGCGCGTTGCTCGCGCACCACGGTCACCTGCACCTGGCCCGGATATTCCATGTCCTGCTCGATGCGTCCGGCAATTTCACGCGCGAGCAGGGTGGCCTGCGCGTCCGTGACCTTCTCGGGTTGCACGATCACGCGCACCTCGCGCCCGGCCTGAATGGCGTAGGCCTGCGACACGCCCGGGAAGCTCGTGGCGATGACCTCCAGCTGCTCCAGGCGCTTGATGTACGACTCGAGTTCCTCGCGGCGTGCGCCGGGGCGCGCCGCGCTGATGGCGTCGGCAGCCGCGACCAGCACACTGTACAGCGTCTCGCCGTTTTCCGGGTCGTGGTGATGGGCGATGGCGTCGGTGACCTCGGGGCCCTCACCGAAACGCCGTGCCAGGCTCACGCCGATGTCCACGTGCGTTCCCTCGATTTCGCGGTCAATGCTCTTGCCCACGTCGTGCAGCAGACCCGCACGGCGCGCCATGCTGACGTCGAGACCGAGTTCGGCGCCCAGGATGCCCGTCAGGTGCGCAACCTGCACGCTGTGCTTCAGCACGTTCTGCCCGTAGCTGGTGCGAAAGTACATGCGGCCCAGCAACTGCAGCAGGCCCGGCTTGAGGCCCACCACGCCCGCCTCGATGGCCGCGTCCTCACCCTGGCTGTGAATAAAGGCCTTCATGTCGTCCTGGGCCTTGTGGACCATCTCCTCGATGCGCGTCGGGTGGATGCGTCCGTCGGCGACCAGACCTTCGAGCACGTGCTTGGCGACCTCGCGGCGAATGGGATTGAAGCTCGAGAGAATCACCGCTTCCGGGGTGTCGTCGATGATCAGGTCGACGCCGGTGAGGGCCTCGAAGGCGCGGATGTTGCGCCCCTCACGGCCGATGATGCGGCCTTTCATGGCGTCGGAGGGAATCGGCACCACCGACACGCTCATGGCCGCGCTCGTCTCCGAGGCGCTGCGTTGAATGGCCTGCGCGATGATGGCCTGCGCGCGCCGCTTGCCTTCGACGTTGGCGCGGTCGATTGCGGCCCGCACCCGCAGGGCTTTTTCCTCTTCGAGCTCGGCGTCGAGCTTCCCGAGAATGAGTTCACGGGCCTGCTCGGGTGAAAGGCTGGCCACCTCGAACAGGCGCATGTCAGCGGCGCGTGCCCTTTCGGCGACGCTGGCAAGCTCCTCTTCGATGCGGCGGTGGTCGCGCTCCAGCCTTTCCTCGAGGGCGTCGAGCTTGAGACCGCGTGCGTCGAGCTGCTCGGCGCGGCGGTTCAGGCGCTCGATTTCACGTTTGAGCTCCTCGCGGTCGCGCTTGGTCTCTGCGCGCTCTGCGCGCAGGCTTTCGCGCTCCCGGGCAGTTTCGGTCAGTACGGCGTCGCGTTCCTTGAGCGACTGTTTTTCGCGTAGTTCGGCTTCCTGATACAGTCGTGTGGCATCTTGGCGGACACGTTCGGCTTCGGCGCGCAAGCGGCCGGCGTCCTGCTGCGCGCTTTCGCGCACAACCTGGGCTTCGGCCTGGGCTTGCTGTTTCAGCGAGTCGTCCAGTTGTGCGCGCCGGCTGATGGCGCGCACATAAGCGATATAGCCTCCAATCGCCACACCGATCAGGAGCCCGATGATCGCGTACATCATGCTGGTCATGTGGCTCCTTTCGATGGTCAGTAGTGAATATGAGTACCGCAAACACGACGGCGGTCCACCTCACCGGACGCCATGGCCACAGGGCGTACCAGAGAGTGGGCTGCACCGCGTTCACACTCATGGCTCAGTTTAACACCGCCCTGACGAACAACTGATGCAAACGGCACCCGCCAGGGCTTTTATAGTCGTTTCGTTCGCGCTTCGGCCTGACGACCGACGGCGCTCAGGCTCCAGATGATGCACTGAGCCTCACAAACACCAGGCGGGGCAACGCAATGGAAACACGCAATGGAAACACGAGGAGCTGCACTCCTCGTGTTTCCATTGCTCTGTTTACGCAGATCGGGAGCAGGTCAGTAGCGCGGAATACCGGCCAGGCCGCCGTACTCCTTGACCAGCTTCTGCGCGTTGTCACCGTGCACGCGGCGGATGTCCACGCCGTAGAGGGTCACGAAGTCCGGCAGCACCTCGTCGAGGGCCACACGCTCCATCAGGCTGTCGTCAAGCGGGCTGTGGGCCACGTCTTTTTTGCTGGTAAAGTACGGCACGTCACGGTTATGGCTGCGCATGATGTGGATCTGCGAGCCGTCCTCGGGAATCACCAGCTTGTAGATTTGTGCCTGCTGAATCATCTGCAGCAGATTTTCCATCTCCATCACGCCATGCTCCTGAATCTCCTCCATCAAGCGGTCTTCTTCGAGACGCTTGAGGTCTTCGATCATGGGTTGCAGGCGCTCCAGAATGTGTTCCGGGTCTGCCCAGCCGACCCCGCTGCCTACGTTGGTCGTGCCGATGATCTCAAACGGCGCCTTGTCTGAGATTTCGGCCTTGAAATCCGCGATGCGCTGCACCGGACCGACCAGCACCAGGTGCTTCAGACCGTGCTGCTGCATCAGTTTGGTCAGCTGCTTGGAGAGGTCATTGTAAAAGCGCTGCTGATTTGCTGCTTCGCGCGCCTCAAAGAGGTCGTAGCCACTGTCGCTCCGGGGTCCGCTGCCGGGTTGGTTACGTCCCGCACCACCCGCGCCAGGCGCGCCCGGCACATGACGCGTGCCGGAAACCATGGTGTCCCAGCGGTCACCGTCGTCAAGACGGACGTTCTCCCGGCGGCGGATTTCCGAGAGCTCCCCCTGCTCCAGCACAAAGAAACGTGCCCACTCGCGGTCCACGGCGAGTACGCCAATGCTGGGCATGAATTCCAGCACGTTGGGCACCATCGATTTAAGAGGCCGCCCGTAGTGAAAGCGTTCGGGCAGGTCGACCTGAATGTCGTAGCGCTCGAACATGTCCTCGTTCACGACATAAAAGACACTTTTGCCAAATTCGCTGCGTGCCCGCTCAAGGTCGTCAAGGACGCGGTTCATCAGGGTGGGGGGAACGCCAGCGTCACTCATCATGCTTTTGGCCCGCACGGGCAGACCGGTGGCTTCGTTGTCCACGACGGCAGGGTTCACGTTCACGACCGCCATCAGCACCATGGAATCATCTGGAAGATTTTGAATTCGCTCGATATCGCTTTTGTTCAGCATGTGCGCCTCCTTCAGCAAGAATGGCTTCATTCTTCGCAGTTTCTCTGCGAACACCGCACCACTTTCGGTGAAGCTCAGTTAGGAAATCGGGTTTCACGCGCCAGCTTCGGACTCGGGTTCGAGGCTCCCATCTGCCAAAGGCACTCTGAGGGCGTCGTTCAGGCTCAAGAAGCCATGACCTCCGGGTGTGACGGTTGAGGTAGGCAGTGCCGTCCTGATCAGGCACCCTGAAGGCATGACGTCGCTGCGCCGCGTGACTGAGCCCCACGATCCCGTTATCCGCGCTTTCGGAACCCTTCAGTCGAGCGCCTACTTCGAGCCTGACATGCTGATCCCGGCGTCTTATATCGCGCGCCTGCTGGAATGGCAGACGCCCGAGCGCAAAAACTTTCTGCTGGTGGCCGAGGACGCCGCCTTGCTGCGCGGAGGTACGGTGTTTCACCTGTTCGCCGACCTGAACGTCGGTTTTTCGAGCTTTCTGGCCGTGGCACAGGAGGCTCGGGGGCAGGGGCTGGCCCGACGGCTGCACGACGCCCGCTTTCAGCTGCTCGACGAGGCCGCAGGTCAGCCTGTGCTGGGGGTATTCATCGATGTGGTCAATCCCGAGCGCCTGAGCCCGGCAGATTTCGAGGCCGAAGCGGCGGTGGGCTCGGACCCCTTCGAGCGCCGCCGGGTCTTTGGGCGCCTGGGCTTTGGACAGGTGGACATCCGCTATGAACAGCCTGTGGGAGGTCCAGGCGGGGGCCCAGTGACCAACATGGACCTGCTGTTCTGCCCACGTCAGCCCCTGACCAGCCTGCCGACCGATCTGGTGGCGGACACCATGCGCACCTACTGGACGCCGTGGCTGGGAGAAGAGCGGGCGCGCAGACACGCGCGCGAGCTGGCGGGCCGGGCCGGGAGCGCCCGCGAGCTTCGTTTGCTGCCTCCTGTATGAGTGGTGTACACACCTTACACATCGTTTTCACTTCGTGGTAAACTCTCCGAGCAGGAGGTGTGCGGCGTACACAATTCAGGGGAAGCGCAAGGCCCATCAGAGCAGGAGATGAAGTTGCTCCGCTCAGGGCAGCCGGCACAGCCCGGTTGACCGAGGCAGATGGGATACGAGGTGGAAGTCATCGAACGATCTGCGGATGCTTCCAGGGTGGCACCGAACCCTCCCCCCACGCACAGCGTGGAAGCAGAGCCATAAACGCGCGGCGGCAACGCCCCGACAAAGCTCGGCACGATGCAACTTCACGGACTCGCCTGTCCGGACAAACTGAACACGGCCAGTGCAGGCAGGCACTTTCTCAGGGTTGCCGCAGACTTTTGCACTGTGCCCAACGGCGCGGCAAACACGCCCGCGCGTTGCGCGCTCGGCAGACAGCGTGAGTCACGCTGGCCCGAACGCTCTCGTGAACGGCGGCCCATAGTGGGGCTGCCCTGGAGACTGTATGTGCGGAATTGTCGGATACGTAGGACACCGGAACGCCAAAGACGTGTTGATCGATGGCCTGGCCAAGCTGGAATACCGTGGTTATGACAGCGCGGGCGTCGCGGTCAAGACCGCTCAGGGGCTGGAGGTCCGCAAGCGGGCGGGCAAACTGGCCAACCTCGCCGGTGACCTCGAACTCACCCCGATCTCGGGCACCCTGGGCATCGGGCACACCCGCTGGGCGACCCACGGCCTGCCCAACGACACCAACGCCCATCCGCACGCCACCGAGGACGGGCGCATCGTGATCATTCACAACGGCATCATCGAGAATTACCTGGCGCTCAAGGAAGGCCTGCTGGGACGCGGACACGCCTTTCAGAGCGAGACTGACAGTGAAGTCCTGGCGCATCTGATCGAAGAAAAGTACCAGGGTGACCTCGAGGCGGCCGTCCGTGGCGCCCTCAGAGAAGTGCGCGGCGCCTACGGCATCGTGGTGACGCATGTCGATCACCGCGAAATCGTGGCGGCCCGCACCGTCAGTCCCCTCGTGATGGGCGTCGGGGAAGGGGAGATGTTCCTCGCGAGTGACGTGCCCGCGTTGCTGCCCTACACCCGCAGCATGATTTTCTTGCATGACGGCGACCTGGTGGTCCTGAGCGACGACGGCTACCGGATCACCAATCTGGCCGGTGAAACGCAGGCGCGCGACGTGACTCATATCGACTGGGACGCCGAAGCAGCCGAAAAAGGTGGTTACGACACCTACATGCTCAAGGAGATCTACGAGCAGCCCCAGGCCCTCACCAACACCCTGATCGGGCGCCTGCACGACGAGACCGGCGAGGTGAACCTCGACATCAGTCTCGATCCAGCCTCGTTCAAGCGCATCAGCATCGTGGCCTGCGGCACGGCCTACTACGCCAGCTTGGTCGGCGAGTACCTGATCGAGCAGCTGGCGCGCATTCCCGTCGAAGTGGACGTCGCGAGCGAGTACCGCTACCGTTCGCCGCTGGTCAACGAAAACACCCTGGTGATCGTGGTCAGCCAGTCGGGCGAGACCATCGATACTCTCGAGGCGCTCAAGGAAGCCAAGAAGTACGGCGCAAAGACCCTGGGGGTGATCAACGCCAAGGGGTCCTCCATGACGCGCGAGGTGGACGACGTGCTCTACATTCACGCCGGGCCCGAGATCGGTGTGGCGAGCACCAAGGCCTACACCTCGATGGTGAGCGCCATGCTGCTGCTGGCCCTGTGGCTCGGGCGCGCGCGGGGCAGCCTGAACGCCGAAAAGGGTGCCGAACTGCTCGCGGCGGTGCGCGAACTGCCCCGCCTGGTCGAGGAGGCCCTGGCCCCCGAGCGGGTGGAGAACATCACCCGTATCGCGGAGAAGTACCACCAGGCGCGCGATTACCTGTTCCTGGGACGCGGCGTGAACGCGCCGACTGCGTTCGAAGGTGCCTTGAAGCTCAAGGAGATCAGCTACATCCACGCTGAAGCCTACGCGTCGGGCGAGATGAAGCACGGCCCGATCGCCCTGATCGACGAGCACCTGCCGGTGGTGGTCGTGGCGACCGACAGTTTCCTCTTGGAAAAAACCATCAGCAATATTCAGGAAGTGCGGGCACGCAGTGGCAAAGTCATCGCCGTCGTGTCCGACGGAGACACCGAGGCGGCGCGGCACGCTGATGACGTGATCTTCGTGCCGCGTGCCGACGAAATGGTCAGCCCGGTCGTGAACGCCGTGGCGATGCAGCTGCTCGCCTACCACACCGCGACGGCACTGAACAGGGACGTCGACAAGCCCCGCAATCTCGCCAAAAGCGTCACCGTGGAATGACGGTCGGGCAACGGTTTGACCCGACCCCCTGAGGAGGCCCAACGAGCGGCACGCCCATGCGAGGTGTGCCGCTCGCTGTGGCAGCTGACAAGCAGCGGTGTGGCGCTTCGTGCTGCAGGCCTGCCACTCTCCACGTGCAATTCAGGATCAGGTCATGCTCCTGCCGCTCTCGTCAACTTGCGCGGCCCCGGCAACCCAGCATCGCCAGGCTCGGCAGCGCCTGAATTCTTCCCCGAAGGACCGCACCACGCCCGCGACGCGTTCGTGACGTGATGCCCACAGTGCAGCCGGAAAGGCGATCACCGATGCTACCCCAGGGCGGTGAAGACCAGGCGGACGTGCTGAACGGCCTCCTGTGCCAGACGCGCGGCTTCTGCGCGGCCTTCCTACCACACCGACCGGGCGCTCAGACCACCCAGCACAAACAGCAGTGCGAGCGGCAGCCACGCCCGGGCGAGCCAGGCGATGCGGCGCTGCCGCACACGAAGTTCGTACGCGCCACCCCACAAAGCCAGGGCAGCGTCAAGGCCCCACTGCCACACCCCGGAACTCGCGGAAGCGCGCAGTCGGGCGCTCGTCCAAGAGCGCCCGACTGGTGGTGGAAGCGAACAGCACGAAGGTGGCGAGCAGCACCACCCACACCACCCACGGCAGCAGGGCGCCGGCCAGCATGAACGCCGCGCCCCGCCGGGGTGCGGCGGTGCGGGACGTGAAGGGGGCGTCGGTGTTCAAAGGAGACTTTCGAACAGCAGTCGGGCGACAGGCTCACCCCTGAATGCCAGGATACGTCATTGGCGCCTGGGACACGGGAGGCGCCGCGCATTCGAGCGCCAGGAATGGCCGCTAGAATCCGGACATGCAGTTCTTTGCCCGGCTTCTCGCCATCTCTGGATGTGCCGCCCATATGGCGTTCGCACACGGAGAAGGAACGCCTCCCGATTTGCGGCAGGTGCAATTGTGCGTGGATTCCTCTTCGGTTCGGGTGGAGTTCGAAGGCATGACCACCGGCCTTCAGCGGTCGGCGCAGCCTCGTCTGGAGCGTCAGCTGCGCAGCGCGTTCATTCGGGAACTGCAGCGTGCCGGGGTAACGAGGATCGCGGCGGTCAGCTGCGCGGGTCGTGACGCGCGGGTGCAACTGCTGGCCAACGTCCGGTATCTCAATCCGAAGCAGTATCAGGGTTTCGGTGATCCGGCCTACTCGTACAGTGTTCACCTGACAGTTGCCCGTAAGCAGACTCCGGGCGGCAAGTCCACGCCGCGCTTTACAGCGATGACCTCGGACATTCACTCCGAAGCCCAGACCCGCCGGAAGTTCGAGATTGTGGTCGCGGAGTGGGGCGCGGAACTGGCCGGGGACCTGAGCGAAGCCTGGCAAAAGGCCAACCCGAAGCCGAAGGCACCCAGCGCTACCCCGAACAAGCCCTGAGGCGCCTTTTTCAGGAGTGGCCGGGTATGAAAAACCGTTCTGAAGCGCGCTGGACCTGCCGTTGGCCGCAGGACGCCGGAATTCAGCGGTTGAGACGGTAAAAGACGAGTGATACCGGCAGGTTTGAGCCGTTGGCCGGGACAAAGCTGAAGTTCAGCCGTTCGGTCTGGGTGCGCCACAGCAGCAGGGGAACGTCAGGCTTCGTCAGTACGCCCGAGCGGGGCACCCGCATCAGCGCGGACGCCGGACCGTCGAACAGTTGCAGGGCGCCTCGGTAGCCGCCTCCCCGAGGAGACAGGGCCATCACGGTATTCGCCGCTCCTGTCACCTCGACTTCGTACAGTACGCCGTAGTTGCCGGCCAGACGCATGGGCGTCCCGGTCAGGGCGTCCACGCCGGGTATGGCCTGATCGTGCTGGCCATCGCCGATGTTCAGGCGGGCCGGCAAGGCGCCCAGCGCCACCTGCAGCCTGCGGACCGCGCCGGGAAATGTACCGCGCTGGTGCACGCCATCAAGGGGCAGCGCCACCAGCGAAGCCAGCGCTTCCGGTGTGGACGCCACGCCTTCGGGCAGGATCACAAAGCTGACCTCGATGCGCCCGTCGGACTCGACGTCCTGCAGCAGGCTGACGCCCGACCCGGGCGTCAGCCTGGGCGACGCGTACAGTACGGCCAGCTGCCCTGCGGGCAGCAGTTGCGCGGCACCTTCCTGAGAAGTGAAAAAGTCCATCAAGGCGACCTGCCCCAGCGTACCCTCGACGCGTGAGGGGGCCGTTTCACCGAAGCGCAGCGTGCGCACCCGGACCGCGCGACCTTCCAGGTTCCGGATCACCACGTAGACCCGCGCGGCCGACGCAAGACCGTTCACATGGTAGGCCAGCAGCCGCGCGCGTCCGACGACGCTGTCGCGGTACAGCACGCCTGCGCTGGTCGGTTTCTCAGGAGAGTCGCTGAACAGCAGCGGAAAGTTCGCCTCCACCGTGCTCCGCGCGGTCAGGCTGGGGTAATTCAGCACCAACGGGTCGGCAAACGGTTCGCTCAGGGGGGTATGGCGCAGCGAGAACTCCAGCGGCGTCGCGACTGGCGCGCCCTGCACGCGCACCATTCGTGAGAAGGGCGCGCTGACCTTGCCTTGCGCGTTCGTGACCTGCAGCGAGACCAGGTATTCCCCGGGCGTAAAAAAGGCGTCCTGGCGACCCGTCCAGGTACGCTTGCTGATGGTCTGGCCGTCCGGATCGAAGCTGTAGTCGACCATATTGATCTTCTCGCCGGGAGCGTACACGGTCTTTTCGGGCGCGAAGCGGGCCTGGGGCGCGCCGGGATCGAGCGCCGGCGCCTGCGGCGTGCTGAGAGTGGCGTTTCGTCCGTCAGTGCTGAGCACCAAGGTCGAGCCGGTTTTGCTGGCCAGCCAGCGCACGTCGACGTGAAGCGCCCCGTTGAAGCTGGACGCGCGGGTTTCCTCCAGGGGCGCGTCGTGCACGGATACTGCGGGCAGGCCCGCCAGGGTCAGCGTCTCCACGAGGGGCACCAGCAGCCGCCCGCCTTGCAGACGCGGCGGACTGTTCAGAACGCGGGGCTGGCCGTTCACGGTGGCGTTGGGGTTGTCCGCGGCGAGTATCAGCTGCCGGGAAGCGCTGGCGAAACCGATGAAAAAGAGCAGCAAACTCAGGAAGAAGGAACGGGAACGCGCAGACATCGCGCTCAGGCTAACCGGGGAGTATTGACGTGAGGTGAGGGCGCTACGCCTGTGCGCGCCGGGTTAGGCGCAGGCGCCGGATGCGCAGCTGAAACTCGTACAACTGCCCCGTGTCGGTGCCCGGGCCGTACTTCAGGCGCTGATACTCGCTGACCAGCGCCCTCAGCTCGGCGGCGTCATCCGGGTAGAGCCGGGTGGCCCGCACCGTGTAAGCGCTGAGGGTCTCGCTGGGATGACGCGTCAGGCGCAACTTGGCGCAGAGCAGCTGGAACGCGCGTTCCAGCTGCGGCAGTGGCACCCGGCGCGCCCGGCGAGTCAGGAACGCGGCTGCCAGTCCCGCGCACGAGAGGCCCAGCAGCAACAGCAGGTAGCCGGCGCTGCCGGGTGCACCGATGCCCAACCGGGCCAGCAGCGCACGTTGCCGGACGCCGTCATAACCGATCACCCACTCGTTCCAGGCGTGATGAACGGCGTCAAGCTTTAAATTGAGCCGGCTCAGCCAGTGCGGTTGTGCCTGCAGAAGCGCGGGCAGCTGACGGGCCGGCAGCGCGGCGGCGAGTCCTCCCGTGAGGCGGGCCGGGGCGAGCGCCGCGGTGGGATCGATGCGCTGCCAGCCTTCACCGTCCAGCCACACCTCGGTCCAGGCGTGCGCGTTCGCTTGCCGCACGATCAGGTAATTGCCGTTGTTCTGCCCGCCCTGGTAGCCTGTCACGAGACGCGCCGGGACACCGCTCAGGCGCATCAGGTAGGCAAAGGCTCCCGCGTAGTGTTCGCAGAACCCGCGCCGGGTGCCAAACAGCAGGGCGTCCATCGGGTTTTGGGCGGGCAGCCCTGGAGGATCGAGGGTGTACTGGTAGCCTCCCGTGCGAAACAGTTCCAGCGCTGCCTGCACGCGTTTCGCGGGCGGCAGTGTCGCCCAGCGCCCGGCCAGCAGGCGCGTTTGGGGATTGCCGCCCTCCGGAACGTACAGGTTGCGCTCAAGCTGCTCGCTGGAAGCGTCCAGGCCGTAGCGGTACGCGGTCACGGCGTTCAGGCCGAGGCGGGTCCGGGTGGCCACGGGCGATTCGAGCGAGGCCTGCAGGTCGGCGTCGATGGCGCTGTGGGGCGGCAGGCTGGTCGGCACGTCCAGCGTGAACACCTGTGGCCTGCCGTTCGGTTCGAGCGTCAGGGAATACGCGATGGTGGGGCTCAGCGCATACACGGTCGGCCGTCCGCTTTGCGGACGCGAACGGCGCCAGCTGCGGCCATCGAAAGTCTCGTGTACGTAGGCACGCCAGTACAGCTCGCCTGGCGCGGGAGGCTGCGCAGCGAATTGGGCTCGAAAGGCCACCGCGTCATCCTGAGCGAGGCTCGACACGGACCCAGGCGTCACCTCGTCCGACAGCCCCGTCGTGGCCTGACGGCTGACCACTGGCATCTGCCACAGCGGACCGTCGGGCCGGGGAAACAGCACGAACAGCGCCAGCGTCAGCGGCGCGGCCTGCCCCAGCAGGCGGGCCGATTGCCGGGCGAGGCGTCTCAGTTGCGTGCCAGAGTGGCGCGCAGTGGGCACCTGCCACACCAGCAGGGCCAGCGTGAGCGCAAAGGTGGCGCTGAGGGCATGCAGGGCAGTCAGGGTATCCTGTGCAAAAAAGAAGTGCGAGGCTGTCACGAAGTATCCCAGCACCAGCACCACCCGGGCGTCGCGGCGCGTGCGGATTTCCAGCAGCTTGAAGGCCACCAGCGTGATCAGCACTGCCGTCCCGCCGTCCCGGCCGATCAGCGTGCCGTACTCGCGCGCTATACCCCAGGTGCTGACCACGACCAGCGCGAGCAGCAGCGGAGTCCACGGCACGTGCCAGCCCCAACGGGTGATGGCCAGACGCCAGCTCAACAGCAGGCCCAGCAGCAGCCCCTGCCAGAAAGGCACGCGCAGCAGCGTTGGCAGGGCGGTCAGCGCGAAGGCGGCCACCGTGACATACAGCGCCGTGACAGGCAGCGGGGCAGGAGGGACCGTCGCGCCTTTCATCACCCGATGTGCGCTGTAACCGGCGCCCGGTGTGCTTTTGCCTCGGGGTCATACAGCGCCAGCGCACTGAGGGCCCGAAGCGCGTGGGCCGGGCCTGCGCCCGGTGGCAGTGACTCGCCTGGAAGCTCCAGATCGAAAGCCTGCCCGAGGCGCTCGGCGTGCAGGACCCAGGCGGTCAGCCGGGACAGTCGCGCCTCCGGGTCACGCAGCGTGGCGGTGGCGTCCCAGGAAAGTCGCAGTGCGCGAACACCGGGGGCGTCGAAGAGTTTGGTGTGCAACCTGCCCGTGCGTGCGGCGTGGCGCCAGGCGATCCGTCCGGGCGCGTCGCCACGCACGTAAGACCGCAGCGCGTGAAAGTCTTCGTCACCCAGAGCGCGCTGCTGAAAGGACTCGGCGGTGCCTACGGCAAACTCGGGTGGTAGTGGAGCGTTCTCCTCGGGTGCGGGAAACACCAGGCTCAGACTGCGGGTATTCACGTGCTGCACGGCGCGCCACAGCCCCAGCGGGTCGGGTCGGCTGAGCCGCACGACCGGAAGAGTGAAGATTCCGCGGCGCGTGCTGGGCAGCGTCAGGGTTTCGCGCGCCACACCTTCTGCCCAGATTTCGATGGTCAGCGTGGTTCCCGCCGCCTTGACGGTGATGGGTAGCCCTTCGGAGTCCGCTGAGGTGGTCAGCGTGACCGGAAAATGGACGGGTTCACCCGCGAAGGTCCGCCCGCCGGGGCCGACCGCCAGCGAGACCGGCGTGCAGCTCAGCGCCCGTGAAGCGTGCACCGCACTGATCATCCACAGGGAGAGCAGCAGAAACGTCAGCGCGTATCCCAGGCTGAGCTGGTAATTGACGCAGCCGATCAGGGTCAGCACGGCCACGCCGCTGAACACCAGGCCAAACCGGGTAGGCAGAATCAGTATTCGCGTCGGGTGACGCCTCAACGTCGTGCGCTTCATGGAATACGGGTTGCGGCGAGCAAGGCGAGAACGGAAGGCCGGTCGGGGGCGCCGCTGGTGCGCAGCGGCAAGCGGTGAGCAGCGACGGCCGGAAACACTGCCTGCACGTCCTCGGGCAGCACCAGGTCACGACCGTCCAGCCAGGCCCAGCCTCGTGCGGCGGCCATCAGGCCGAGCGCCGCCCGTGGGCTCAGGCCGGTGCGGAACACCGGTGATTCCCGGGTGGCTTTCAGCAGCAGCTGCACGTAATCGAGCAGCGCTCCTGACACGTAGACCCGGGATACTTCGTCTTGCGCGGCCTGCAATGCCGACAGCGACAGCACGGCGGGCAGTGTCTTGCTCTGGTCGCGCCGACTGCCGCCTTGCAACAGGGCGCGCTCGGCCACGGCGTCGGGGTATCCCAGCGAGAGCACCATCAGAAACCGGTCGAGCTGGGATTCGGGCAGTTTGAAGGTCCCCAGCTGGTCGGCCGGGTTCTGCGTGCCGATTACAAAAAATGGCTCGGGCAGCGCGCGTGTCTCGCGCTCGATGCTGACCTGCCGCTCTTCCATGGCTTCGAGCAGCGCCGACTGGGTTTTGGGTGTGGCGCGGTTGATCTCGTCGGCCAGCAGCAGCTGCGTAAAGATCGGTCCGGGATGGAAATGGAAGCGCTGCGTGTCCTGCTCGAACACGCTCACGCCGATCAGGTCCGAAGGCAGCAGGTCACTCGTGAACTGGACCCGCGCGAACTCCAGACCCAGCGTTCCTGCGAGGGCGTGGGCCAGTGACGTCTTGCCCACACCGGGCAGATCCTCGATCAGGAGGTGCCCGCGTGCCAGCAGGCAGGTGAGTGCCAGACGCAATTGCCGAGGTTTTCCCAGAATGACGTTTTCCAGTTGCGACAACGCCTGCTGAGCGAGTGCCGCACTAGAAGAGGCGGTCGGGTTCGCCATGGATTCGCGGTGAGTTCAGGGAAGGACGAAAGGGCATTACCGGGATTTTATCGCCGCCGGTTATCCCTGCGGGTGTGGTTTTGTGCTCAGCCTGCCGAGCGCAGCAGCGCGAACAGCGCACAGGCAGCGAAAAACAGCACGCTCATGATCAGAACGGCGCGAATCATGTTGAGATAACGCATAAGACTCCTCGTGGCGCAGGGGCCCCTCGGACGGGTTGAAACTGCTCCATGTGAACGTGCGCCAGCGGAACGCGCAGCTTCAGCAGGGCTTCTTGCACCGCGCCCATCATGGGAGGTCCATCATGGGAGGCGGGCCGATCAAAATCACCAGCAACGGTGAAAGGGCCACGGCGACGTACAGCGCCATCCAGAGAATTCCCCGGGTCGGGCGGTTCAAGGCTTGCTCCGATATATGGGCCTCCTGAAGTTATTTGCCCGATTCTGAATGCTCTCCCACGACTTCCAGGGCTTCCTGCTCGCTGACCTGGCGCTGGCCCGCCAGGTAAAACTCCTCGTAGACCGCTTTGAGGATGATCATGAACGGTACTGTCAGAAAGGCGCCGATCACGCCGAACACGCTGCCGAAAATCAGTACGCCGACCGTGACCGAGACCGGGTGCATGTGGGCGGCCCCGCCCAGCACGAAGGGAGTCAGCACGTGGCTTTCGAGCTGCTGCACGACCAGGGCAAGCAGGGCCACCCACAGCGCCTTGTCTGGGTCTTCGGCCAGCGTGAACAGCACGGGTGGCAGCACGGCCAGGATCGGCCCGATGTTGGGAATCAGTTCACCCAGCGCGGCCAGCACGCCGTAGAGCAGCCAGTTCTCCACGCCGAGCAGATACAGCCCCAGCCCCATCACCACGCCCACGATCAGCATCACCAGCAGCACGCTGCGGCCCCAGGCGCCCAGCTGCTGCAAGACCCGCTCGGCGACGTTCTTGGTGCGCTGCCGGTAACCTTGGGGAATCGCGCCGAGCAGTCCCTGCACCAGCGGTCCTGGTCGGGCCAGTGTGAACAGGATCAGAATCAGCGCGATGACCGCAAATGCGAATGAGGTCAGCAGGGACGCCGTGACGCTCAAGGTCTGCGACAGGGCGCCACTGGCAATGCCCACTGCCTGCTCTCCGACCTGGGCCAGGATATCGTCCTCGATCAGTGGCTGCAGAAAGGGAAAGCGCTCCAGCCAGGTGTCGAAGCGGTCTTCCAGGAGGTCAAGGTCAAAAGACAGCCCCGTAAAGAAGTTCACCAGCTGTGAGATCAGCAGCGGCAGCACCAGCACGCTGGTTCCGATGATCACCGTGAGGGCCAGCAGGACCGTGAGCCCGGCAGCCAGCCCACGCGCGATGTTGAGCCTCTCTTCCAGCCAGATCACGATGGGATTGATGGCCGCGGCCAGCAGGGTGGCCAGCACGATCACCAGCAGCGGCCCGCGCACCAGTCCGAAAAAGTTGTAGAGGGCCAGCAGGCCGAGCACGGTCAGGGCGGCAGGAACGAGGTTGACGATGATGATCTGTGGACGCTGTTGACCAAAGGGACCGGGTTGGCTCATGCTGCTCCTTTCGAGATTGAAGCGCCGGAGCGGAAAGGCCCTCAGGGGGACCGGGATCCTGCTTTTTTCCGCCGGTCGTACACCACGTAACCCAGAAAGAGCGCGACGCTGATGACCGACACCCAGATCAGGCCGGTCTGCAGCCGCTCGATGTCCGCACCCAGATAAGCGATCAGGGCCGTGAGTGGCAGGGTGCCCACGGCGGTCGCCAGCATGAAGCGCAAAAATCCCATGCGTGCCAGGCCCGCCACAATGCTCACCGCGTCGGTGGACACCACCGGTGACACCCGCGCGACGATCACCGCCCACAGCCCGTAGTCACGCACGTACCCTTCCATCTTCTGCTCGGTGTCGTGGCCGATCAGTTTATCGACCGTGACGGGTCCGAGCGAGCGCCCCAGTCCGTAGGCCACAAAGGCCGCCAGCAGCAGACCGCCGTACGTCAGCACTCCACCCCACAATGAACCGTAGGCCAGGACCGCGACCACCATGATCAGTACCGAGGGAATCACTGGAATGACCGTCTGCGCCACCATGAAGGCCAGAACCGCCACCGGTCCCCAGGCGCCGAAGCTGCTTACCCACTGCTCGATTCGGCGCCGGTCTCCGCTGGTCAGGATGCCGTACGCCTCGTTCACGAAATTCCGGAAGCCCGGCAGCACGAAGTACAGCAGCACCAGCGACAGCACGATGGCCAGCGGAATCAGCCAGCTGAGTTTGCTCGCCTTCTGGGGAGAGTCGTTTTCCTGTTCGCCTTGTTGCTTTGCCTGCTTGTCGGTCATCGTGTCTCCGGGACGCCCATCACCCCCTGCGGGCGATCACCCGGTGTGGGCGGCTTATCAGGCTTATCAGGGCGCAGAAACGGTCGGGGCCCTGCCAGAAGGTCCCGGTGGTCTCTGCGCTTGCTTTTAGCACACCTGCCGCGCCGCGCACCTTCAACTCACGTTGGCTGTTGGACTGTTTCGTCGCTTTGGGGTGACTTGAAAGGGCGTGCATGCGCGAACTGTTCGACGGTCATGCTGAAGCCCCAGCACTGGCGGGCATTGAACACCACCGCCTCACGACAGAAGTCGGGGCTCGAGGTGCTGCAGGCGTCTTCGAGCAGCACGGCGTTGTAATCACGGAAATAGGCATCTTCCATGGTGGTCGTGACGCACTGGTCGATGTTCACCCCGGCGAAGAGCAGCGTGTTGATGCCCTGCGTGCGCAGCACCTGGTCGAGGTGCGTACCGTAAAAGCCACTCATGCGCACCTTCTCGATGTGAATGTCCTCCTCGCGCATCAGGGGCTTCAGGTCGTCGACGATCTCGGCGCCCCACGAGCCCTGGGTCAGGACCTGCCCGCGCGCCAGGTCCTGACCGATGCCCTGCTGTGACGGTTCGTGCTTGAACGAATAGAGGGTGGGTGCGCCCAGATTGCGCAGGTCGGGACGGTTGTGCCAGTACACCCAGACCACCCACAGTTCGCGTTCGCGCGCCACCGCGATGGCGCGCTGAATGCCTGGAATGGCTGTGCGGCACTTCTGGTACTCCAGACCCGAAGCGTCCGTCCAGCCGCCCGGCGAGCAGAAGTCGTTCTGCATGTCGATGATGACGAGCGCCTGCCGGTTCGGGCTGTCCACAAAGGGTTTGAGCTGTGCTTCATGACGCAGCAGGCCACCCCTCTGGTGGTGCGGGGCGAGATGCACGAAGTCCTCGTACAGGTGCCAGCGGTCGGCACTCGCGGCAAACTGTACGCCGCCGTCCGGAGTCCGGGCGTAGATTTCACGGAATTGCTCTTTGCTCATCTGATCTCCTTGTCTCGGTACCCCACGCTTCAGTACCCGGCGGCCGATCCGTCGCCGCGTGGATCGGCTCCACCTTCCAGAAAGCCGTGTCTGGTGCGGCGAATGGCCTGGGCGTGACCCATGTTGTCGTTCCAGTCGGTCAGCATTTTCACCGGCTGGCCGCGTCGCAGCAGCTCGCGCGCCACCTCGTCGCCGATGCGGCCCTCGAGGGACAGGTCCTGCGAGGCGGTGCCCCAGGTGCGGCCCATCAGCCAGCGGGGCGCCTCGATGGCCTGCTGCACGTCGTACCCGAAGTCGATCAGCCGGGTGAGCAGGGCCACGTGCGTCTGCGGCTGCCCTTCGCCGCCCATGGTGCCAAAGGCCATCTCGAAGTCACTACCGTCGAACATCATGGCGGGAATCAGCGTGTGAAAGGTCCGTTTGCCGCTTTCCAGGGTATTGGGGTGCTCCGGGTCAAGGGAAAAGAACGAACCGCGGTTCTGCAGCAGGATGCCGGTATCGCCCCCAACGGCCAGGCTGCCGAAATCGTGATAGATCGACTGGATCACCGAGACGGCCAGCCCGTCCTCGTCCACGGCGCAAAAGGCGCAGGTATCGCCCTCGGGCGAGCGTCGGCGCGCCGCGTGCGGACCGCGCTCGCCGGGCTCGGCGCTGGCCATGTCCCGGGCCTCCATGGAGGAGATCAAGGTGCGCCGCTCGTCCGCGTATGCCTTCGAGGTCAGCCGCTCAAGCGGAATGTCCAGAAATTTCGGGTCGGTCAGCCAGTGGTCCCGGTCGGCAAAGGCCAGCTTCACGGCCTCGGCAATGTGATGGTAGTAATCGGCGCTGCCGTCACCCCAGGCGCGCACATCGTAGCCTTCCAGCAGGTTCAGCAACTGCAATGCCACGAAGCCCTGGGTGTTGGGTGGAAACTCGTAGACCGTCTTGCCCCGGTACGTGGTGCTGACGGGCTGGGTCCACTCGGCCTGAAAGTTCGCGAAGTCCGCCGGACGCAGGGGAGAGCCCCCGGCTTCCACACCGGCGCACAGGCGCTCGGCCAGCTCCCCTTCATAAAAGGCCCCGCGCGCTCCCTCACGGGCCAGCAGCTCGAAGCTGCGCGCGAGGTCTTCCTGCACCAGTTTCTCTCCCGCGCGGGCGATCTGGCCGCCGGGCAGAAAGATGCGTCCGGCAGCCACATGTTCCCGCAGTAGGTCACGGTCCTGCACCAGCCAGTCGGCCAGCGAGCGCCCCACTGGCACCCCGCCGCGCGCCAGCAGGATGGCGTCCTCAAAGAGCTCAGCCCAGGGCAGGCGCCCATGACGCGCCTGCACCTGATGCCAGCCGTCCACCGCCCCGGGCACCGTCAGGGCCGCCAGCGGGCCGCGCGAGGGAATGCGGTCACGATGCCCGCGCTCGGCGTAGTACTCACGGGAAGCGAGCGCGGCCGCTCCACCGCTGGCATTCAGGGCCTGCACGCCGCCCTGCCGGGGATCGTGAATGAGCCAGAAGCCGTCGCCGCCCAGGCCGGCCATGTGCGGGTAAGCCACGCACAGCACCGCGTTCGCGGCAATCGCGGCGTCCACGGCGCTGCCGCCGCGCGACAGGGCGCGCAGCCCGGCACTGCTGGCCAGATGATGGGAGGTGGCGACCACGCCGCGGGGCGCATAGGTGGGCGGGCGCCCGGTTCGGGGGCCATTGGGCGAAGTCATGAATTCTCCTTGTCAGTGTTCTGTTGCGAATCGTCCTCTTTCCCGAGAAAGCGCAGCACCGGCGGAATCAGGCCGCCCAGCGTGAGCAGTCCCAGCGTTGCCCATACCAGGGCGGGCGAATTACCGGAGGTGCCATAGCTCGCCAGCGGGTAGGCGGCAAGCATCAAGAGCAGCGCCACGAGCATCACGGTGTTCTTGGTCATGCTCACTCTCCTCCCTGGCCGCGCAGCAGGATCGTCAGCGCGCCGGCCAGGAGGGCCACCACGCCGGTCCAGGGCAGCGTGCGCCGCAGGACGTCACCTTCCTTGCCCCCGGCGCCCGTGGTACTGGTGCCCAGCACGATGTTCGCGGGCGCCACCGCGTTCCCGGTGGCGCCCCCCACGCTCTGTCCGGCGATCACCGCAGACTGGCTGAGCCCCGGCTGTGCCTGCGCGACGGTGTCGTGCAGCGGTGAGAACAGGATGTTCGATGCCGTGTTGCTCGACGTCATGAAGGCCCCCACGATGCCGATCAGCACCGAGGCAAAGGCGTACACGGATGCGGGCGCCACCTCTGAGATGCCCAGCGCCAGCACCTGGGTCTGACCGGAATGCGCGAGCAGCTGGCTGGTCACCAGAAAGGCCACCACGCTCAGCGAAGCGGGCACGGCGTTCTGCAGCATCTCGCCCAGCAACCCGCGCTGCTCCTCACCCTGCTGCTGTTCGCGCTCGGCCCAGCGGGAGTAAAAACCCCGCGCCCGGTAGACCAGCCAGGCGATCAGGCTGGAAAGCAGCAGAAAGGTGCCCGGATGGGTCAAGGGCGAGATCGGCGAGTACGGCTCCTCGGCTTCGGTGGTCATGCCCAGCGCGGTGCGCGCCTCGGGAAAGGGCAGGCCGACTTCCAGACGCGACAGGGCCGACTGGATCGCCGGAATCACCAGTGCCACGACGGTCAGCACCGTCAAGGCCACGTAGGGCAGCAGCGACATCCAGAGTCCCATGATCGGTTCTTTCTGCTCGTCTTCTTTCTGGCGGCTCTCCTGCATGGCCGGGCGGTCCTGAATGTCGGCGTCCTCCGCGTAGCGCTTCCAGCGCGAGAGCGGGTAGAGGGCCGCCACAACCAGGGTCGCGGGAATGAAATTCGACAGCACCGGATTCCACTGCGACAGGGCCAGTTGCCCGCCGCCGTGCAGCAGGCTCACGATCAGCACGAGCGGCCAGGCGTGCTTGAACGCCGCGCCCTTGCCATACAGCCAGGCAATCGTGAAGCCTGCCAGCAGGTTGGGAATCCACAGCAGCAACGCCGTCTGAAAAGCCGTGGCGTCGGGATTCTGTAAATCCACGATGCGGCTCGTGGCCAGCCAGCTCACGCCCAGCGTCCCGAACATGTTGGCCCAGGCATGCCCGATCAGTGGAATGGCGACCGCGAAGACGGGCCTCACCCCGAAGGCCAGCAGCAGTGGCGCCACCACCGCGATGGGCGTACCGAAACCTGCAATGCCTTGCAGAAAGGAAGCGAAGATCCAGCCGAAGGCCAGCACCAGAAACAGCTCGTTCTTGGTGAAACGCGCGATGCCGCGCCGCAGGGCGTCAAACGCCCCGGCCCGCTTGGTGATCAGGTACAGCAGCAAGGCCGGCCAGATCACGTACAGAATGAAGATGGCGTCCCACACGCCTTTTCCTCCCGCCACGGCCAGGGTCTGCGTGGGGGTCTGGAAGGCAAACACTGCAATCAATGCCGCCACGAACATCCCGACTGCGCCCGCCTCAGCGGCCTTCCACTTCAGAAAAACCAGCAGGGCCAGCAAGGTCAGAATCGGCACCAGCGAGAGCAGCCAGCGGGCGAGGGTCACCTGAATCTCGGTATCATTCATGGCGAGCCCCCTGAAAGTGCCCAAGTGTGCCTTGGTCCAGGTGAAGCAAGACCGTGAACTGTGAATCGGATCATGCCGGAAACCTCCTGTGCGAAATCCTGTGCGAAAAGTCCGTCGACGCGTCGTGTGATTGGATGAACCTGCTCGGTCGAGCGGTCGGGAGTGGAAATCGTGGATCCTGCCACGCCCTGCGGTGCGGCCGGAGAGCCGAGGCTCCACGCAAATCCGAAGCTCCACGCAAATACAGAAAACGACATGGGCGGAGTCCAACCGACAGACTCCGCCCAGCCCGGCTTATGGAAGCCGGGATTCCCACCGCGCGTGCGGTGACCTTGTTTTTTTACCGTAACACGCGTTTTCCCTGCCTGCCCTTGGGCAAAGTGCTAGGGATCTCACCACGTCTCGCGAACGCCTTGAGCAAGTTTCAGCTTTTCGGTGTCGGTGTGAGAGGCCGCAAGGCGGCTCCACCCGGGCATCAGCCTGGCTTCAGGTAGTCAGCGCCGCGTTCAGCTCGTTCCGGAAGTTCCGGGCCGCCTCCATGCTGGCCCGCACGTCCAGCCCTTGAACGTACTGGATGCCGCGGCTGGCCGACACGACCGCGCCCACGCCGCCGGGCAGGAAGGCCGGAGCCAGATCACTGGCCCGTGCACCCTGCGCGCCCAGGCCCGGCAAGAGCAGCGTCGCCTTGGGCATCAGGGCGCGAAAGTGCTCCAGCTCTTCCGGGTGGGTCGCCCCGACGACGGCCCCGACGCACGACAGGTCACCGTCCTCTTCCTGACCCAGCTGTGCCACCTGCGCGGCGACCTTTTCGGCCACGCCGCTCTGCTGAAGATCGGCACTGCCGGGATTGGAGGTCCTGACGAGCACGAACACGCCGCCGCCGTGTGCGCGCGCCACTTCGACGAACGGCGTGAGGGTTTCCCAGCCCAGGTAGGCGTTGATTGTCAGGGCGCTGCCCGCGTGCGGGCCGCTCAGCCAGGCCTGCGCGTAAGCCTGCGCGGTGCTGCCAATGTCTCCGCGCTTGCCATCAAGCAGCACTGGAAGGCCAAGCGTGCGCGCCAGTGCGCAGACTTCCTGCAGCAGCGGGTATCCACTGGGACCCAGCACTTCATAAAAGGCCAGCTGGGGCTTGACGCACGCGACCAGCCCCGCGCAGGCTTCCAGCACATCCAGGGTGTGCTCACGCAAGTGTGCGACATCCCGGTAAGCGTCCAGCCGTGGATCGAGGCCGAGGCACAGGCGGGTGCCATACGTCAGTGTGCGCTGGCGCAGCTGCTCCTGAAACGGCAGCGGAGTGGCCGTCATGGAGAACGCTTTCTGGTGGCAGAACGCTCGGGCGAAGGAGAGCTAATCATCGCGCCGATTGTATCCAATGGCTCAGGCAGAAGGCAGCCTCATATGCCCTGCTAAGACGAAACCAAGACCACCTGTACGTTTAGGCAAGATCTTACGGGACGCTTCTACTCCTCCTTCCTCACAAAGAGACTACCCTGAGGCAACCCTGACCTCAGTGGTCAAGGAGCAGAGCAAGGCAGCGTGCAGCGTGGCGGCTTGGGAGCGCGAGTCCAGCTTCACCTTCGGGTGAGAAACAGTGGAGACACAACATGTGGCGAACGTGGGCACTTGGTGCGGCGCTCGCGCTGGGCGGCTTTGTCTCGGCCCAGTCGAACGGTTCCCCGGCAGTCGGTGAAGCAGTCTCGGAAATCATGGCCTTGCTGCCAAAAGTGGAGTGCGCTGAACCCGAGGTCTGGGAGGTGGAAGGAGACGCGCAAGGCGCGGCCCGCTTCCTGCTCAACACCCTGCGGCAGCGTGGCTGGTCGGTCATGGAACATGGCCCGACCCGGCGCAGTTACGCGCTGATCGTGGACCCCAATCCCAATGACCCGGTGGCCGTCGCCATCGCCGGCTATCTGGTCGATGAGCAGTCGAGGCAGAGTACCGCTTTCCTGGCCGAGTGCAAACTCACCTCAAGCGACGCCGGGGGAGACATGTACACCCGTCTTTCCCCGCTGGACGTCATCGCGCGTCGTTGAGCCGTGGCTCTTGCCCTTCTGCCGGGTACGTCAAGCCGAAGCCCGGCGCTCTGTCACCGGGCTTCAGCTTCCGATCAAGCGGGTTATCTGATTTCGGTTTTCGACCAGCGCTCGATCAGTTTCAGCGCGGCGGTGTGATCCTCGTCCGGGCCGATCTCGTTCACGGCGGCCCGGATCAGGCTTTCGGTCATGGCGATCACGGGAGCACTCGCCCGCGCGCCGCGCACCACGTCCATGGCGAGGCCCGCGTCCTTGGCGAGCAGCGCCAGCTTGAAGGTCGCCGGAAACGTGCGGGTCAGCACCCGCTGCGGAATCAGGTTCTCGGTGACGTTGCTGCGTCCTGAGGACGCGTTGATGACCTCCAGGGCCGCGCCCACATCCACGCCCAGGGCCGCGAGCGCCGCGAGGCCCTCGCCGGCCGCCCAAAGGTTCACGGCCAGCAGCGCGTTGTTGATGGCCTTGACGGCGTGCCCGCTGCCCACCTCGCCCACCCGCACGATCTTCGTGGCAAAGGCTTCCAGCGCGGGCCGAACTTCTTCCAGGGTACTCTCCGCGCCGCCGAACATCACGCTGAGCTTGCCGGCCTCCGCGCCCGCAGTGCCCCCCGAAAGGGGCGCGTCCACGAACTCGATGCCCTGACCGGCCAGCCGCACGGCGAGCTCGCGCGTCACCTCCGGGTCGCCGCTGGTGCAGTCGACCCATACCAGCCCGTTGCCGGCGCCGGAAATCACGTCCCCGGCGAGGGCGGCCACCTCAGCCGAGGTGGGCAGGCAGGTAAACAGGATATCCGCCTCGGCAGCGGCGGCCACGCTCGTCACGGCCCGTGAACCGTACTCGGCGGCGTGCTGCAGGGCTTTCTCGTGGGTGCGGTTCCACACCAGGGTCTCGAAGCGGCGCGACAGGTGCGCGGCCATCGGGTACCCCATGGCGCCCAGGCCCACAAAAGCAACGGTGACGTTCATGCTGACCAGCCTACCCGAAGCCAGCCGACCCAAAGAGATGAAAAAAGCCCCCTCCCGCTCGGGAGGGGGCTTTGAAAGGTTGCTCAGTCGTCGTAACCGGGCTGAATGCTGGTGGGTGTTTCAGGGCGCGGCGCGTCACGGCGCGGCAGGTCGCCGATCTCGGGACGGTAGCGCTCGATGGTGCGGTCGTCGGCCACCTGCGACTTGCGCACGAGGTCGAGGCCCGTTCCGGCCGGAATCAGCTTCCCGAGGATGACATTCTCCTTCAGGCCGATCAGGTCGTCCACCTGACCCTTGATGCTGGCTTCCGTCAGCACGTGGGTGGTGTGCTGGAAGGACGCCGCCGAGAGCCACGACTGGGTGCTGAGGCTCGACTTGGTGATGCCCAGCAGCACCGGCTTCCAGCTCGCCGGGGTCTTGCCGGCCTCCAGGGCGTCGTTGATGGCCTCAACATCCCAGCGCTCGACGGTCTGGCCTTCGAGCAGCGGGGTGTCGCCACCGTCGCTGATTTCCACGTACTTCAGCATCTGGCGCACGATGGTCTCGATGTGCTTGTCGTGCACCTTCACGCCCTGGCTGCGGTATACGCGCTGCACTTCTTCCACCAGGTAACGCTGGGTGGCCTCGATGTCGCGGTAGGTCAGCAGGTCGTGCGGGTTCACGGCGCCACGCGTCAGCGGATCGCCGGCATTCACGCGGTCCCCCTCACGCACGATCAGGCGCATGGCCTTGTTGACCTTGATGGCGGTCTTGGAGCTGTACTCGGCTTCGTCCGCCTCGATCTTGACGAGGTAACGCTCGTCGTCTTCCTCGAGGCGCACGGCGCCGTCACGGTCGGCGACCACGGCCTGGTTCTTGGGTTTGCGCGCCTCGAACAGTTCGATCACGCGGGGCAGACCCAGGGTGATGTCGCTGCCGCCTGCCACACCACCGGTGTGGAAGGTGCGCATGGTGAGCTGCGTGCCGGGCTCGCCGATCGACTCGGCGGCCACGACGCCCACCGCTTCGCCCATGCTGACCGGCTTGGCCTGCGAAAGGTCGTAGCCATAGCAGCGCTGGCAGACACCCGAGCGCACACGGCAGTTGAGCGGCGTACGCACGAACACCTCGCCGATGCTCTGGGCGTTCTTGGTGATCGCCTTGATGTCCTCGAGCGCCAGCATGTCCCCGGCGTAGATGGTGCGCTCACCGAGTTCGACGTCCATCGTGACCGTGCGGCCGTAGAGCGAAGTCTCGATCTCGCTGGCCTTGCGGCTGCGCCACTCACCGGTGCGCTCGTCGGTGTGACCGAGCGGCATGACGGTGTAGTCGGTGGTGCCGCAGTCCACGTCACGCACGACGATTTCGTGCGCCACGTCGACCAGTTTACGGGTCAGGTAGCCCGAGTCGGCGGTGCGCAGCGCGGTGTCCGCGCCACCCTTACGGGCGCCGTGCGTGCTGATGAAGTACTCCAGCACCGTGAGGCCTTCACGGAAGCTGGCGCGAATGGGCACCTCGATGGTGCTGCCGTCGGGCTTGGCCATCAGACCGCGCATGCCGGCCAGCTGACGGATCTGCTGGGGGTTACCACGCGCGCCCGACTGGCTCATGATCCACAGCGGGTTGAAGGGGTAGTTCTTGGAGAAGTTCTCGAACACCGCGTTCTTGACGCTGTCGGTGGTGTCGTTCCACAACTGCACGACCTGCTTGTAGCGCTCTTCTTCGGTCAGGAAGCCGAAGTCGAAGTTCTGCTCGATCTCGCTGAGCTTGCCGTCGGCCTCGGCCAGGATGCCCTGCTTGGCCGGCGGAATCACCACGTCGTCGATGCCGATGGTGATGCCCGAGGTGGTGGACAGGCGGAAGCCGCTGTCCTTCAGGGCGTCGAGCAGCTGCGCGGTCGCCTCGATCCCCAGGGTCTTGAAGCAGGCCAGGATCATGTCCTTGAGGCCGTCTTTTTCGTAGGCGGTGTTGAGGTCCACCAGGGCGTCGACCAGCTCGCTGCGGTGGTCGCCGAGGGCTTCCTGCACGAGGCGGCGGAACATCACGCGTCCGGCGCTGGTCTCGTAAGACTGGCCCTTGACGCGGATGCGCACGTGATCCTGATAATCGATCTCTCCGCGCTCGACGGCCAGGATCGCCTCGTCGGGGCTGGAGAAGTTGTACTTCAGGCGGCCCGGCGAGGTTTCCTTGCCGTTCACAACGATCTGCGAGTTCAGGCGCACTTCGCCCGCCTCGAAGGCTGCCAGCGCCTCCTGCGGACTGGCGAATTCACGGCCCTGGCCCTCGTTGTCCTTGCGCAGCTGGGTCAGGGTGAAGATGCCCAGGATGATGTCACGGCTGGGTTTGACGTTCGGCTCGCCGTTGGCCGGGGAGAGCAGGTTGTGCGCGCTGAGCATCTGAATGCGCGCCTCGGCCTGCGCCTGCGCGCTGAGGGGCACGTGAATGGCCATCTGGTCGCCGTCGAAGTCGGCGTTGAAGGCTTCACAGACCAAGGGGTGCAGCTGGATGGACTGCCCTTCCACCAGCACCGGCTCGAAGGCCTGAATGCCCAGGCGGTGCAGGGTCGGTGCGCGGTTGAGCAGCACGACCTTGTCCTCGATGACCTCTTCAAGGGCGTCCCAAACGCTGTCACGGGTGTCACGGTAGCGCTCGAGCATCTTGCGGGCCTGCTTGATGTTGGTGACTTCGCCCTTCTCCTCGAGCACCCGGAACAGGAAGGGCTTGAAGAGCTCGAGCGCCATGCGCTTGGGCACCCCGCACTGGTGAAGGCGCAGCTGCGGACCGACCACGATCACGCTGCGGCCCGAGTAGTCCACGCGCTTGCCGAGCAGGTTCTGACGGAAGCGTCCCTGCTTGCCGCCCAGCAGGTCGGTCAGCGAGCGCAGGCTGCGGTCGGAGCCGGGGTTGGTGACGGGGCTGCCACGGCGGCCGTTGTCGATCAATGCGTCGACGGCTTCCTGCAGCATGCGTTTTTCGTTTCGGATGATCATGTCCGGCGCGCCCTGCCCCATCAGTTTCTTGAGGCGGTTGTTGCGGTTGATCAGGCGGCGGTAGAGATCGTTGAGGTCCGAAGTCGCGAAGCGGCCCCCGTCCACCTGCACCATGGGGCGCAGATCGGGCGGCATGACCGGCACGGTCTCCAGGATCATCCACGAGGGGTGGTTGCCGCTCTTGACAAAGCTGCGCACGACTTCCAGGCGCTTGCGGGCCTTGGCCCGCTTGTGGCGGCTGTTGTCCTTCATCTGCTCGTTGAGCTCGGCTTCGAGCGTCACGAGGTCGATGTCGTCCAGCAGCTCCTTGACGGCCTCGGCGCCCATCTTGGCGGTGAAGTCGTAAGACTCGATCACACGGACCTGCTTGCGCACCAGGTCGATTTCGATGCGGCCCGAGATCTCGCTGCGCAGCGCGCCGCCGTCGGCGAGGTCATCGCCGGGATCGACGCGGTCGCCGTTCACGACCAGGGGCTCGTCCTGATAGGCGTACACCTTGGCCTTGCTGACGATGATGCTGGCCGGCGCGTGCAGCGTGATGACGCCGTCACGCTCGGCGGTGACCATCTGCTCTTCGTCGATGGCGCCGATGATGCGCTGGCCGGCACGCACTTCGCTGCCGTCGCCCACCAGAACGTGCATGGTGGGATTGATGGGGTAGCTCTCGGTGCGGTTCCAGTGCAGGGTGACGGTGGTGTCACCTTTTTTACCGGTCTTGAGGTTCTCCAGGCGGCTGGCACGGCTGACGCGCAGGCGCGCACCGGAGGTGGCGGTCGCCAGGGCCGTACCGGCTTCCAGGCGCTCACCCTGCGCGACGGTGACGTCCATGCCGTGCGGAACGTACACGCGCGCCAGGATTTCGTCCTCGTCACTCCTCACGTCGACCAGCACACTGTCCTCGCCGAGGTCGTGCAGGAAGGCGATGCCGTCCACCGGGGAGGTGATGGTGTAGCCTTCTTCGAGCTCGGCCAGGATCTCACCGGCGCGGAAGCTTTCCTGCGCCACCAGGGCGGTTTCGGGCAGCAGTACACGCGCCTGCGCTTCCTCGCGGTAGGCGATCTCCGCGCGGCGCGGAAAGCGGAACTGCGCGAGGCCGTCCATCTTGCTGACGACGTTGCCGCCGAGGCTCTGGCCACGCGTGACGTACTCGCCGTCACGAATGTTGGCCTCGACGCCCACGGGCAGACTGTAGGTTTCCTGACGGCCAAAGCGCAGCTCGCGGTACTCCTCGTCGCTGAGCAGTTCACCGCGCTTGAGCGGGCGCCCGTCCTTCTGGGCGTTCTGGGGATCGATCACCAGGAAGGAGCTGAAGTACAGCACTTTTTCCAGCTGCGCCGCCGAGAGGTCGAGCAGCGTGCCGATCTTGCTGGGGGTGTCCTTGACGTACCAGATGTGCGCGGCGGGCGTCGCGAGGTCGATGTGACCCATGCGGTAACGCCGGACCTTGCTGCTGGTGACTTCCACGCCGCAGCGCTCGCAGACCTTGCCTTCGTAGCGCTGGCGCTTGTACTTGCCGCAGGCGCACTCGTAGTCCTTTTGCGGTCCGAAGATGCGCTCGTCGAAGAGGCCTTCGCGCTCGGGCTTGAGGGTACGGTAGTTGATGGTTTCGGGTTTCTCGACCTCGCCATAGCTCCAGTCGCGAATGCGCTGGGGGCTGGCGATGGCGATGCGTACTTTGCTGAAATCTTTCAAAGCGGTGCTCCTGTTGGGTAGAGCGGCTTGTCGTCGGGGTTGAGGAATGCCGGGGCGAGGTTGGGTTCACCCCGGCAAAAGCACCTTAGCGGCGCGGCATCATCCCTTCGAAGATGTCCACCGGCTTGTCGCCGTCGTCGAGCACCTCGACGTCGAGACCCAGCGAGTGGAGTTCTTTCACGAGCACCTTGAAGGACTCGGGAATGGTGCTGGCGGCCACCTCGTCGCCCTTGACGATCGACTGGTACGCGGCGTCGCGCCCTTCGATGTCGTCGGACTTGATGGTGAGCATTTCCTGCAGGGTGTGCGCGGCGCCGTAGGCTTCGAGCGCCCAGACTTCCATCTCGCCGAAGCGCTGACCGCCGAACTGCGCCTTGCCGCCCAGCGGCTGCTGGGTGATCAGGCTGTAGGGGCCGGTGGAGCGGGCGTGCAGCTTGTCTTCCACCATGTGGTAGAGCTTCATGACGTACATGGTGCCGACCACCACGGGTCCGCTGATCGCTTCACCGCTGCGCCCGTCGTACAGCACGGTCTTGCCGGTGCGCGCGAGTTCGATCTGCGACTGGTCGTAGTCGCCGCTCGGTCGGTCGATCACGCCGAGCTTGCCGGCGCGCTCGAGCACTTCGGCTTCGCGCACGTCGGTCTCAAAGCCACCACGCTTGCGATCGTCGATGCGCTCGGCAGCGGCGACCTGCAGCATTTCCTTGATGGCGTCCTCGGTGGCCGAGTCGAACACCGGGGTCACGAACTTCTGGCCCGTGAGGCGCGCGACTTCACCGAGGTGCGTTTCGAGAATCTGCCCGAGGTTCATGCGGCTCGGCACGCCGAGTGGGTTGAACACCAGGTCGACGGGGGTGCCGTCGGGCAGGAAGGGCATGTCTTCGGGAGGCAGGATCTTGGAGACCACGCCCTTGTTGCCGTGGCGGTTGGCGACCTTGTCACCCACCTGCAGGCGGCGTTTCTGGGCGACGTATACCCGCACCATTTCACGCACGCCGGGCTTGAGGTCCACGCCCTCGTCGCCGCGGCGGAAGCGCACGGTCTTCACGACGATGCCGCCTTCACCGCTTCTCACGCGCAGCGAGGTGTCCTTCACCTCACGGGCCTTCTCACCGAAGATCGAGCGCAGCAGACGCTCTTCCGGGGTGGGCTCGCTTTCTCCCTTGAAGGAAGTCTTGCCGACCAGGATGTCGCCGGGCTTGACTTCCGCGCCGACGCGGACGATGCCGTCCTCGTCGAGGTCGCGCAGGGCGGCCTCACTGAGCCCCGGGATGTCGCGGGTGATCTTCTCGGGGCCGAGCTTGGTGTCGCGCGCCTCGACTTCGTCTTTCTCGATGTGCACCGAGGTGTAGAAGTCCTTGCGCACCAGGCCTTCGGAGATGCAGATGGCGTCTTCGAAGTTGAAGCCGTCAAAGGGCATGATGGCGATGGTGATGTTCTGTCCGAGGGCCAGGCGGCCGAGTTCGCTGGCCGGGCCGTCGGCGAGTACCTGGCCCGGGGCGACCACGTCACCGACCGACACGATCGGGCGCTGGTCGAGGTTGGTGCCCTGGTTGCTGCGGGTGAAGCGCACCAGGTCGTAGGTGCGGACGTTGTTCTTGAAGAGTGCCAGCCCCGGCTGGTCCTCGGTCAGGGTGACCTGAATGGCGCGGGCGTCCACATAGGACACGCGGCCCGTCACGTCGGCGACGACGCTGGTGCCCGAGTCGCGCACGACGCGCTCCTCGACGCCGGTGCCCACGGCGGGGCTCTCGGCGCGCACCAGCGGCACGGCCTGCGACTGCATGTTCGAACCCATCAGGGCGCGGTTGGCGTCGTCGTGCTCCAGGAAGGGAATCAGCGAGGTGGAGATCGAGACGATCTGCTTGGGCGACACGTCCATGTACTGGATCTCGGCCGGGTCCATCAGGAAGGGGTCACCACGGCGGCGGGCCAGCACGCGGTCGACCGCAAAGGAGCCGTCCGGCGCGAGCGGGGTGTTGGCCTGCGCGATGGCGTAGCGGTCCTCGATGTCGGCCGTCATGTACTCGACCTGGTCGGTGACCTTGCCGTCCACCACGCGGCGGTAGGGCGCTTCCATAAAGCCGAGGTCGTTGACCTTGGAAAACGACGCCAGCGAGGAGATCAGGCCGATGTTGGCGCCTTCGGGCGTCTCGATGGGGCAGACGCGGCCGTAGTGTGTGCGGTGCACGTCGCGTACGTCAAAGCCGGCGCGCTCACGCGTGAGGCCGCCCGGTCCGAGTGCCGAGATGCGGCGCTTGTGGCGCAACTCGGCCAGCGGGTTGGTCTGGTCCTTGAACTGCGAGAGCTGGCTGCGGCCGAAGAATTCACGCATGGCCGCCACGATGGGACGGTTGTTGACCAGCTTGGTGGGGGTGGCAGCGTCGGGGTTGCCGAGCAGCATGCGCTCGCGCACACCGCGCGCCATGCGCCCCAGGCCCACGCGCAGCTGGTCGGCGAGCAGTTCGCCCACCGTGCGCACGCGGCGGTTGCCGAGGTGGTCGATGTCGTCTTCCTCGACGGGCACGGTCTGGGCCACGCCGTCCTCGTCCGCGCCGACGGTGAGTTCTGCACGGCCGTAGGTCAGGGCGAGCAGGTAGCGGATGGTCTCGATCAGGCCGGCGTCCTGGAACTTGCCGTCCTCGAAGGTCAGCAGCGTGGCGTCGTCGCGCGTCGTGCCGAGCTTGCGGTTCATCTTGAAGCGCCCGGGCTTGCCCAGGTCGTAGCGCTTGGGATCGGCCAGCAGGCTGTAGAGGTAGGTGATCGCCTTGTCGCGCTTGGGTGGGTCACCGGGACGCAGGACCGTGAAGAGGCGCAGCAGGGCTTCGTCGGCGTTCATGCCGCTCGACTTGTCCTCGGGAAGCTCCACTCCCTCGTCAAATTCCGTGAACAGCGCCTTGATGCTGGTGTCGTCGTGCCCAAGCACGCGCAGCAGCATGCTGACCGGGAACTTGCGCTTGTTGACCTTCATTTCCAGCACGCCACCGTTGAACTCCAGTTCAATCCAGGGGCCGCGCTTGGGCATCGGGATGATGGCAGCCGTGTAGATCTTCTTGATGCCCTTGTAGGAGCTCGTGAAGTACACGCCGGGGCTGCGGTGAATCTGCGAGATGACCACGCGGTCGGCGCCGTTGATGACAAAGGAGCCGTCCTCGGTCATCAGGGGCAGGTCGCCCAGAAAGACCTGGTCTTCCTTGATCAGGCCGCTGTCCTTGTGAATCAGCTGCAGCTTGGCGTAGAGGGGCGCCTGGTAGGTCAGGTCTTTTTCGCGGCACTCTTCCGGGGTGTAGGGCGCGTCACCCAGCTTGTACTCCAGAAAATCGAGCACCAGGCCTGCGCTGCGATTGCGGTCGGATTCGTCGATGGGGAAGACTTCGCGAAAGGCGCTTTGCAGACCGGCGTTCTCGCGCTGGTCGGGAGCTTTGGTGTCCTGCAGGAAGTGCCGGAACGAGTTGACCTGGACCTCGGTCAGTTCAGGCAACGGGATGACTTCGGCAATTTCGCCGAAGCGCTCGATACGTTGTGTCATTCACACCTCAACGTTGTGAGAAGTCTTGAAGCCTCTCCCCGAACCTGCCAGCGCCGATCGTGGTCGTACTTCTGGAGTACATAGCAAGGTTGAGGGGAGGCGAAAGGAAATCCTTTCGCCTCCTGGATTTACGAAATCGTGCGGAGTGGCGCTCTTGTATAAACGTTGTTTCGCGAGTGCAAGAAGCTCCCCGGAGACCGATCATGGTCACCAAACTGTAGTTTAGCGGCCAAAAAGCCTTGCGTCAAGCAGCGGTGACGAAGGCATAACCCCGGAGAATGGGCCGAACACGTTTCTCACATGGTACACCACCGCAGGGCCATTCGCGCTGAGCTTAAAGACTCCCTCTGGCCTTCAAGGCGAAACCTGAAAAGCCACAAAGCCGGGAGACATGGCAGGGAAGTGCGCAGTGATGGCAGGGCCGCTTTGGTAAACTCGCTCCTATGGCGTTCCTGACGGGCTTTCTGTACCAGTATCCAGTGCTGTACTATCTGCATTTCGCGTTGCAGATCGCCTTCATCATTCACGCGCTCACCCACCGCCGTCAGATCTTCTGGGTGTTCCTGATCTTCTTTATTCCGGTGATCGGCGTGCTGGCTTACTTCTTTCTGGAAATTCTGCCGGGTCTGCGGGTGCGGCGCGTCAATTTTGAGCCCGTGATCGAGGGCCTGCGTTCGCAGGAATCACGCATCAAGACCCGCCGCGAAGCGCTCGCCGAGCTCGATACCCTGCAAAACCGGGTTGCCCTGGCCGGTGAACTGGCCCGTGCCCAGCGGTATGGCGAAGCCGAGGAGATCCTTGCCCCGGCGCGCGTCGGCATTTACAAGGATGACCCCAGCCTGCTCTATCAGCTGGCCGACCTCGCCTACCGCCAGGAAAAATACCAGGAGGCCCGCAGCCTGCTCGAACAGATCGACTCGATGCGCTCACAGGCCCTGCAAAGCAAGGCCAAGGTGCTGCTGGCCGACACCCTGGTCAGGCTGGGTGACCACGAGCGTGCCGAGCGCTATTACCAGGAAGCCATGAACACCGCCACCAGTGAGGAACCCCGCGTCAAGTACGCACAGTTCCTGCTGCAACGCGACCGCCGTGAAGAGGCGCAAGTCCTGCTCGCTCAGGTCGAAAAGACCCAGCGGCGCGCCAACAATCTGTACCGCACCCAGGAACGCGAATGGTTTCGTCTTGCCGAACAGCTGCGTCAAAACCTGAAATAAAGCGGCATGGAACGCGCAAATGCTGGCTTCACCGTTCAGGGCCCTCAGGCCGTATCGGTGTCGTTGGGTGTAAAGTCAGTCTGTAACGCTTCGCTGAAGGCCTTGGCCAACTCGGCGAGACGAGCAATGCGCTCGGGCGGTACCCGCGTGATGTCCAGTCCGATCACGGCTTTCTGAAACTGCACCAGCTGCAGATAATCCATTCTGGCCGGGGTGAGCGGCGTGACCCGTTCGCTCTTGCCGTGCGTGGCGTCAAGGCGCCACCCCGTCGAGGCCGAGTAGAGATGACCGCCGTTGACCTGCAGCAGGTCTCCCTGAATTGATTGGACGGTCGTAAGGCGCCAAGGGCGCCGCTTGCGTTCGATGACGACCACGTCACCGACAGAGAACGAGGAGTTGACGGCCATTCCGGATAACTTAGCGCATCTGGCTGAAGCGTCGCTGTGGCGTTTTCCCAAACTGGGTCTGTGACTTGGCCGCGTGGCCGCGGCCTCGGACAAACGAAAAACCCGAGTCCAGACGGACTCGGGTGCACTCCCGGTGGGGAAAATCTTACTTGAGTTCGACTTTGGCGCCGGCGCCTTCGAGTTGGGCGCGGAACTTCTCGGCGTCGTCCTTGCTGACGCCTTCCTTGATGGCGCCGCCTTTTTCCGAGAGGTCCTTGGCTTCTTTGAGGCCCAGGCCGGTGATGGCGCGGATTTCCTTAATGACGTTGATCTTGCTGCTGCCCGCGTCGATCAGCACGACATCGAACTCGGTCTTCTCTTCGACGGGAGCGGCGACGGCGGCGCCCGGTCCGGCCACGGCGACGGCGGCCGTGACGTTGAACTTCTCCTTGATCGCGTCGATCAGGTCGGCGAGTTCGAGGAGGGTGATGTTGCTGAGGTCATCCAGGAATTGCTCTTTGTTGTACGCCATGTTGGTGTCCTTCCCTTAAGCGGCTTCGCCGCTTTTTTGTTCTTGAAGTGCTTCGAGCAGGCCGACGAAGTTGCTGAGGTGCGCGCCCAGCACGCCGACGAGTTCGGCGTACAGCTGGTCTTTGCTGCCCAGGTTCGCAAGGCGCGTGATGACGGCCACGTCGATTTTGCGGCCCTCAAGGTATCCACCCTTGCTGGCCGGAATGCCCTTGTCATTGCCACGGCTGGCATCCGACAGGATCTTCGCGACGCCCGCGGGGTCGTCCTGGGCGATCACGATGGCACTGGGGCCGCTCAGGATATCGGAGAAGTCGCGCTCCTGGCCCTGCAGGGCCAGGTTGATCAGGGTGTTCTTGGCGACGATCATGCGCCCGCCCTTGGCCACCAGATCCTTGCGGAGGCGGCTGAGCTGCCCTGCGGTGAGGCCCTGGTAGTTGACGACGTAAAACGAGTCAACGCCCGAGAGGCTCTCCTGAAGCGCGGCGAGGTTGTTTTGGTTGCGTTGGTTCGCCACGGGTGCTCCTTGTGTCCAGTGCGTGAAAGCAACTGAGACATCTCGGCGGGATTTTTAAACCTGGCAAGGGTCCCCGCTGTCTTCGGTGCCTTTGAAAGGTGCTGACGCACCGGGGTGCTGAAGGGAAAATCAGGCCAGCGCGACTTGCACGGAAGGGCCCATCGTGGTCGTCATGTAGACGCTGCGGATGAACACGCCCTTGGCGGAAGCGGGTTTGGCGCCTTCCAGCGCGCCAACGAGGGCGCGCAGGTTTTCAGCGATGTTACCTGCCTCGAAGCTGGCCTTGCCGATCGGGGCGTGCACGACGCCGGTCTTGTCGTTGCGGAATTCGATACGACCGGCCTTGAGGCCGCGCACCATGCCCGCCACGTCGGGGCCGACGGTGCCGCTCTTGGGGTTAGGGAGCAGACCGCGCGGTCCGAGCAGACGGGCGAGCTTCTGACCCACCTGGGCCATCATGTCGGGGGTCGCCACCACGGCGTCAAACTCCATGAATCCCCCGGCGATACGGTCGATCAGCTCGGCGCCACCAAATACGTCAGCGCCCGCGCCTTCGGCTTCGGCGATCTTGTCACCCTGGGTAATGACCGCCACGCGCACCGTACGGCCGGTGCCGTGTGGCAGCGCGACAGTACCACGCACGTTCTGGTCGCTCTTACGGGGATCGATGCCAAGGCGGAAGTGCACTTCGACGGTTTCGTCGAATTTCGCGGTAGCGATCTCCTTGACCAGGCTGGTGGCTTCTTCGACGGTGTAGACCTTGTTGCGGTCCACTTTGCCCGCGAGGTTCTGGTAACGTTTGCCGCGCTTAGGCATTGGGGGCCCCTTCAATGGTGACGCCCATGCTGCGGGCGGTACCCGCGACGGTCTGCGCGGCCGCCTCGAGGCTGCCCGCGTTCAGGTCGGGCATTTTGGTTTTGGCAATGTCGAGCACCTGGTCCCAGGTCAGTTTGCCGACCTTGGCCTTGTTGGGGTTGCTCGAACCCTTGGCAACGCCGCTGGCCTTACGGATGAGGTAGCTCATCGGCGGCGTCTTGGTGATGAAGGTAAAGGAGCGGTCCGCGTAGATGGTGATCTCGACGGGAATGATCGCGTCGCCCTTGTCAGCGGTGGCCGCATTGAATTCCTTCACGAAGCCCATGATGTTCGCGCCATGCTGACCGAGCGCGGGACCCACGGGCGGGGCCGGAGTGGCTTTGCCGGCCGGCAGTTGCAGCTTGACAAAACCAGTGACTTTCTTCGCCATTTCAATTCCTCCTTAGCTCCCCCGCGCCTGGACTCAGGTCCTGACCGTCGGGGTGCTGACGCTAAGCGCCTGCGCACGTTTGGGGCGTTTGCAGGCAACCTGCACAGTTTAGCTCAAGAGGCCGGGCTTGCCCAGCCATCCCGAGCGTTTTCGCGCTGAGCGCGAAAAGACTTCAAGAAGAGCGTTCAGCCACGGGTGACCTGTGCAAAGTCAAGCTCGACCGGGGTTTCCCGACCGAAGATCGACACCAGCACCTTCACCTTGGCCTGGGTGGGGTTGACTTCGGACACCACACCGCTGAAGTCCGCAAACGGGCCAGCGGTGACGCGTACCATGTCACCTTCCTTGAAGTTGACCTTGATACGCGGAACGGCCACTGCTTCCTGCTTGGCGGTGACACCGACCGACTGCAGCAGCCGCTGCACTTCATCGTGCGAAAGGGGCACCGGATGGGTGGCCGTACCGACAAAGCCGGTCACTCCGGGCGTGCCCCGCACTGCTTCCCAGGATTCGCCCAGCTCACCGGGCGCCTCGTCGTCCTCGACGTCCATCTGCACGAAGATATAACCGGGGAACAGCTTGCGCTTGACGGTTTCTTTCTTGCCGCCTTCACGCAACTCCACGGCTTCCTCGCTGGGCTGCAGCACCTGAAAGATCTTGGTGTTGTACAGACCGAGCTTTTTGGCGCGCTCCATGAGGTTCGTCTCGACCCGGTCTTCCTGGCCGACGTAGGTATGTACGGCGTACCATTCGATGCTCACTGCGGAACCACCACCCGGATCAGGCCCGCCAGCACCGAGTCAAGCGCGAACAAGAAGAGCGTCAGCACGACGATGAAGACCAGCACGACCTGCGTGCCTTCGAGGACCTGGGCGCGGTTGGGCCACGTGACGCGCGACAGCTCGGCGCGCGCCTCTTGGAAGTACCGCAGCAGTCCATTCATGCTTAGATTTTCTTTTCTTTGAACGGAACGTGCTTTTTGGCGATGGGGTCGTACTTTTTCAGTTCGAGCTTGGCAGTGGTATTGCGGCGGTTCTTGGTGGTGGTGTAGTAGAACCCCGTGCCGGCCGTGCTCTCCATTTTCACTTTGATGCGAGGACCTTCCTTGGCCATGTCCTTGACTCCTTTCGTCCGTTTGGCTTGAACCGTGCGGACTCCCAGGCTTCCCGTCGGCAACGCGCGCTGTGCGGGCTTTCAGGGAAAGGCCGGAGGGAGAACCTCCGGCGCTTGCCTGGTGCAACGGGTAGTGTAGCGCGAGTGCCCCCCAAAAGAAAAGCCCAAAGCGCGCATGAAAAAGCGGAGTGGCATTTGCCACTCCGCTCGGAAGCCTTGAAACTTACTCGATCACCTTGGTGACGACGCCGGCGCCGACGGTACGGCCACCTTCGCGGATGGCGAAGCGCAGACCGTCTTCCATGGCGATGGGCTTGATGAGTTCGACGACAAAGGAGATGTTGTCACCGGGCATCACCATTTCGACACCTTCGGGCAGTTCCACCACGCCGGTCACGTCGGTGGTGCGGAAGTAGAACTGCGGACGGTAGCCACCGAAGAAGGCGCTGTGGCGTCCTCCTTCGTCCTTGGAGAGCACGTACACGCTGGCTTCGAACTTGGTGTGCGGCTTGATGCTGCCGGGTTTGGCCAGCACCTGACCACGTTCCACGTCATCACGCGCCACACCACGCAGCAGCACGCCGACGTTGTCACCGGCCATACCCTGGTCGAGCAGTTTGCGGTGCATTTCGATGCCGGTCACGATGGTCTTGCGGGTGTCGGTCAGACCGACGATTTCCACTTCGTCCTGCACTTTGACGATGCCACGCTCCACCCGTCCGGTGGCAACCGTGCCACGGCCAGTGATGGTGAAGACATCTTCGACGGGCATCAAAAAGGGCTTGTCGGTGGCGCGTTCGGGGGTAGGGATGTAGCTGTCCACCGCATCGAGCAGTTCCCAGATGCGGTCGACCCACTGGTTTTCACCACGCCCGGTCTTGGGGTTGCCTTGCAAAGCCTCCAGGGCCTGCAGGGCGCTGCCCTTGACCACTGGCAGGTCATCGCCGGGGAATTCGTAGCGCGACAGCAGTTCACGCACTTCCATCTCGACGAGTTCCAGCAGTTCTTCGTCGTCGACCATGTCGACCTTGTTCATGAACACCACGATGTAGGGCACGCCCACCTGACGGGCCAGCAGGATGTGCTCGCGCGTCTGGGGCATCGGGCCGTCGGCCGAGCTGACCACCAGGATGGCGCCGTCCATCTGCGCTGCGCCGGTGATCATGTTCTTGACGTAGTCGGCGTGTCCGGGGCAGTCCACGTGGCTGTAGTGGCGCGCCTGGGTGTTGTACTCGACGTGCGCGGTGTTGATGGTGATACCACGCGCTTTTTCTTCGGGGGCCTTGTCGATCTCATCGTAACGCTGGGTTTCGATGGTCGGGTCGACTGCGGCCGCCGTGAAGGTGATCGCCGCGGTCAGGGTGGTTTTGCCGTGGTCCACGTGTCCGATCGTTCCCACGTTCACGTGCGGCTTCGTGCGCTCAAACGTTCCTTTTGCCATGGCAGTTCCTCCTGAAGATGGGTGGTGTCAAATCTTTGGACTGAGGGCTTACGAGAATGCGGCCCGCAAAGTCGCGGGCCAGGCATCACGTCCGAATATGGAGCTCGTGGTCGGGATTGAACCGACGACCTCTCCCTTACCAAGGGAGTGCTCTACCACTGAGCTACACGAGCATGGACCGAACCATCTTACAAAGGTGACCCAAAACACGGGCCATTGGAGCGGGAAACGAGATTCGAACTCGCGACATTCAGCTTGGGAAGCTGACGCTCTACCAACTGAGCTATTCCCGCTTGCTTGGGATATTCTCCAGCACCAGGGGGAACCGGTGCGCCGACTTAGCCGACTTGAGCTCTTCCCGTGACTCGGTGGGCAAGACTTGGTGGGCAGGGGCGGATTCGAACCGCCGTACTCGTATGAGAACAGATTTACAGTCTGTCGCCTTTAACCACTCGGCCACCTACCCAAGTCGAAAGGTGGGGTGTTGCACCACAACCTTGGAGCCACTCAGGAGACTTGAACTCCTAACCTTCCGATTACAAGTCGGGTGCTCTACCAATTGAGCTAGAGTGGCACCGCTTGACCACGGAAGCGCTTGCTTCCCGAGCGCGAAAGCGGCACCTGCTCGCCGACTTCCGGATTGGGATACTAGCACCGTGCCCTATCCTTGTCAAGGCAGCTACAGGGCGCGGAACGGCCCTGCAGGCGCAGTCTTTCCAGCAGATTGGCCAACCGCCATCCGGGCAGTCGGCCAATCGGCGCATGGTGCGAACACCCTGTGGAGTCATAGACTGATGATTCTGGCAGAACCTGCCAAGCGATTTCGCCCAGTGAGTGACTCCCAAACCCTGAGGTAACTTTGAACAGCATCCGGACCCTCTGGCCTTATCTGCTTCTCCACCGACGCCAGTATCTGCTGGGCTTCCTGGCCGTGCTGCTCGCCAACTCGGCAGTGCTGCTGCCTGCCTATTTCCTGCGGCTTTCGATCGACGGCCTGACCAGAAGCGCCGACGGCAATCCGGGCACGACAGGAATCGCGCTCGGCACCCTGATGCTGTATGCCCTTGGCGTCGTGGCAGGCGCTGCGGTCTCGGGCCTCTTCATGTTTGTTATGCGTCGTCAGATCGTGGTGGCCAGTCGTCAGACCGAGTATGAAATTCGCCGCGACATCTTTTCGCACCTCACGACGCTGGACAAGGCCTATTATGACCGTGCGCGCACGGGTGACCTGATGAACCGCCTGACCGGCGACCTGTCGGCCGTGCGAGAACTGCTGGGCTTTGGCACCTGGCAGGTCGTGAACATCGTGACGGCGTTTGCCACCGCGCTCGTGGTGATGTTCAGCCTGTCATGGAAGCTCACGCTGCTGGTGCTTGCGGTGTTCCCGGTGATCGTGATCGTGCTGTACTCGCTGGCGCGGACCATCTCGGCGCGCTACGTGAAAGTGCAGGAGCAGAATTCGGCCATCAGCGCCAAGGCCCAGGAGAACTTCTCCGGTGCGCGCGTAGTCAAAGGGTACGCCGTCGAGGACCGCGAGATTGCGCAGTACAAGAGCATGAACGATGAACTGATTCGCCGCGCCATCAGCCTGGTCAAGGTCGAAGGGCCGCTGCAGGCCTTTATGAGCCTGCTGATGGGCATCGCCTACGTGCTGATCCTGATTTTCGGTGGGCGCATGATCCTGGGGCTCGTGCCGGGCGAAACCCTGACGCTCGGTCAATTCACGCAGTTCGCCTTGACCCTCGAGCGTCTGTCGTGGCCGATGCTGATGATCGGCTTCATCACCAACCTGTCCCAGCGCGGGCTCGCTTCCTGGTCGCGCCTGCAGGACATGTTCGACGCCCGCCCCGTGGTGCACGACAGCAAGCGTACTGACCCGACCATCCGCACCCTGCAGGGAGACATCCATTTCGAAGGCGTCACCTTGCGCTTTGACCGCACGGTGGTGCTGCGCGATCTGTCGCTGCACATTCCGGCCGGGCAGACGCTGGGCATCACCGGCCCGACGGGAAGTGGCAAGACCCTGCTGGCACAGCTGATCACGCGGCTGGTCGATCCCAGCGAGGGGCGGGTGCTGATCGATGGAGTCGATGTCCGGGTCATTCCGCTCAAGACGCTGCGTGCGAACATCGCCACCGTGCCGCAAGAACCGTTTCTCTTCAGCGACACCATCGCCACCAACATCGCTTTCGGGCTCGACAACGAGCACTATCCGCCCGTCGCGACGCGCGTACCTGCCTTTCAGGCCGCGCCGCCCGCCGGGCAGGACCCGCCGCCTGACATGGACCGGGTCCGGCGGGCCGCGCAGCTCGCCGGTCTGTCAAATGACATCGAGGATTTCCCCAACGGCTATGACACCCTGCTGGGCGAACGCGGTGTGACCCTGTCCGGCGGGCAGCGTCAGCGCACGGCCCTGGCCCGCGCGCTGGTGAGAGAGCCAAAAATCCTGATTCTCGACGACTCGACCAGCGCGGTTGACACCGAAACCGAATCGCGCATCCTGCAGGCTTTGCGCGACGTACAGCAGGGACGCACCGTGCTGCTGATCGGCCACCGTGTCTCCACGCTGCGGCACGCCGATCACATCATCGTGCTGCACGAAGGAAGGATCGTCGAACAGGGCGCACACGAGGTGTTGCTGGCCCAGGGCGGACATTACGCCGAACTGGAGCGCAAGCAGCGCCTCGCCAGCGAAATCGACGAGGACGCTTCCGGGCAGGACCAGCACGACATGAGCACCCAGGAGGCACGCGCGTGACCATTCAAGCTGACGAAGCCTTTCGCAAGGCCTTTGACCCCCAATTGACGCGGCGCATCCTGGGATACCTGAATCCGTATGTGCGGCTGGCCGCCACGGGCGTGCTGCTGGCCTTTCTGATCGCGCTGTCCCAGCCCACCTTCAACCTGCTGCAACGCTACGCCATCGACCATTACCTGCTGCCGACCACCGGCCGGGGGAATCTGGGGCCAGAGGCGCTCTTTCAGGGCCTGTTGCTGGTGGCTTTGGCGTATCTGCTGCTGAAGATCGTCGAGTTCGCTTTGCGCTACGGTTTCACGCTGGCCATCAGTTTCCTGGGACAGCGCGTGCTGTATGACATCCGGGCCGACCTGTTCACGAAGCTGCAGCGGCTGCACCTCGCGTACTTCGACCAGAACCCGGTGGGGCGGCTGATCACGCGTGTGACGAGCGATGTCGATGCCATCAACCAGTTCATCACCGCGGGTCTCGTGGCGCTGATTCAGTCCACCTTTCTGGTGATCGTGTACGTCGTGATCATGTTGAGCCTCAACTGGCAACTGGCGCTCGTGAGCTTTACCGTGCTGCCATTTCTGTTCTGGGCCGCCAACTTTTTTCGAATCAAAATTCGTGACGCCTTTCGAGAAACGCGTTTGCAGCAGGCGATCGTCAACAGCAAGCTCAACGAGAACATCACCGGGATGCTGACCGTGCAGCTTTTCTCGCGTGAGAACCGCAATGCCGTGGAGTTCGACCGCGCCAACCGGGGGCTGCTGGGCGCCAACCTGAACTCGATCCGCTGGTTTTCGATTTATATGCCGACTGTGGCCGTGCTCGCGCAGGTCGCCACCGCCCTCGTGCTGTGGTACGCCGGGCGTGACATTCTGTCCGGTGCGGGCGTGACGTTGGGAACGCTGGTGGCTTTCGTGGGTTTTATCACCGCGTTGTTTCAGCCGATTCAGGATCTGGCGGACGTCATGAACAATTTGCAGTCGGCCATGGCTTCAGGTGAGCGGATCTTTGGGGTGCTGGATACCGAGGAAAAGATTCAGGACAAACCCGGCGCGCGCCGCCTGGAGCGCTTTCGCGGTGAAGTGGAACTGCGCAGCGTCTGGTTCAGCTATGACAGCAGTGTCACCGCGGACACGCCTGACAGTGACGAGCGCTGGACCCTGCGTGGTATCGACCTGACCATCCGCCCCGGTGAAAGCGTCGCGCTCGTGGGGGCCACGGGTGCCGGGAAGACCAGCATCACCAGCCTGGTCTCGCGCTTTTACGATGTGCAGCGCGGCGCAGTTCTGGTGGACGGCCACGACGTGCGCGACCTGGCGCAGTATGACCTGCGCCGCCACATCGGCGTGGTGCTCCAGGATGTCTTTTTGTTCGCCGGCACCATGGAGAGCAACCTGACCCTGGGCGACCCGGCCATTCCTCACGAGCGGGTGGTGCAGGCCTGCAAGTACGTCGGCGTGCACGACTTCATCATGAATCTGCCCGACGGGTATCACAGTGAGGTGCGTGAACGTGGCGCCACACTGTCCACTGGACAGAAGCAACTGATCGCCTTTGCCCGCGCGCTGATTCAGAACCCCGACATCCTGCTGGTCCTCGACGAGGCCACGGCCAGCATCGACACCGAGACGGAGTTGCAGATTCAGGCGGCCCTGCAGAAGGTGATGGTCGGGCGCACCAGCATCATCATCGCGCATCGGCTGAGCACCATCGAGCACTGCGACCGCATCGTGGTGATGCGCCAGGGGCGTGTCGTCGAAGAAGGCTCGCACACCGAACTGCTCGCGCGTGGCGGGTATTACTCTCGCCTGTACCGCCTGCAGTACGAGGGAGGCGGCATGGCGGCGGACGATTGAGTGGTGTGTTAAGTGGGTGTTAAAAGGAGGGCGGGAAAGTCCCGCCCTCCTTTTTTGGTCGACTGGTTGAGGGAACGCGCCCGTGCAGTTCGGCTCAGCCGAACTGGCCTTGCAGCTCGGGCAGTGCCCGTTTGACCGCGTAGCGCAGGCGCCCCAGAATGGCCACGTCGTCGAAGCTGGCCAGCAGGGTGTGTGTTCCGAGCGGGACGAGCATCACGGGACCGTCCTCGAAATCGATGACGACATCGCGCCACTCACCGCCGCTGAGTGCGGAGGCCATGCCGCTCACGACCTCACGGCCCTGCAGCGCGACCGTCGAATCGATGCGGAACCCCACGTGGGACAGCACTTCGCCCCCCGCACCCAGCACAGCGGCCGATTTCACGCCGCGGACGGTCATCAGCTGATCGAGCATCAGCGCTCACCCAGGGCGGCCTGAGGTGCCAGTTCGAGCGCCACGCGGGCCAGTTCAAGCTGGGCAGCGCGCGTATCGCTGCCTCGCGTCAGGGCGACTCCGGTGATGAAATCGCCGACACTGACGGCGACCACCTCGAAGTGCTCGGTCGTGAAGGCAATTCGTGACAGCGCTCCCGAGCCCAGGCGGCGCGCGAGCCGCTCCAGGCTTTCGCGCAGCGAGGCGAGTTCGGCGGCCAGGTGTTCACCCTTATCGCCGTAGGCTTCCAGCGCCAATCCGTCGCGGCCGACAAGCGCCGCGCTGCGCACGCCGGGCGTACCCATCAAGGCGCGCAGCTTCACAGGATCTCTCCCAGCTTTTTGGCGGTTTCCAGGCCGTACAGCCGGGCCTGGCCGAGGTTGTTTTTCTGGCCGTCCATCACGATCATCAAAAAGAGTTCGGAACTGACGGGCAGGCTGAACGCGCTGAGGTGGTCTCCGCGCAGATAGAATTCGCGAAGCTGCCCACCCGACAGGGTGTTTTCATAAGCGCTGAAGGCGGCACGCAGCAGGCCGGCGTGTTCGGCCACGAGCAGGCTGAGGTCGGAGTTGCCGGCGCCGTATTCCTCGACGAGAAGACCGTCGAAGCCGCCGATGGCCGCGCCGGACGCACCGTCGACATCGGCCACGAGTTGAGAGAGATGCTGCTCTAGCACCCGTTCAGTATAGGCGAGCGGTGAGAAAAAGATGTAAAGCGGTCCAAGGATTCATGAGAGTGGCGCGGCGTATCTGCTATCGGGTCACCCGCTGCCGGCCAGCCAGGGCGCGCCCCAGGGTGACCTCGTCGGCGTATTCCAGGGCGCCCCCCACGGGCAGACCGTAGGCGATGCGTGACACCATGACGCCCAGCGGCTCGAGCAGACGCTGCAGGTACAGGCTGGTGGCTTCACCCTCCACCGTGGTGCTGGTGGCCAGGATGACCTCGTGGTCTTCGGGCTTCAGTTCGTTCTGCTGCAGTCGGGTCAGCAGAGGCTTGATGTAGAGCTTCTCGGGAGAAACGCCGTTCATGGGGCTGATCGCGCCGTGCAAGACGTGATAGAGGCCACGAAACTCACCACTGCGTTCGATGGCGATGACGTCACCGGGCTCCTCGACCACACAGATCTGCGCGCGATCGCGTCCCGTGTCGGTGCAGACGTCGCACAGTTCGCGGTCGGTCACGTTGAAGCACTGCTTGCACATCTGCAGCTCGCGTTTGGCTTCCAGCAAGGCGCCCGCGAGACGCTCGATGTCTTCGCGTGGCTGTTCGAACAGGTGAAAGGCCAGGCGCTGCGCTGATTTGGGACCGATGCCCGGCAAGCGCGACAGCTCCCGAATCAAGGCCACCAGGCTGGCCGGGTATTTCATGGTCGCCTGCTATCAATGGAGAGCATTGGCCTCAAAGCATGCCGCCCAAAAAGCCCAGGCTGCGCTGGGTCTCACGCTGCTGCAGATCGTCGGCCTTGCCAGCGGCGTCCTGAATGGCCACCAGCAGCAGGTCCTCGAGCGCCTCGACGTCGTCCGGGTCCACGGCCTGCGGATTGATCTTGATGGCGGTGACCTTGCCCTGTCCGTTCATGGTGACGCTGACCATTCCGCTGGCGCTGCCCTCGACCATCTGCTGCGCCAGGTCTTCCTGAATCTTCGCGGCGGCGGCCTGTGCCTGCTGCATCTGCTTCATCAGCTTCTTCATGTCCATAAGTGCATTTTACCCGAGGGCAAGCGGCGCGATGGTGCGTCAGGCGCCGAGGACCGTTCGTTACTCGACGCTGTCGGCGTAGGCATCGGCCAGTTCGGCCACCTGCGCGAAAACCGCTCCATAGCGGGTGATGCTCTTCTGCTCACGCCCATCGACGAGCAGGCGCACGCCATGCGGATGGGGCGCCTCCAGGCGCACGGCCAGACCCGTCACGTATGCCGCGGCCTCCAGTGCCAGGGCCAGGCTGCGTTCAGCGCCGCTCAGCCGCGCGCCCATTTTGGGACTCAGGAGCAGGGTGGCCTGCTCGCCGGACTCGTTTTGCAAGAGCAGCTGCGCTTCGAGCAGTTTGCCGTGCCGCATCGAGACCAGCAGCGTCCGCGGTGTCCAGCTCATGGAGACGCCAGCCGCCCTGCTGCGTTCATACGGTCGTCCGGCGCGCGGTCTTGCTGCGGCGGTACAGCTGTGCCGGACGGCCCACGCCGTTGCGCCGTTCGCCGGAGAGAATCAGCAGGCCCTGTGCCAGCAGGCGTTTGCGGAAATTGCGTTTGTCGAGTTTCTTGGCCAGGATCGCTTCGTGGACTTCTTGCAGTTCGGGCAGGGTGAAAGTCTCAGGCAGGAACTCCAGGGCCAGCTGTGCGTATTCCAGCCGGGTCTGCAGACGCCGCAGGGCCCGCTCCAGAATCTGGGCATGGTCAAAGGCCAGCGGAGGCGGCGTGTGCGCAGGAAACCAGCCGGCGGCCAGCGTGCCCGAACCCCCCGTGACCTGCACGGTGCCGTGCGGCAGGACGGCCAGGTGGGCGACCGAGACGATGCGGCCGCGCGGATCGCGCTCTGGAGCGCCAAAGGTATAAAACTGCTCCAGGTGCCGCGGTTCCAGGCTGATCGAGGTTTCCTCACGCAGTTCGCGCAACGCCGCTTCGTGCAGTTCCTCGTGCAGTTGCACAAAGCCGCCTGGGAGCGCCCAGACCTGAGCGTGCGGCAAGGTGCCGCGCTGCACCAGCAGCACCTGCAGTTCGCTCTCGTGCATGGCGAACGCCGCGACGTCCACCGCCAGGCCCACCTGCGCGGCCTGAGGCGGCAGAGTAAGTGTTTTCATGACACTTATTCTAGAAGCCCGCCTTGACACTGTCAACCAGAAAGTGTCACACGAAAGAGAGCGTCCGCTCGCGTCAGCGCGTGTCGCTCCTCCGGTTTGTGTTGCATCAAAGGCAAAGTCGAGTTCGATACAGCCTGACAGTCTTCAGGTCCCCCGCCCCGTAAGCTGAGGCGTGTCCCTGCTTGCCCACCTCGACCTCACTTTTCGCGAGGAACAGTTCCTCACCCTTGCCCGCCAGCTGGCCCGGGCCGCCCATCCTTTTATCGAGCAGGCCGAGCGGGAAGGCGAGCTGCCCACTGCCGTTATCCAGGCGATCAAGGCGAGTGGCTACGCCGCCCTGACCGTTTCTCAGGACGTGGGTGGTTCTGGCGCTTCCCTGCACGAATTCGCGCTGGCGCAGGAATGCCTGGGGCGCACCGACGCCTCACTCGCCCTGATCGTCGCCATGAACGGGCACGTGCTCGGCAGTGCCGCTGAAGGAGCCCTGTGGCCGGAAGCGCTTTACCGGAAAGTGGCACAGGCAACCGTGTCGCGCGGCGCGCTGATCAACTCGCTGGCCTCCGAACCCGAACTCGGTAGCCCCTCGCGGGGAGGGCTGCCGCGCACCCGGGCGCAGGCGGTGCCCGACGGGTGGCGCCTGCAGGGCCGCAAGACCTGGTCTACCGGCGCTCCCGCGCTCGATTTCCTGGTGGTGACCGCCTCGGTGGGGGAGGGAGACGCCGCCCGCACCGAGCGTTTTCTGGTGGCCGCCGACGCGCCCGGCGTAAAGATCGTGCGCACCTGGGGCGACGGGCTGGCGTTGCGTGGCAGTTCCTCGCACGACGTGGTGTTCGAGGACGTCTTTGTGCCCGGAGAACACCACATTCCTGCCGGGCCCGTCTCGCCTGGCAGCAGCGCATGGTTCTGGACCGCAGTCGCGGCGACCTACCTGGGTGTGGGAGAGGGCGCGCTCGACGCCCTGGTGCACCACGCACACCAGCGGGTCCCCACCGCGCTGGGGCGGCCCATCGCAACCCTGCCTGCCATCCGGAGCGCGGTCGGACAGATCGAGCTGGAACTGGCCGCCGCGCAGGCCCTGCTGTTTCGTGCCACGCGGGCCTGGTCCGGCGCACCATCGCGCCGCCCCGACCTGCTGCCCGCGCTGGCCGCTGCCAAGCACGCCGCGACGAACGCTGCGGTGCGGGCGGGGGACCTCGCGCTGCGCGCCGCGGGGGGTGCCGGCCTGGCAGCGTCGCTGCCGCTGGAGCGGTTTTTTCGTGATGCCCGGGCGGGTCTGATGCACCCACCCGCCGACGAGGCGGCGCTGCAACTGATCGGATCGGCCCGGCTGGATGAGGGTCACAAGCACTGAGGAGAGCATCAATGCGATGTGAACGAAGGCGCCCGGGCCGATCTGTAGTAAAATGAAAAGCGACTGACCCGTAAGGGCGGCCGGGAGGCCGGTGGCGTGCGGCGCAAGGCTGCATGCTCGGAACCGCGCCCCGTTTTTTGGAGAGGTGATAGCAATAGCGAAAGAGCACAAAATCAACGAGCAGATTCGGGTTCGCCAAGTTCGCCTGATCGACGACGAGGGCGGACAGGTCGGCATCATCGACACGCGCGAAGCGGTCGCCATGGCCCGTGAAAAGAACCTCGACCTCGTGATGGTGGGGCCGACGGCGGTGCCGCCCGTCTGCAAGCTGCTCGATTATGGCCGCTTTCGGTACGAGGAGCAGCAAAACGCCAAGGAAAACCGCAAGCGTGCTCGTGCAACCGAAGTCAAATCGATCAAGTTCCGCGTCAAGATCGATGCCAACGACTTCAACACCAAGACCAACCACGTGCGCCGCTTCCTCGAGGAAGGCCACAAGGTCAAGGTGACCATTATGTTCCGTGGTCGCGAACGCACCCACCCCGAGCTGGGTGAGCGCATCCTGCACCGCGTCGCGGAAACCCTCGCCGACATCGGCGCACCGGAAAGTGCGCCCAACATGATGGGCATGGACATGAACATGATCATGACGCCCAAGCCGGGCGGCGCGAAAAAGGTCGACCGGGGCAGTGACCAGGCCAGCCCTCCGGTGGCAGATGCAGATCCGGCCGCACCGCAGCCCGTGACCCCTACAGTCTGACTTTTGAAGCAAAAAGGCGGCCCGTTACAACGGGCCGCCTTTTTGCGCTGGTCTCGTGAGGGCGCGCCTTGTCAGAATTGACCCTCTGTCATAGAATCACAAGGCTGCCGTCCACGCTTTCGGGAGTGCGCCGGCAGACAAGCAGGGTCCAGGCATTCAACAGCGTTTGCGGCCTGGCCCTCAGGAAGCGGCCCCATCGGGCGCCCCTTTCTCACAAGGAGCAGCAATGCCGAAGCAGAAGACCAAGAAGAGCGCCACGCGCCGCATCAAGATCACCGCGACGGGCAAAGTCATGGCATTCAAGAGCGGAAAGCGCCACCAGAACACCGGCAAGTCCGGCGACGAGATTCGTGGCAAGGGCAAGGGCTTCGTGCTCGCCAAGAGCGAGTGGGCCCGCATGAAGGCCATGCTGCCGGGAGGGAAATAAACCATGCCACGCGCCAAGACCGGTATCATCCGCCGCCGTCGTCACAAGAAAGTACTCAAGCGCGCCAAGGGTTTCTGGGGTACACGCTCCAAGAACTACAAGAACGCCTTTCAGACCCTGCTGAACGCCGCGACGTACGAGTACCGCGACCGCCGCAACAAGAAGCGTGACTTCCGCCGTTTGTGGATTCAGCGTATCAACGCGGGTGCGCGTCTGCACGGCATGAACTACAGCACCTTTATCAACGGCCTGAAAGTGGCCGGTGTGGGCCTTGACCGCAAGATCCTGGCCGACATCGCCGCGCGTGAGCCTGAAGCGTTCGCTGCGCTGGTCGAAACGGCCAAAGGCGCACGGACGAACGTCCAGGCCTGAGCCAGACGAGCAAGAGAAGCAGCGGAAGGTCTACCTTCCGCTGCTTCTCTTGCTCGTCCGTTTCGTCTGGTCTTCAGGTCTTATAGGGGCTGCACCACGATCGGGGTGCTGGTGGGCTGCGGGCTGCCCCCGGGAGGCTCTACGGATACGGCGAATGCCGCACCCGGCGCGACCTGGGTCAGAATCTGCCGATCCTGGAACACGCCCAGCGAGACGGCCTTGCCGTCCGCGACTGCCCAGGCCTGATAGACCCGGCCGGCTTGAGGACGCTCGTTGATGACCACAAACGTTCGACCGTCCGCGAGGCGCACGAGGGTACCGAGCGCCTCGCCGCCCTGTGCCTGCAGCTGATGGGTCACGGCGCCCGCCTGATTCTGATAGGTGCGCAGTGCCTGCTGGGTCTGCCAGGATTGCAAGCTGGGCCAGGCCAGCACCGTGACAAGAGCGAGCGCAGCAGCAAACGCCAGGGGCCACCAGGTGCGTGTCACACGACGGGTGGTCGCTGCAGGGGAAGCGTCCTGACCCGCAGTGGACACACTGGACGGACCCAAGGGGGCGGCGTGTTGGGGTGGAAGGCTCAGCACCGCGGGCGGCCCGGGCACAACGGCTGCGGCCTTATCCTCGCTGCGCAGGCGTGCCAGCAGCCGCTCTTCGCTGCCGCTTGGCACTTCGCCGGGGGGCAGACTGAGGGCAAAGGCGGCCAGTGCTTCGTGATCGGCGCGCACTTGGGCTGCGACTTCCGGATGGTTACTCAGGTACGCTTCGACGGCCCGAAACTCTTCGCCCTCCAGTAAGCCCAGCGTGTAGGCCGTCAGCGTATCTTGATCAGGCGTCACGCTTGTCCTCCAGATGGGTACGAAGTTTGGACAGGGCGGCCCGCAGGCGGGTCTTGACGGTGCCGAGCGGCAAACCGGTCACCTCGGCCAGCTGTCCGTGGCTGTACCCGTCGTAAAAGGCCAGCTCGATCAGCTTTTGCTGTTCGCCGTCGAGCTGTGTGAGGGCGCCTTGCAGCATGATGCGGTCGAGCGGCTGGGTGGACTGGGTGGGGGCGTCCCATTCTTCGAGGGGCAGGGTAGAGTCGGGACGGTCGCGCAGGGCCTGCAGGAAACGGCGGTGTGCAATGGTCACGAGCCACGTCTTGGCGCTCGCGCGAGAAGGATCAAAGCGAGCCGCGTGCTTCCAGACGCTGACAAAAGCGTCCTGCACACAGGCTTCCACGTCGTCGGTCCCGCTGAGCATGCGGCGAGCCATTGAAAACAGGTACGGCGCGTAGCGGCGGTGGAGTTCGCGCAGGGCGTCCTCCTGACCGTGGCCCATCAAGGCTATCAGCTGTTCGTCCGTTGGATTCATGAGATGGGCCGTGCCCGTTGACGAGCCTACCACGCGCTGAGGGCCCACTGGGGTCCAGGCCACGCTCCAGAAAATCCTGGCCGATGGGAACATTACAGGTGTGGGCACGGTGTCCTCTCCTTCCAACCGCTGAACCGAGGAACGAAGGAGCGACCACGCCGCTGAGGCAACCAGATCGAAATTGTCAAATGTGCGCGGTGCTGCATGATCGTCCTTTGGGTAAGCGGGGAGGTGGACACTGCTGCGTCTCGGTAAGTGATACGCGTTTTACGCGCGTATGGATTGGGTTGAACCTTCACCCGACGCAGATCTGCAGCTTCCGCGCAGCGCAGTCGGCGTGACTTTCTTAAGAGAGCGGACCGAAGCCTGCTTTCTTTGGCAAGATTGCCCTATGTCCCAGATTCTCGGCATTGACATCGGCGGCAGCGGCATCAAGGGTGCGCCCGTCGATCTCACCTCCGGCACCCTGATCGCCGAGCGGCACCGTATTCCCACGCCGCAACCCTCCACGCCCCAGGCGGTCGCGCTTGTGGTGCGTGAGCTGTGTGAGCATTTCGGGTGGCGTGATGCGGTGGGCTGCACGTTCCCGGCAGTCATCCGTGGTGGTGTGGCGCTCAGTGCCGCCAACGTGGACAAAAGCTGGATTGGCACCAACGCCGAACGGGTGCTGAGCGAGGCAAGCGGGCTCACCGTGCGGGTGGTCAACGACGCCGACGCGGCCGGTCTGGCCGAAGCGCGCTTTGGTGCCGGACGCGGAGAAGACGGTGTGGTCATGCTGCTGACCCTGGGCACCGGTATCGGCAGCGCGCTGCTGCATGGCGGCCTGCTCGTGCCGAACACCGAGCTGGGGCACGTCGAGCTGAACGGCAAGGAACTCGAGCATTACGCCTCGGACAAGGTCCGCGAGGATCAGGACTTGTCATGGAAGAAGTGGGCCGAACGACTGAGCACCAGCTTGCAGTACCTCGAGCGGCTCTTCTCGCCCGACCTCTTCATTTTGGGCGGGGGGGTCAGCAAGAAAGGCGACAAATTCCTGCCGCTGCTGCAGGTCAAGACTCCCGTGAAGCTGGCCGAGCTGCGCAACCAGGCAGGCATTGTCGGCGCCGCCCTGTACGCGGCCGGGCGCGAGCGCTGAACACCGCCGGTTTGGCCCACGCTACTTGGTCAGCAGGTACATGCGCGGGTAATGCCCACCGTGATATACCCGCATGCTCTCGCGCAGGGTCCAGCGGCGTTCGTCTTGCAGCAGGCGCTCGAACAAAGTGACTTCGTGCGTCAGGACCACCAGACGCGCATTCTTGGAGCCCACGTGGGCCATGGCGCGCAGAAACGCCGGGTACAGCTCGGCGTTCGAGGCGTGCGAGCCCACCGCGTCACCCCAGGGCAGGTCGGCGACGATCAGGTCGAAGGCGCGTGCGGGCAATTCGGCCTCGACAACGTTCATCTGCCCGATTTCGATGTCTTGATGCTTGCTGACGGCGACATTCTGACGCGCGCACTCCAGGGCGCGCTCGTCCACGTCGGCGCCCACGAGCCGCTCTGAAGCGCCCAGCGCGGCACGCTCGATCAGCAGGGTGCCCGAGCCGCACATCGGGTTGAAGACCCGGTCTCCTGAGCGCACACCGCCCAGGCGCAGCATGGCGTGTGCCAGGGTGGCGTTGAGGCCGCCTGCCATGTTGCATACCCGCCAGGAACGCGCCGACAGGGGACGCGGCGTCAGGCGGGCGAGCACTTCCCAGCCCTCGCCGGCACGCACAAACCGCAGCAGCAGCTCGCCTTCCTTGGGGTCGTGCCTGAGGCCACAGGCGCGCTCGACTTCCTGGGCGAGGCGCGCGAACACCGCCGTTTCCCGCCCGGCGGCGCTGAAGCGGAAGCTCTTGAAGGTGTCCTGCTCCAGCACGTCCTCGACAAAGCGCAGCAGGCGCGTGAGATGCTGGTGGCCCAGCAGGGCTTTGGGACGCGGCACGTCGAAATACTCCACCTCGTAGGCGGCCACTGCCGAAAGCAGCCGCTTGACCGCACGCGTCGAGCCGTCGTAGGTAAAGCGCAGTTCGCCCAGCGAACGCGCGCCACGCAAGGCGGACAGCTCCTCACGCGCGAAGCGCTCCAGGCCACTCAAAACTTCCAGTTCGTACACGCGTTCCTGCATAGCGCTCCAGTATAGGACACACGCTGAAGTGTGAGACCACTCCGGATGCTGAAGCCTTCTGGCACCGTGAAAGCGCGGCCTGCTGGACTGACGCGCCCGATGCCTCATCATGAAAGCAGTCATGCTGCGCCGCCGCTTCTTCCGAAAACTGTCTCCCCCGCAGCTGATCGCCCTGTCGTTCGCCCTCATCAGCCTGCTGGGCGGCGTGCTGCTGAGCATGCCGGCCACGCACGCGCCCGGCGTGAGACTGACCTTTCTGCAGGCGCTGTTCATGGCGACGAGCGCCGTGTGCGTGACCGGACTGGTCGTGGTGCCCACCGGGGAGACCTTCAACCTGCTGGGGCAGATCATCCTGCTGCTGCTGATGCAGATCGGTGGGCTGGGCATCGTGACCTTCGGGACGCTGTTTGCCCTGCTGGCCGGACGTCGCATCGGTTTTGGCGACCGCGTCCGCCTGGCCGAGCAGACTGGCGCCTTCGACGTGGGCAGCGTGGCGCGCCTGATCCGCTTGATCGTGCTGTACACGCTGGCGTTCGAGGCCTTGGGAGCGCTCGTGCTCTACAGCCGTTTCGGTCCCCTGGAAGGCTGGGGCACGGGCGCGTATTACGCCATTTTTTATTCGGTCTCCGCCTTCAACAACGGCGGCTTCACGCTGTACTCTGACAGCCTGGAGCGCTTCGCCGGCGATCCGGTCATCAGCCTGACGGTCGCGACGCTGGTGATTCTCGGCGGCCTGGGCTTTCTGGTGGTTGTCAACCTGGCGGCCTGGCGGGCTTCGGGCCGCTCGAACGTGCTGCTGACCTACTCCAAGATCGTGCTGCTCATGACCGCCATCCTGCTTCCCCTGGGCATGCTGGGCTTTGCGGCGCTGGAATGGACCAACCCGCAGTCCCTGGGCACACTGCCGCTCTGGGAAAAGCTGATCGTGAGCTTTTTTGAAAGCACGACGCCGCGCTCATCGGGCTTCAACACCGTCGACTACAGCCTGCTGAGGCCCGCCACGCTGATGTTCACCATCATCCTGATGTTCATCGGCGCGAGTCCCGGTTCCACGGGCGGCGGCATCAAGGTCACCACGCTGTTCGTACTGATCCTGGCCTCATGGAGCATGATTCGCGGAAGGGGTGAGCCGCAGGCCTTTCAGCGGCGCATCGACACCGAGACCATTGTGCGGGCGCTGGTGGTCACGGTGCTGAGCCTGGCGCTGGTGAACGGCGCGCTGGTGCTGATGGTGCTGGCCAATCCGAAGCTGCCGTTTCTGAACCTGCTCTTCGAAACGGTCTCGGCGTTCGGCACGGTGGGGCTCAGCATGGGCACCACCGCGCAGCTGAGCGAGTGGGGCCAGGGCATCGTGATCGCGCTGATGTACCTCGGCCGTGTGGGACCGCTGACCTTTGCCGTGGCCTTCAGCACCCACGGTCGGCACCGGCTGGTGTCCTACCCGGCCGAGAAGAACATCCTGATCGGCTGAGCAGCGTCATGGCGTCGCCTGTCCTACGGTCTAGTCCTGCGGTCTACACTGAGACTCGATGAAGTCGAAACAATGCTTGGTGATCGGTCTGGGTCGGTTCGGTTCGGCCGTGGCCACCACGCTGTACGAACTGGGGCACGAGGTCGTGGCAGTAGATGTCGAGGAAGACAACGTGCAGCGGGTCATGAACCTCGTCACACACGCGGCCATTCTGGACGCCACCGATGAGCGCGCCTTGCGCTCGATCGGGGTAGGTGAGTTCGACGAGGTCGTGATTGCCATTGGCAGCGACATCAAATCCAATATTCTGGCCACCCTGGCTGCCAAGAATCTCGGCGCGCGCCATGTGGTGAGCAAGGCGACCGACGAGGTGGCGGCGCGGGTGCTGGAAAAAATCGGGGCCGACGAGGTGATCCGCCCCGAGCATGACATGGGCGTGCGCACTGCACAGCGCATCGGTGGTATCCGGCGCAAGGACACCCCCGACCTGGGACCCAACACCTCGATTGTGGAACTGGGTGTCAACGAGCGGTTGCGGGGCACGCTCAAGGAACTCAACCTGTCCAACCGCTTTGGGGTGCAGGTCATTGCCCTCAATCGGGGCGGGCGGGTCGAGGTGGCGCCGCGGGCCGACGAGGACTTGCGCCTGCACGACACGCTGGTGATCGTGGGCGACAATCACGCCATCGAAGAATTGCGCCGCTTTCGGGGTGAGGACTGACCAAACCTCAGCCTGATTCGACAGTTTCCTGTCCGAGCAGGCTCAGTACCCGCTGAGCGACGATCTCAACCGCCTGATCGGCCGCGTCGTCAAGGGACAGCGAGTGCAGCATCGGCACGTCCGTGCGCAAAGCGAGATCGTAGAGATACTGGTGCAAAACGCGAATCTCGCGAAAGTAGCGCAGGTAGCGGCTGAGCGGGCGGAAATGGCCGGGCTCCTGATCGCGCGATTCGAAGTGGCGGCGGTGTTCTTCCTCGTCGGGAACGGTGACCAGGATCGGTACCACCAGCGCGTCCTGAAAGATCTCGGACATCAGGTAGCCGGGCGCGGCATGCACGCCTTCCACGACCACCGAGGTGCCTTCCTCGATGCTGCGCTCGATCACGGCCTTGAGGCCGACGGACACCTGGGCCACCTGTTCCCGGAAACCGGCGATCAGCTGCTCCTCGCTGGGATGCTCAGGACACGCCTCGCCGGGATCGAGCATCGTTTCCCAGGCGTTGAAAGTGCTGGCGTGCAGCGTCGGCAGCAGGGCAGGGCTGACCGTCGCGCGCATGACCTGCCGCACCGAGTCGGTCGACACGATGCGGGCGATGCTGAGGCGGTAAGCGATTTCCGAGGCCAGGAAACTCTTGCCCGTTCCGCTGACGCCTCCGAGCAGCAGCACGATCGGTTTGGGTGGGCGGCGAATGGCGCGCAGCAGCCGGTAGCGGTTGGCCATCTGCTCGCCCATGTCACGGCGCAAAATGGTTTCGACGGTTTCGGCCACCGCCTCACGCGACACCGTGCGACGTTCGTCACCGCGCAGGCGCTGCTGGGTTTCGCGCGCCACCCGCCGGGCATACTCGCGTGATACTCCGGCGGCCAGCAGAGACTGACTCAGAATGCCTTTGCTGAAAGGAACCACCAGACCGGCTTCATCCATCACGCCCAGCTTTCCGCGGTTGTTGCGCAGGAAGCGGTAGGTCAGGCGCCACTCGTCGCCGTACAGTTCGGCCAGAATCTCCTCGGTGGCGCGTCCGACCTTGTTCGAGTCGACCCGTGTTTCGCCCGCTCGCCGGAGGCGACCGTCCACCCGGCTCGCCACCGTGTAGGCCGCGCGCGGCGAGAGGCCCACGTCCTCAAGCGAGCGCGCCAGAATGCCGCGTGAAAAGGGAAGCTCGCCGGCGTCACCCTTGACCACGATGTCGGCGAAGGCAGGCGTCTGTGCCTCGACCCGGCCCGCTTCGGTGTCCCCGACCTGCTCGCGCGTGATGCCCACGACGATGCTTTTGAGCTGCGTCGGGGTGACCACACGCAGCTCGTGGTCGAGCAGGTACTGCTCGACCGAACGGGCCACCGCCACACCGGCTGCCGCCGTGACGTCGGCGTTGAGCAGCGACTCGATGACCAGCCCCTTGGAGAACGGCCAGCGGTGCGAATCATTGGCAACGTAGATTTCGCGCATTTCCTCGACTTCAGTGTAGTGCGCGCGCCCGCTTCGCCGGTCAATTCCGAAGAAAGGGTGTACCCCCGGAGTGCTGGCCGACTCAGCTGGAACGGAAAATACCGCTCAGCGTGAACTGCAGGGTCAGCATCATTTCCTCGCGCAGCGGCCGGTCGGCAGTGTAGGCGCTCCAGCGCAGCGCAGTCATCAGGTACGTGTCGGCGATCAGGTTGGTCATGCGCTCCAGGGACAGGTCGCCTCGCAACTGCCCGGCGCTGTGCAGTGGCCTCAGAATGACCTCGATGACCTTGGAGAGCGGCAGGGCCTGGTAGGCGGTGCGGGCCCGTTCGGGGTCGGGATTGAGCAGCTCGTAAGCCAACGGCGGAATCAGGTCGCGCTCCCGGGCACTTTCATCGGCCAGGCGTTCCCACACTTCCTGCAAGATGATCAGCGGCGGGGCGTTTTCGCTCAGGCGCTGCTCGGCGTATTCGCGCAGTCCTTCGACAATTTCCGAGCCGTAATCGAGCAGCACAGCTTCCTTGTAAGGGTAATAGTTGAAGAAAGTGCCACGCGAAACGTTGGCGGCACGCGCGATGTCGGTGGCCGTGGTGTTCTGAAAGCCGCCGCGTTTGAAAAGCTCGATGGCCACGGTGTAGATACGTGCCCGTCGCCGCTCCTTCTGTCGCTCGCGCAGCGAGGTGGAGTCCATTGCGGCATTATACCGAGTGCAAGAAACAAGTGCCTTTTCCGGCAAGCCTGTCGAGAAAGGCTGGAGTGCGTTCACGGTTCGAAGCTGTCCTGAAATGCGTAGCGGTCGCCGCGCACCCAGTAGTTGACATAACTGATTCTTTGCATTCCACCAAACGTGGTGCGGCGCAGCAAGAAAGCCGCCGTGCCCAGGGGAACGCGCAAGAGATCGGCTTCTTCCTGACGCAGATTGACGGCTTCGAGGGTCTGTTCGACTCGCGTCAGCGCCAGGCCCAGCCGGCCCACCAGCACCTCGTGCACCGACTCGACGGCCAGATTGTGGTCGAGCAGCGTGGGCGCAAGCTGGGCGTTGATGTAGCGCTTTTCGATCACCAGCGGTTCGTCGCCGGCACTGCGCAGACGGTGGACGAAGGCGACCTTGTCGCCGCTTTGCACCTGCAGGACCGCCGCGATCTCGGGAGACGCCGCGACCTCGACTGCGCGCAGTACGACAGTGCGGTGCTCGGGGTGTCGCGCCCACTCCTTGAAGGGCCGCACCCGGAACATGCCCTGGCGAAACCGCTTGCCGGTCGGAAAGGTGCCCGCGCCCTGCACGCGGTAGACGTAGCCTTCACGCTCCAACTCGTCGATGGCGCGCCGTGCGGTCATGCGCGACACCTCGAACTCACGCGCGAGTTGCGGCTCGCTGGGCAGCGGTAGGCCTTCGACGTAATGACCTCCCAGCAGGCGCTCTTTGAGGGTTGTTTTGATCAGCGGATACTTCGCCATGGCACCTCCATTACGCCGGACCGGTCACAAAAGGCGGCCGGAAAAAAGTCACGCGGCTACAGGCCACAAGACGCTTCGAGCGCACCTTCATCCCTGTCTTTGCCTGACACGGCGTCCGGAGACGTCTGATCCATGTCTGCGCCGACCATATCGTGCGTCAAGGGGCATTCTAGCGTTTGCGTCACTTGAACGCTAATCGCGTCCTCATTCCGGCCTGTGAGTGTTACATGGAGAATGGCAGTTGCGCGCTTTGCGTGCTCCACACGGCACCGTAACAGACCTGAGGTGTCTGGGCAGCTTCGCCGGACCGCGAGCAGGCTCCCATCCGGGTGGGGTACACTTGGCGCAATTTCAAATCCAGGGCCAAGTCGGGTGGTCGATGGGCCGCCCAGAGGCAAAAGGGATGGGTGGAACGTGTCGGAAACCATTGAGAACTTTTTGCACGAAGAGCGTATATTCATGCCGCCCGCCGAGTTCGCAGCGCGTGCGCGGATCACGCGCGAAGAGTACGACGCGCGTTACCGCCGCTCGCTCGACGATCCGCAGGGTTTCTGGAGTGACGTGGCACGTGAACTGCACTGGTTCAGGCCCTGGTCGACGGTGCTCGACTGGCAGGAGCCGCACGCCCGGTGGTTTGTAGATGGACAGACCAACATTGCCTACAACGCCCTCGACCGCCACCTGAACGAGCGCGGCGACAAAACCGCCATTGTGTGGGAAGGCGAGGACGGTGAGGTGCGGCGACTGACGTACCGCGATCTGCACGCGCAAGTCTGTCAGCTGGCCAACGCCCTCACGTCCCTGGGGGTGCAGACGGGTGAGCGCGTCACGATCTACCTGCCGCTCGTGCCGGAAGCGTTGATCAGCATGCTCGCCTGCGCGCGCATCGGGGCGGTGCACAGCGTGGTGTTCGGCGGCTTCAGCGCGGCGGCCCTCAGCGAGCGCCTGAATGATGCAGGTTCCAAGGTGCTGATCACCGCCGACGGCGGTCTGCGTCGTGGCAGCGCGGTTCCACTCAAAGCCAATGCCGACGAGGCCTTGCAGCAGGCACCTGCCGTGCAGCACGTGGTGGTCCTGAAACGTACCGGTCAGGACGTTTCGATACAAGCCGGGCGTGACCGCTGGTGGCACGAATTGACAGGCAGCCAGAGCGCCCAACACGAAGCCCTGGCCCTGGACAGCGAGCACCCGCTTTTCATTCTGTACACCAGCGGGTCGACGGGGAAGCCCAAGGGCGTGCTGCATACCACCGGCGGCTACATGGTTGCCAACTACCTCTCGACCGGTACGGTCTTCGATCTGCGCGAGGACGACCTCTTCTGGTGCAGCGCCGACATCGGCTGGGTCACCGGGCACAGCTACGTGGCGTACGGTCCGCTGCTGAACGGGGCCAGTGTGTTCCTTTACGAAGGAGCGCCCAACTATCCTGATATGGGGCGCTTCTGGCAGATGATCGAGCGCCACAGGGTCAGCATTCTCTACACCGCGCCCACCGCGATTCGTGCCTTCATGCGCGCCGGCAACGATTGGCCCGCGCGCAGTGACCTGTCGAGCCTGCGGCTGCTGGGCAGCGTCGGCGAGCCGATCAATCCCGAAGCCTGGGTGTGGTACCACGACGTGATCGGCCAGGGGCGTTGCCCGGTCATCGATACCTGGTGGCAGACCGAAACGGGCAGCATCATGCTCACGACTTTTCCCGGCGCGCACCCCAGCAAGCCGGGCAGTGCCGGGCTGCCGATGTTCGGCGTGGAGGTCGCCATCGTAGATCAGGACGGACGTGAACTCGGGCCGAATGAAGGCGGCCTGCTGGTGCTCAAACGGCCCTGGCCCTCGATGCTGCGCACGGTGTACGGAGACGACGAACGCTACCGCAAGTCGTACTGGGGTGAGATTCCGCACGTGTACTTCGCCGGGGATGGCGCGCGGCGCGACGAGGACGGTTACGTCACCGTGGTAGGACGCATCGACGATGTGCTCAACGTTTCCGGGCACCGTCTGGGCACCATGGAAGTCGAAAGCGCGCTGGTGGCTCACCCTGCGGTGGCCGAAGCGGCCGTGGTGGGACGGCCTGACGCGCTGAAAGGGGAGGGCATCGTGGCCTTCGTGACCTTGCAGCAGGGCGCCGAGGTCAACACAGACGAGCTGCGCACCCACGTCGCCCGTGAGATCGGCGCCATTGCACGTCCTGACGAAATCCGGATCGCCGAGGCACTGCCCAAGACGCGCAGCGGCAAGATCATGCGCCGTCTGCTGCGCCAGATCGCCAGCGGGCAGGAAACCACCGGGGACACCAGTACCCTTGAAGATGCGGGTGTGCTCGAGCAACTGCGCCGTCTGTAATCCCGATGAACGCTGTCCCTCTGAACGCTGTGTGCTGTAGATAAAGCCCTGCCCCGGCGTCAAAAAGGCCCCTCTGTCGAGGGGCCACCATTTTGCGTTTCTTCAATGGTTCAGGCCTGAACGGTCCTGCGGGGCTTGAGCGCCGCGCCGCCGGTTTGCTGCACGGCCGAGGCGTATCCCACCTGGGCGCCAAACTGCCAGGCGAGTTTGATCATCAGGGTGATGGCTTCCTCGTCGCCGCGCGCCATCAGGTCCCGCAAATGCTCGGGCAGACCTTCCGGCAGCGGCATGGCGCTGAGCTGGTCACCATACTCGGCGCGCAGACGCTCGAACCATTCGGCATACGGATTGGACATGTCTCAATCTTAACATGACCAGACTCAAGCAATGTAATACCAGCAACGCAAATTGGGTTGTCTGAATCAGGCAAGCTCCACCGAGGACGCGTCGGACAAGGTAAAGGACAGCGTGCGCGGCACACGCTTCCCGCCGCGCACGCTCGCCCGCAGGCCGATCAGGCAGTCCTGCAGGCGCGTGTCGACGTGGTCGATCACGACCTCTTCCTCGATTACGCTGTGCTCGACCTCGGAATCACGGATGGTGCTGCCCGAGCCGATCGAGGTGAAGGGACCCACATAGGCATTTTCCAGCGTCACGTTGCGCCCGATCAGGGCCGGACCGACGATCACGCTGTTGGTGACCGTTGAGCCACTGCCGATCGCCACCCGTCCGGTGATGCGCGAATCGTGCACCTCACCATCGTTGCGTGGTTCGAGTTCTTCGAGCAGCAGCCGGTTGGCGTCGATCAGGTCGTACGGACGCCCGGTGTCCTTCCACCAGCCTTCCACCCGCCGACCCATCACCACGCCGCCCTGCTCGATGAGCTGCTGAATGGCGTCGGTGATTTCATACTCGCCGCGCGCACTGGGCTGCAGGGTTTCCAGAATGTCGAAGATCCTGTTCTGAAAGCAGTAGACGCCGGCCACCGCCAGATTACTGGGAGGCACTTTGGGCTTTTCGACCAGACGCATGATGCGGTCGCCGTTCATCTCCGCCACCCCGAACGAGCTGGGATCGGCGACCTCGACCAGCGCAATCAGCGCGTCGGGACGCTGAGCCTGGAACATTTCGATGTAATCGAGCACGCCCTTCTGAAACAGGTTGTCGCCCAGGTACACGCAGAAGTCGTCCCCGGCGATCCAGTCGCGCGCCATCTTGACGGCGTGCCCGAGGCCCAGCGTTTCGCGCTGGTCGATGTACTCGACGTTCACGCCCGAGAGACCGTCGATGGCCTGCATGATGTCCTGACGGGTCAGATCCGAAACCACGATGCCGATATCATGAATGCCCGCCGCGACCAGATTGTCGATGGCGTGCCGGATGATCGGCTTGCCCGCCACGCGCAGCACGGGCTTGGGGCGGGTGTAAGTCAGCGGGCGCAGACGCGTGCCCAGACCGGCGGCGGGAATGACGGCCTTCACTGGCCGCTCCCGAGGTGAATTGACTGCATGGTGTTCCCCCTTGAAGTGTGTAGATCGAAATGTGAATACGGCGATACAACATCCCAATCCAACTACGTTTTGCGCGTTTGTGCGCTGAGCTGAGATTAACCTTCCCAACCGTGAGCTGCTTGTGAGGCGTCCTCGATGGCCTCCAGCAGGGCCTGCAGGGGAGAGTTGCCCTCACCCCGGTGCGCGGCTTCCACGCGGTCGAGCCAGGCCTCGAAGCCCTCACCGCGCCGACGAACGCGCAAGTCGGCAAAGCCCAGCGTTTCGGCCCGCGCGAAGGCCTCGTCAAAAGACCGCACATGCGAAAAACCCTGACGGGCCAGGACGGCCTGCAAAGTGACGTCACGCGCTTCCATGGTGCCGCCAAGCGCGAAGTAACCGGCCAGGGTCTGCGCCCAGTCGCCCCGGGCAGTGATGGGCGCCATGTCCGCCAGCGCGCCCTCTATTTCGGCGCCCGTGGGCAGACGGTAGCGGTCCTCGTGAAGAATGAGCGACCGGGCCACACGCGGGCGGCTTTTGGGCGCCTCGTCGGGTACCCCGACCACCAGGCCCGCGAAAGGAAAGACCAGTTCGGGCAGGGCGAGCAACTCCATCACCTCGGGCAGCGCGCTCAGTACCCCGCCGATCCAGCAGCCGCGGTAGCCCAGCATCTCGGCGGCGATCAGCATGTTCTGGGCCGCCATGACCGCGTCCCCGATCGAGAAGTGCACGGCGGCTGCCGGCCACTTGCCGTACGGGTACCCACGGGCCTCCAGCACGCGCCGCAGGCGGTACACGTCCGCGCACACCACAAAGGCCACGCTGGCGGCCGCGAAGTGCGGATTGCCGGTCAGTTCACCGATGCGGGCACGCAACGCCGGGTCACGCAACTGCACGAAGCTGTACATCTGCGCCGTCGCGTCAGTCGGTGCGCGTTGCGCGGCGTGCAACAAAACGTCCAGATGCTCACGGGGAAGCTCGAACGTTTTGAACCTGCGCACCGTCCAGTGCGCGTCGAAAAATGCCTTCACGTCCTCGGGCGTCATGCGGTCAGTCTAGAGGAGCTGCCAGCGTTCGACTGAACGGCGCGGGCTGCGCGCGTCCAACGAACGGTCGGGACCTGATAGCTTCTTGCCATGAACGTTCTTGACCTCTACCGGGAAACAGGTGCCCTGCACGAAGGTCATTTTCTGCTGGCCTCGGGACGGCACTCGCCGATGTTCCTGCAGTCCACCACGGTGCTGCAATACCCTCACCACGCCGAGAAGATCGGGCGCGCCATGGCTGCACAGGTGCGCGCGGCGGGTCTCGCGCCCAGTTTCGTGATCGGTCCCGCCATGGGCGGCGTGACGCTGGCATATGAGGTGGCCCGCCACCTGGACGCCCGAGCACTGTTCGCGGAGAAGGAGTACAGCCCCGACGGCACGCGAGGCGCCATGACCGTCCGCGATGCCTTCGTGATTGCCCCAGGCGAAACCTTCATCGCGGTCGAGGACGTGGTGACCACGGGGGGAAGTGTCCTCAAGGCCGTTCGTGCCGCCGAGGAACGCGGCGGTCGCGCGCTGGCCATCGCCTGCATCGTCGACCGGCGCAGAGACGGCGGCCCACTGGGTGAGCACCCCCTGTTGGCCCTGGAGCGGCTGTACTTCGACACCTACCCGCCGAGCGAACTGCCCGACTGGCTGGCCGAGCGCCCGCTGCAAGAAATTTGATGCGCCCGCTGCTGATGGTGGCTACCCCAGGCGAAGCGCAGCACTTGCGTGGTCTGGGAGTCTCCGTGCGGGTCAGCGGGATCGGCGCGGTCAACGCGGCGCTCGCCACCGCCGACGCCGTGCGCGAGGAGCGTCCGGATCTGGTGGTGAGCGTGGGCATTGGCGGCGCTTATCCCTCTTCCGGCCTGACTTTCGGCGATGTGGCTTTTTCCAGCGAGATGATCTACGCGACGCTGGGGGCCATGGGAGGCGAGGGTGGTCAGGAGTTTCTGGATCTCGCCGCCCTGGGGTTCGAGCTCGTAGATGGATTACACAACCGCCTGCCCGCCTGGGACGGCGCACGGGAGTGGACGCGGCGTGCACAGGGCGTTTTGGGCGAAGTGAACGCCCGGGCCGTGCTTGGTCCGATTCTGACCGTCGATACGGTCACCGGCACCGCCTCTGGAGCGGACATCCTCGAGCGGCGTTTCCCGGGTGCCTTGGTGGAAGGTATGGAAGGCAGCGCCGTGGCTCACGCGGCACGTCGCCTGGGAGTGCCGGCGCTGGAAATCCGCAGTGTGTCCAATCCGGTCGGGCCTCGGGATCGTGCAGCCTGGCGTATTTCCGAAGCGCTCACGTCGCTGACGGTTGCTTTGCAGACCGTCCTGCGAAACTGATTTCATGTGAGAGAAGCGGTAACACTCATCGGATTTTCATGCGTTTGAAAAGCTTTTAAGATGAGGTAGAGCACGGAAAGCTCACTTTCCGTGGCCCAGGAGGCCCATGTCAGGACTCGCACCAGGACCGCAGCAGCCGTTCGATCTTGTATCTGCGGTGCCAGCGTTGAGATGAGCGGAAATCAGAATTCCCGGTGCCGTCGGCAGCGGTTCGCCCTGCCAGTACAACCTGCTGCAGGTCTTATGACGCACATTGACACGCTTGATCAGGGTCGGATGTCAGTTACTCCTTTCACCCACCTCGGCACCTTCGACAGCGCGGGGGCCAGCAGACCCAAACGAGGCAATTGATGCAAAAGACATTTTATCCGGTGATTCTGGCCGGCGGCAGCGGAGAACGCTTCTGGCCGCTGTCACGCCGTGCCAAACCCAAGCAGTTCCTGACCCTCGACGAAACCGGGCGCAGCCTGTTGCAGGCCACCGCCGACCGCCTCTCACAACTCAGCGGTCACGGCCACGACACCCTGTACGTCGTCACCAGCAGCGAATACCGCTCACAAGTGCTCGACCAGCTCGAAGACCTCCCCACCGAGAACCTGATCGTCGAGCCCGTGGCGCGTGATACCGCTCCCGCCGTGCTGTATGCCGCCCTCAGCATCAACGCCATCGACCCGGACGGCGTGATGGGCGTCTTTCCCTCTGACCACCGCATCGGGGATCCGCAGGCTTTCGGTCGGGTCCTCGACCGTGCCCGCAGCGCCGCCGAGAAATACGGTTCCCTGGTCACGCTGGGCATCACGCCCACCTTTCCGTCGACCGGCTACGGGTACATCGAACGGGGCCCCAGCGTCGAAGCCGAACTGGAAGACGCCGCACTGCCCCTCTTCGCCGTGTCCCGCTTTGCCGAGAAGCCCGACCGGGAAACCGCCGAAGGCTTTTTGCGCAGCGGACTGTACAGTTGGAACAGCGGGATGTTCATCTGGACCGTGCAGGCGATTCTGGACGCCTACCGAGCTTATGAACCCGAACTGTACGCGGCCCTCAGCAGCGCCATGACCGAACGCGGTCAGGCCCGGCGGGTCTTTCCGACCTTGCAGAAGATCAGCATCGATTACGCCATTCTGGAGCGCGCGCGCAACGTGCAGGTGATTCCGGCGGAGTTCGGCTGGGATGACCTGGGAGACTGGAACGCCCTGGAGCGGCTCTTGCGCGGTGAGGACGCCAACGTCTCGGTGGGTCGGCATGTGGGGCTGGACACGGGCGGCGCGATTCTGTACACCACCAACGGGGATGACCTGATTGCCACGATTGGTCTGGAGGACGTGGTGGTGGTGCGTACCCACGAAGTCACCCTCGTCGTGCGCAAGGACAGAACCCAGGACATCAAACAGGTCGTCAAGCAGCTCAAGGAACACCCGGAACTCGAACGCTTCGCTTGAGTGCACAGGCGTTCCCGGCGTCTGGGCGGATTCGCTGGGCGCCACGGAGTTGGACCCCATCACCATTTTTTGGATCTGGCGCTGGGGTCCAACTCCGTTTTGTGCCGCGTTCGTTTGGTAAGTTAGAAGGAGGCGGGAGGGAGCTGGCCTGCAGGGCATATTGCCGTTGCGGGAGATGCGGCTTCTTGGCCTGCTCAACCAACCTGCGTACCGCCATGAGCGAGTTCTCCGATGTTCGTCCTTCAGCCGCGCCAGCGTCACGCTCGCCTGCGGATTTTTCACGTACGCTGCAGGCCCTGCCGCAAGGCATCGTGTTCCTCGCCTGTGACGCCTTCAGCGCCCTGCTGACCTATCTGCTCGTCAACGCCTGGATGTCGTTCATCGATAATCCACCGCTGGCCCGTGACTACGCCGGTGTCTGGCTGGCGATCTGGCTGCTGCTGCGTGCCCATCAGGGCTTTTATCCCGGCTACGGGCACGCCCCGCACATCGAATTGCGTTTTCACACCATCAGCACCATTCAGGCCGCGTTCGCGCAGTTCGCCGTCACCTACGCCGTGCACGACTTCGACCGCAGCCGCATCGGGCTGGGGCTGCTGTGGCTGTTACTGTTCTTTTTGGCGCTTCCCGTGCGTTACCTCGCCCGGCACGTGATGATCCGCCTCGGTGTGTTCGGACGCCCGGTCAGCATTATCGGGGGTGGGCAGACGGGCGCGATGACCGTTCACCACCTGATCGAGCATCCCGCCTACGGCCTGCGTCCGGTTGCCGTGTACGACGACAATCCCGAGCTGATCGGTCAGACGCTGTACGGCGTACAGATTGTGGGCAACCTCGAACAGGCCATAACGCAGCCACGCGCCCTGCACGCCATCATCAGTATCCCCGGCGCGCGAGCGAGCGTGCAGCGTGACATCATCAACGCCGTGCGCGGCACCTACGCCATCACCTGGGCCACCCCCGATTTTTTCGGGGTGCCCAACCAGGCCCTGATTCCGCGGACCATCGGCACACACGCCAGCCTCGAGATCCGCAACAACCTGCGCAGTTTCCGCTCCCGCTTCGTCAAGCGTTTTATCGATATTCTCGCGGGTACGCTGATTCTGGTCGCCCTGACTCCCGCACTGCTGCTGATCGCACTGGCCATCCGCCTGGACAGCCCTGGCCCCATGGTCTACCGGGCCCGCCGTCTGGGCCGGGGTGGAATTATCTTCGACTGCTACAAGTTCCGCACGATGCACAGCGACGCCGACGACAAGCTGGGAGAGCTGCTGGCCGCCCGTCCGGAACTGCGCGACGAGTACGAAGCGACGCACAAACTGCGTGACGATCCACGCATCACGCGGGTCGGCGCGCTGCTGCGCCGCACCAGCCTCGACGAATTGCCGCAGCTCATCAACGTGATGCTGGGTGAGATGAGCCTGGTCGGTCCCCGCCCGATTGTGCAGGCCGAAGTTGCCCGTTACGGCGAGATCTACCAGCTGTTTACCCAGGTCCGTCCGGGCATGACCGGCTACTGGCAGGTCAACGGGCGCAGTGACACCACCTACGACGAACGCGTCGAGATGGACAACTTCTACATCACCAACTGGACGCCCTGGCTGGATTTCGTGATCCTGGTGCAGACGGTGCGCGTGGTGCTGCGAGGCAAGGGCGCGTACTGAAGCGCGCGCCCGCAGGGCCGACAGGAAGGATACTGGAAGCCTGATGCGCCTGCCGCCCCTTCCCGGAAGCCAGTTTCTCAGCAACCTCGCCGCCTTGTACGGAATTCAGCTGGCCACCTTGTTTCTTCCGTTGCTGTCCCTGCCGTACCTCACCCGGGTACTGCAGCCCGCGGCCTGGGGGCAGCTGGGGGCGATCACCTCGCTCAGCTTCGTGCTGCTGCTGCTGGTCGAGTACGGCTTTCAGCTTTCCGCCACGCGTGACGTCGCGCGTCACCGCGACGAACCTCGGCGCCTCGCGCGCATCGTCGCGGGCGTGCAGGGCGCCAAAGCGATCCTGCTGCTGCTGATGCTGGGCGCGGCACTCATTGTCTACGCGCTCATCCCGGTGGTGCGGGAAACGCCCGCCGTCTACTGGTGCGGAGTGGCCTTTGCCGCCGCACAAGGCTTCAGTCCCTTCTGGTACTTTCAGGGCGTCGAGCGTGTGCAGCGTGCGGCAGCGCTTGACATGGCAGCCAGAGGGCTGGCGGTCGCCGGGGTGTTCGTCTTCGTGCACGGTCCTCAGGATGCCTACCGGGTGCTGGCGCTGCAGGCGGTATGTTCGCTGCTGGCGGTGGCTTGGAACACAGGCCGGATGTACCGGGAGGTGCCTTTGCGCCTGCCACGCTGGCCGGAAGCGCTCGGCGCACTCCGGGCAGGCTGGACGCTGTTCGTGTTCCGTGGTGGCGTGGCACTTTACACCAGCGCCAATGCGTTTGTGCTGCGCCTGTTCCTGCCGGCGGCCAGCGTGGCCAACTTCGTGAATGCCGAACGACTGGCCAACGCGGGCAAAAGCCTGTTGCAACCCGTTTCGCAGCTGCTCTTTCCGCGGGTGACGCACCTGATTCAAAGCGACCGCCCGCGGGCACGGCACCTGACCGCCCGCAGCCTGATGTTGATGACAGCAGTCGGCTGCCTCGGTGCCGGCCTCGCGTTCATGCTGGCCCCGCTGATCGTTCCGGTGGTCTTCGGTCCAGGCTACGAGCGCAGCGTGAACGCGCTGCGCATTCTGAGCCTGTCGATTCCGTTCGTGGCGGTGAGCAACGTCCTCGGGTTGCAGTGGATGCTGCCGCTGGGGCTCGACCGGGTCTTCAACGGCATCATCATTTCGGCTGGGGTGCTCAACATCGCGCTGGCGGTGCTGCTCGTTCGTGCCTTCGGCCTGACCGGGATGTCCGGCGCCGTGGTGGTTTCGGAAGGTTTTGCCGCCGTGGCCATGCTGCTGTACCTGGCGCGTGCCGGCCTGCTGCCCCTGAGCAGGACCGGCAGATTCGGCTGAAGGCAAGGCCGTTGGTGACGTCTGGTTCGCGAAGCCGCTATAACGGTAGGGTGAACGTCGCGGCCGTCATGGTCACCTACAACCGCATCGAAACGCTCAAGCGGGCCCTGAGCGCACTGTCCTGTCAAAGTGTGCCGCTGGATCACATCGTGATCGTGAACAACGGCAGCTCGGACGGCACCACCGAGTTTCTGGACGCGGCCGCCAAAACCGATTCCCGTCTTCACATCATCAACACCGGTGCCAACCTGGGCGGTGCGGGAGGCTTCAAGGCTGGAGTGCTGTACGCCAGCGCACTGCCAGTCGAGTCTCTCTGGCTGATGGACGACGACATCATTGCGGCGCCCGACTGCCTCCAACACCTGCTGGACGTGGCGGCCACAGGCTACCTCGTGGTGCAGCCGGCTCGCATTCAACTCGACGGCACCGAATTTCCGACCGAGGAAGCCTTCAACTTCTCCAATCCGCTGCGACACCCGACCAGGCCACGTAGGGGTGTACGGAAGGGCGCTGTCCGCGAGATCATCACCATTCCCTTCGAGGGACCCTTGATTCGCAAAGAGGTCTTTTTGCGCACCGGCTTGCCCGACGAGAGTTTTTTTATCCTTTGTGACGATCTGAACTTCGCCATCCAATGTCATCTGTCGGGCATCAGAATTGCGTACGCTGCGGAGGCGCGAATGCAGCGTGCTTTTGACCACCAGGCCCAGGCCACGCTGACCTGGAAGAGCTACTACGAAATCAGAAACCTGATTGAAATCGATCAGCGGTATGCGCCGAAAAGCGTCACGGTCGCCCGGGCTTTCAAGCTGCTGGTGAAATTTACGGGTCTCTGCCTCAAAAATCAGGACTGGCCAGGCTTGCAGATCACCATGACTGCCGTCTGGCACGGCTTGCGGCGGCAGCGCGGCAAAACCGTCGAGCCCGGACCCTGGAAAGGCTGGAGCGTGCCTTCGCTTGTTGGAAAAGGCCGGGAAGGCCGGGCATGAAGGTGTCCCTGGTGGTGGCGACCCTTCACCGCACGGCCGAGGTGGAACGTCTGCTGCGCTCACTGACGATGCAGACCGTGGCCCCCCATGAAGTGATCTTGGTCGACCAGAACGCCGATGACCGAATCGACCGGCTGGTGGCGGGCTTCGCAGAGAATCTGAACATCCGGGTGGTGAAAAGCCCACCGTACGGCGTCAATTTCGCCCGCAACCTGGGTTTCCGGCAGGCAGGAGGCGATATCGTCGGCTTTCCGGATGACGACTGCCATTACCCGCCGGACGTCATTCACCGGGTGGTCACGAAGTTCAGTTCGGGCCGCGCCGGAGCGATCAGCGGCCTGATCGTCGACGAAACCGGCGAGCCCTCCGTGGGGCGCTGGGAAAGGAATTCCTGCCGGATTACGCGCGGCAACGTGTGGACCACCACCGTCGAGTCGGCTGCCTTTGTGCGGCGGAATCTGTTTGACAAGGTCGGCGGTTTTGACGAAGCGATCGGGCCGGGTGCACCGTCCATTTTTGGCGCGCACGAAATCGACGACCTGTTCCTGCGGCTGCTGAAACTCGACGCCGAACTGTACTTCGTTCGGGAGGTGCTGATTCTGCACGCCGCTTCGGTGCCCGCTTACAACGCGGACAGCCTCCGCCGGGCGTACCGCTATGGCGCGGGACTGGGTTACGTCCTGCGCAAGCACGGCTTTCCGGTGACGGTGCTGGCTCATTTCATCCTTCGCTCGCTGGGGGGCGCGGCGATCAGCGCCGTGAAACGTGATTTTTCACAGAGCTTCTTTTACCTCAGCGTCGCCCGGGGACGCCTGACGGGATGGCTCCGCTTTCCCGCACGTCAGGCGCACACGGCACCGAAAGCGCGTTCATGAGCAGTCCAGCGCCCAGCGTGCTCTTCGACAGCCGCTGGATCGGGCAGCACGGCATCGGGCGCTTCGCTTCCGAACTGCGGGTCCGTCTGAACACCGAGGACCTGGTGGGCCGTGATCCCCTCAGCCCAGGCGGCCTGCTCGACCTCGAACGCGCCTTGTGGCGCCGTCCCCGGCTTGCGTTTTTCTCGCCAGGGTTCAATGCTCCGCTGACACGGCGCAGGCACTTCTTCTTCACCATCCATGACCTGATTCATCTGCGGGTTCCCGCCGAGAGTACGCGCACGAAACGCCTTTACTACCAGCGTGTCGTTCGGCCGGCCGTGCGCATGGCCAGTCGGGTGTTTACCGTATCGGAGTTTTCGCGCCGTGAGATCATCACCTGGGCCGGCGTGCCAGAGCATCAGGTGGTCAACGTGCACAACGGCGTTTCGCGGGCACTGTCGCCTCACGGCGCCAAGCACCGGCAAGACCGTCCGTATGTCCTTTATGTCGGGAACCGCAAGCCGCACAAGAATATCCCACGGCTGCTCGAAGCCTTCGCCCACCGCTATGCCCGTGACGTGACCCTCGTCCTGACCGGTGACGCCGACGCCGAGACCGAGGCCCACCTCGCGCGCCTCAGACTGCGCGGTGACGTGCAGTTCGCCGGTTCCCTGTGTGACCAGGCCCTCGCGCGGTACTACCGGGGTGCACTCGCCCTTGTCATGCCCTCGCTGTATGAAGGCTTCGGCCTACCTCCCCTGGAGGCCATGGCGTGTGGAACGCCCGTCGTGACGAGTCACGCCACGTCCCTGCCGGAAGTGGTCGGCGATGCGGCGCTGACCTTCGATCCCCGGAATACCGACGACCTGACCCACGCCCTCGATCGGGTGCTCGGCGACGCCGCCCTGCGTGCCGCCCTGCGCGAGCGTGGCCTCAGACGCGCGCAGCACTTCAGTTGGGACCGCACGGCCAACATCGTGCAGCTGCACCTGATGCAGGCGCCCTGAGATCCGGCGCCGATGGAAAGGACCGATGAAAACTGCAATCGTTCATGACTGGCTGACCAACCATGCCGGCTCGGAAAAGGTAGTCGAGGGTCTGCTGCACCTGGTGCCCGACGCGCCGATCTATACCCTGGTGCATCAGCCGGAAAACTTCCGCGGCACGGCCTTTCACGGGCGTGACATTCGCACGTCCTTTGTTCAGCGCCTGCCGAGAGGGGCGCAGAAGTACCAGACGTACCTGCCCCTGATGCCCCTGGCGGTCGAGCAGTTCGATCTGAGCGAATACGACCTGATCCTGTCGAGCAGCCACGCCGTGGCCAAAGGCGTGCGCGTCGGCGCGGGCCAGCTCCACGTCAGCTACGTGCACACGCCCATTCGCTATGCCTGGGACCTCCAGGACCAGTACCTGCGTGAAGCTGGCCTTGACCGTGGGGTGAAAGGAGCCGCCGCCCGCGTGGCGCTGCACTACCTGCGCCTGTGGGACACCGTGAGTGCCAACCGGGTAGACGTATTCCTGGCCAATTCGCACTACGTCGCACGGCGCATCTGGCGCGCCTACCGCCGCCGGGCCCACGTGCTGTACCCTCCCGTCGATGTGGCCCGCTTCGATCCCACCCGGCGCCGTGAGGACTTCTACCTCACGATGTCGCGTCTGGTGCCTTACAAGAAAATCGACCTGATCGTGCGGACTTTCGGCAGGCTTGACCGGCCGCTCGTGGTGATCGGCGACGGTCCGGAGCGCGGCCGGCTGGAGGCGCTCGCCGGCCCGAATGTCACGTTCCTCGGTCGTCAGGAGGACCCGGTCGCGGCTGACCTGATGTCGCGCTGCAAGGCCTTCGTGTTCGCCGCCGACGAGGATTTTGGGATCACGCCGGTGGAAGCTCAGGCGGCAGGCGCACCGGTCATCGCCTACGGTCACGGCGGCTCGCTCGAGACGGTCCAGGCGAACCGGACCGGCCTGCATTTTTACGAGCAGACCGAGGACAGCTTGCTGCAGGCGGTGCAGGCGTTCGAAGCGCGCGCCCCCTTTGATCCGGCGGTCCTGCGGGCGCATGCCGAAACCTTTCGCCCGGAGCACTTTCATGTGGAGCTGCTCGCCATCATCGCCGCTGCCCGGCAGGCGTTCCGTGCGGGACACGATCCCGAGGAGGCAGTCATGCGGCTGGGGGAGACGCCTCGTTGAGCGCTGTGGCCTGACGTTCCGGCGTACGGGTCCAGCCGGCCTGCACGAACGCCATGCCGATCACCACCCAGAACAGCTCCGCAAAATGCGGACTGGGAATGGCCGTGACCACGTCGACCATGTTCATGGCCATAAAACCCCAGTAGATTGCCAGCAGCAAGCCGTCCCGCGACTGCCAGGTGGCCACCGCGCCCAGCGCGAGCAGCGTCAGCAGTCCGAGCGTTCCGACCACCCCGGTTTCGGCCAGGCTGTGCAGAATCACGTTGTGCGCGATCAGCCAGGCCCCCCGAAACCGCGCGAGCCAATCGGGACAACGAACTCCGGCGTTCTCCAGCGCCGGATTGAGCTGACAGCGGTCGGAATACAGGAAACCCAGGTAGGGACCAATCTGGTACGGCCCCTGCCCTCCGATCGGGGAAGCCCTGAACGCCTTCAGGGCTCCTTCCCATACCCGCTCGCGGCCGCTGAGCCCGGTGTCGGTGACGACGCGGTCGATCTGAACGTTCGTGCGCAAATTCGGAATGACGCCCAAAGCGACCACGCCCAGCAGGATCACCAGACCGAACGAACGCAGGAAACGCAGATTTCCCGCCAGCACTGCCGCGAGGGCGCCCACGATCAATGCCAGAATTGGGCCACGACTTCCCGTTGCAGCCAGGGTAGCGAGTGCCAAAGCGCCTGCTGGAAAGCGCCACCAGGGCGAGGCTCCTTTCCAGGACACGATGATCCAAAGGGAGACAGTAGCCACCAGGCCCAGCGAGACAAAGTAATACAGCGGATGACTGAGGCGACCGGCCGGTCCCAGGGACGTGCCTGCTGTCGCCAGCGTGAAGATCCAGGCGGTGGCGAATACCACCAGATGCCCCCAGACCAGGGGCCGCAGGCGGCGACTTTCACGAAGGTAGATTCCAGCCGCGATCATCGAGAGCACCAGCAACGAGCGGGCAGCAGCCAGCAGCAGAGACAGCAGGGGAGACGGCGTGAGGCACGCTGCAATAATTTGTGTTGCGACAAATCCGCCCAGCATCCAGCGCACTGACAAACTCAGTTCACGCAGCAACCCAACCACGGCCAGCGCTACGATATGCAGAATAGGAAAGACTGGTATGAGCGCAAGCAGCCATGCAACGCGGCGTGGCGGATGAGTCGGCACGGAGTGGGACACGACAGGCAGTATAAGGCGGCCTTTGGCACGCCGTTTTGCCGGAGACACGGACAGAGCGTCAAACCCCGTGCGTATTCATGGAAGTTGGCCTCATTTTTCGCCGAGGGACGCTAAGATAGAGCGTTATGATTAACATGGAACGCAGCATTGTCCTGGATATTGATGGTACTTTGTGCCCCATCCGAAGGCGGGACGAGACTTATGATGACCTGAAGCCGTACCCGGAAATCATAGAAAAGCTGGCTGAATACCGCAGTATGGGGTTTTACGTCATTCTATACACTGCACGAAACATGAAAACGCACCAGGGCAATATGGGCCTCATCATGGCCCGGACGGCCAAACAGCTGATTCACTGGCTGGACAAGCACGAGGTTCCGTACGACGAGTTGTTCTTCGGCAAGCCATGGCCCGGTAAAGGTGGCTTTTACGTGGATGACAAGGCGATCCGTCCAGACGAATTTCTCGGCAAGAGCTACGAAGAAATTCTAAAGATCGTTGGTAAGGACGAATAGTCTGTGACCAACCCGCTTCTCGTCATTCCTACTGCACAGGTCATTCCCATCGAGCTGCAGGCAGAGTTTGGCCGTTTGCCGTCTGCGATGATTCCGATCAACAACCGGCCTGCCCTATCGTACATTCTCGATGCCTATGGCAAGCTCGCAATGGACGTCCTGGTGATCGCAGGCGAGGAGTCGCAGAGCCTGTATGAGCTGGCGGCGCGAAGGCGTGATCCAAAACTCGCTGTGATCGAGGCGACTGGTTCTGCGAGCCTCGCCGAGACAGTATTGCGCGCGCTGGACCATACGGACGGCCTAGAAAAGCACCTGGTGCTGAACTTTGGTGACACGCTTGTTCAGCGAGAACTCGCCTGGTGCGACTGTGTCGTCTATGCCCGTAAGGAAGAGGTCTACCGCTGGACGACCTTTGATGTCGAGGACGGTCGCCTTGTCGGGCTGACTGAGAAACTGCATGAGAAGGAGGACGCCACCTCGCGAAACGTGTTCGTCGGTGTCTTTGAGATTGCCCGTTCTGGAGATTTTGCAATCCGGCTGCGTGACGCGGTCGCGCGCGCAGACGATGATATCGACCCGTTCTACTTGGCGTTGCAGTCCTACCTTGACGCACGATGTGACGAGGGCGTCGTCGTGAGATACGAGGAGGTTGCGACGTGGTACGACTTTGGTCACCTGGATACGTACTACGCGACCCGACGCGCTCTGTCGAGTGGAGCCCGTGAGTTCAATACGGTCACCATCGATGCGAAGCGTGGCACGCTGCTCAAGCGCAGCCGCCACAAGGCCAAGCTCCGCAACGAGATCGCCTGGTACATGCGTGTTCCGCAGAGCCTGCAGCATTACTCTCCCAGAATTTTCGACCATAGCCTCGACCCGGAAGAACCGTTTGTCGAGATGGAGTATTACGGCTATCCCACACTGAATGACGTGTATCTGCATGGCGCCTATTCGGTGGGCGAATGGGAACTCATCCTGAGCGCCGTCGGCCACTTCGTCGATGACGCGCACGAACACACGCTGGAACCAGACCATCCTGAGGCGTTGCTCGGCGCCCTGCATGAAATGTACGAGAACAAGACCCGCGATCGGCTCGCACCTGTTCTGCACGACGACCGCTTTGAATCGTTCTGTACTTCCTTCCAAGTGAACGGGGAAGATGTGATGGGACTCGACGCCTTCCTCAGGAGTTTCCCGCATGTTGCGCAGGCCTGCGGGCTGTATGTGTCACCGCGTTTCACCGTTCTTCACGGCGATCTTTGCCTCAGCAACATCCTGTTTGACCGACGTAATGGCACCATCAGGCTGATCGATCCTCGTGGTGATTTCGGCGGGTTCGACGTGTACGGCGACTTCCGCTACGACCTCGCCAAGCTTTCTCATAGCCTTCACGGCGATTACGACTTCCTCGTAAATGGGTTGTTCGACCTTGATGTCGCTGGCCGGGAGGTACGCCTGGAAATGCATTACGGGCCAAGACACCAGGCGATCAAGACGTTGTTTGACCGCTGGCTTGATCGCCGCTTTGCCACGGAGGTCACCCGGATTCGGCTGATTGAGAGCCTGCTGTTTCTGAGTATGGTCCCGCTTCACGCTGACCGCTTCCGTTCGCAGCAGGCCTTTTTGGTGCGTGGCCTTCAAATCTACTCGTCCATCGTGAAGTCGCTGCCAGCGTCACTGGAAGGGGAGCCGTCTCGTGTCTGAGACCAGCGGACCTGTGACCGTTGTCGTGACGATGGCGGGACGTGGAAGTCGGTTTCGCGAGGCCGGATTCGAGGAGCCAAAGTACGCCATTCGTGTCCACGAACGCACGCTCTTTGACTGGTCGATGACAAGCCTTCTCCAATTCGCACGCAGAGGAGAGCGTTTCGTGTTCATTGCGTTGAGCGAGCATAAGGTGGGTGGATTCGTCCGCAGCGCAGCCGCCCGGCTTGATCTTGGTGAGGTTGAGGTCGTCGAAATCGATGGTGTCACCGATGGTCAGGCAACCACGGTTCTTGCGGCTCGAGAGCACATCGGGCCCGACGACCGAATGCTCGTTTACAACATCGATACCTTCATTGATCCCGTTGCAGTGCGCCCGGAGGAATTTTCTCAGCCCGGCTGGATCCCCTGCTTTCCAGGTGAAGGCGACGGTTGGAGTTTTGCACGAACGGACGAGCACCTGCGCGTATTGGAAGTTCGCGAGAAGCAGCGGATCTCGCCGCACGCGAGCGTCGGCCTGTACGGTTTCTCCTCGTTTGGTCTCTACCAGGCGGCGTACGAAGCATACTATGCGGACCCGTCCCGGCTGGAGCGCGGTGAGAAGTACATCGCGCCGATGTACAACCAGCTGTTGGCCTGGAACGAGCCGGTATCGGTCAGTGTGATTCCGGCGCACGCCGTTTACCCGCTGGGAACTCCGCAAGAAGTAAACGCTTTTGCTGGTCGCCTGCCACCCCGGCTTGAACTGTGAGCCGACTTATACAGAAGCTGCAAAGCGATGGCATTGCGAGGTACTTCTCGGTGATGGCGCTGGGAACGCTCGCTTCGATGCTGCTGGGCTTCCTGGTGCAGGCGTACCTCGCGCGTCACGCCTCGGTGGCCGAGTACGGGCAGATCAACTACGCGCGTGTTCTGATCGGGTACTTTGCCCTTGTTCTTAACTTCGGATTTGACACCTACTTCCTGCGGCAGATCACGGCGGACAGATTTCCTGAAGGCCGGGCTGTGGCGATGCAGCTGACGGCGCGCCTTCCGCTGGCCCTAGTGTTCCTTGCCGGACTGCTGTGGTGGGCAGCTGCCGCGGGCTGGCCGACTGACCGCCTTGTCGTGGTGCTTTTCGGCGTGACCCTGCTGCACACCGCCTTCAACCTCGACTGGCTCCTGCAGGCACGGCAGAAGTTTTCCGTGCTCGCCGCTCTGAACATCAGTCGAAGCGCGGTGACGCTGGTCGCCACATATTTGCTCGTTGGTGGAAGTGGCAACCCTATGTACTACGTCGTCGCGCTGATCCTTTCTGAGACCACACGATTGGCCTTGCAGTGGAAGTTCGTTCGTCCGGTTATGGAAAAAACGTCCTCTGCTGCGCTGATCGCTACTCTTCGGCAAAGTGTGGCGATCAGCGCGTCCTTTTTCATGATTTCCATTTACTACAACGCGGACAGCCTCATGCTGAAGTACTACCTGGGCAGCGAAGCCGTGGGCATCTATTCGGCTGCCTACAACATTCTGGTGCTTGCCATCGTACCAACGACACTTCTATATCAGGTTTTCTCGCCGCGCCTGGCGCAGAACCCGTGGAGCACGGACGTTCTGAAGAAATATGCCGCTTCCACTATGGCTCTGGCCATAGTGGTCTTCGTTGGCGTGATCTCGCTGCACTCCATCGTGATTCACGTGGTGTACGGGAATCAGTTTGCCGAGGCGTCGCGTGTGTTGATGATTTTGTCGTTTAACATCCTGTCCTCATACCTTGCAGGAGCGCTGGCAAACCCGATCAATATGTGGGGAGCGCACGTGGTTTATCTGAGGATTGTCGCAGTTGGAGCCGTGCTCAACATTGCACTCAATTTGATTGCTATCCCTATGCTTGGCATCAACGGTGCAATTTTTGCGACCATAGCATCGGAGGTGGCTGTGGCAGGCGGAGCAGCGTTGACCTTGTGGAGACGATTCGGCACCTTCCCTTCTGGTATTGGAAGAAGGAGCTCTTGAAGAAAGGAGCCAGTGTGGAACGACCAATGCTAACCATCGCTATTCCTAACTACAACGGTGGCGAGAACCTGAAACGGGCACTTGATTCCTGCCGAAACATTGACTTGCTGCCAGAACAGTATGAGGTATTAGTTATCGACAATGCTTCAGGGGACGATTCTGTCGCTCTGGTTTTGGAGTATAAAGCGACGATGCCCATGCTCAGGATTGAAACCAACAACACGAACATTGGTCGTGTCGAGAACTGGAACCGTGCGCTTGAGCTTGGGCGCGGAAAGTACCTTCTGTTCATATTTGCCAATGACGCTATTGCTGACGACCCTCAACTGCATCGTAAACTGAAATATATGTCGGATTGGTCGGCTGGCATGATGACTACAGCCTACTGGCGGTCTGAAGGATCTCTGCCGAAGCTCTGGGGACAGCAAACCGATCAGCAGTGCGAGGTACTGGCGGCCTTACCGTATGTCAAATCGTGTTTGGATACTGCTAGTCTCCCGTTCGCTCCTATGCAAAAAATCATCTTTGACTTTGATATTATCCGCCTCCATCAGATTAAATTTGATCCCGGTCAGCAGATTTCCACGGATCAGCTATTCGCTTTCACCGTGGCTCTGCATTCTCGCGTGATCCTGCGCTCTGTATGTCCGCATCTTGTATGGTACTCGACGACACAAAGATTCCATAACTCAATCACCATTGGAGCCATTGTTCAGGCTGATATTGAAGTAATCGATCAGCTGCAGTTGAAGTTTCCTGTACGCTTGAACCGAGTAGGCTATTTGGCGGGTCTCCTCGATAGGGTCATTCGAAACCGTTTTGTTCCCTCCTCACCCTTTTCCACCACAGGCGACGCAGCAGCAGTCCGATTTATACTCCGCCGGGCAGGCGTTGAGGCACCGCTCGTCTTTTTTCGGCTTGTTGCCGGTATCATCAAGGCGTTTGGGCGTGTGCTGACGCGCAGGCTTCACATCAGGAACGACATATCCACAACCCGACAATGATCCTCGTAGCTGCGCAGGAGGATGACGGTAAGCGGTAGTTCTACCGAAAGGCACGGCCGACACTTAGAAGATAGGAATATCCGTACTGTCAAGTGGCTGCGGATTCACCTGGCTAACAGTATTATCAACTGCTGAGGTGACGCCGTCGAAGGACGTTCCCTGCGATTGCCCCGCGCCTATGCCAGGATGTGGCTGGAGTCGGCAGTCGGCGTGTGCCGAAAGGATGATGGATGAAGTTTGATGTGATGGTGATAGGCGCTCGCCGTATGGGTGTAATCACGGTGTGCGAGGTGGAGTCGTGACAGCCGATTGTGAGCGGGTTTGCGCAGTCGTCGTGACCTTCAATCGTAAAGATATGCTGCGAATGAATCTCGACGGTCTACGCTCGCAGGTCCGGTCTGTCGAGCAAATCCTCGTGGTAAATAATGCGTGTACGGACGGAACGGCGGCGATGATCCGCGATGAGTTTCCGGACGTTACGCTGCTGAATCTAAACGAGAATATCGGTGGTGCGGGTGGCTTCAATGCCGGGATGCTCTGGGCGTACGAGCACGGATATGACTGGGTGTGGTGCATGGATGACGATGCAATTCCTGCCGTGGGCTGCCTCCAAGAGCTCCTTGACCCCGCCCCGGCATTGGGTGATCGACCACTCATCCTGTGCCCCAAAATCGTGCATCACGATACCGGTGACCTCCAACTGTTCCATCACAAGCAGATCACTGCTGACCTTGTCGATCGTCCACTGGCACAAGAACTGATGCAGCATGCTGTCGTGAGGATTGACGCCAACGGATTTGTGGGTCCGCTGGTTAACCGGGCTGCTATTGAGATTTACGGTTTACCGATCAGAGAGTACTTTTATCAAGCCGATGATTTGGAGTACACCTACCGGCTTGGCGCGCACGGAGGCTGCTATCTGGTCACAGGCGCTGTGATCTTCCACAACGACAAGACTGGAGCAGTTTCGGAGCGAAAGTTGTACTACTGGAGGCGGAACTACACGCATTTTGTGCGACTGAACAGCCACAGGCGTCACTTCTCGCCCGTGCAGCGGTGGTGGGTTTTTGCTCGCGAGGCCTTGGTGTCGCTCTATTACTCGCTTGCACTGATTAAGAATTACGCGCAGGGATACAGGGGTGGTTTCCTTGGTCCTGTCCGTGGGTACGTTGATGCCTTCTTTATGCCTCTTGATCACCCTTCCAGCTCATTGCCAACATCTGCTGAGCGGCCCGGAGCGACCTGAGATGACTGAATTCCCGCCCTGGAAGTCATGGGGCATGCTTGCCCGCTATGGAGGGGCCAGCATGCTTTGCATGCTGGCCATTGTTCAAGCAATGGCGTTTGTGCCATCCATGGTTCATGAGAACGACGCAATCCACTCTTACGTTGTCGTTCTGCTCCTGCTGCTCCTGGGCATGCTGATTTTTGTCGTCTGTGTCCGTGAGCTGGTAAGATTCACGGTCTTGTCACACCCGCCCCTGCTGATCGCCCTGTGGTGCCTGGGAACCATGCTGTTGCCCGGACTTTTTGCCTTGAGCGATAACACCCTCCTCAGGCTTTACCTGCCGCTCTCGGCAATAGTCAACAATCATCAGGCAGTCGTGGGCGCTGCGATGCTGAGTTGTGGGCTGCTGCTCGTCATGTCGGTTTATCTGCTGGGCTTGCGGCGAAAGATGCTGCTCGCCCCACCTTTGACGCAAGGAACGCGGGTTCGGTGGGACCGCTTCTATGGTCTCTATGCTGCGACCTTCTTGATCGGTCTGGGTGCACTAGTCATGTTTGGCACCGAGTTTCAGGACGGTGGCGAAACCTCGGGCGGCGCACAGTTCGTACAGCAGCTCCTGATTGCGGTGTCAGCCTTACGTACACTTCTTTTTGTTATCGCAGTCATGATGTTTGTTGCGCGGAGGTGGTCAGCTGCTCCGTTGCTGGTCGTCGCCTTAGGAGAGATGTTTATCGTCCTGGCCGGAGGCTTCAAGGGGCCAATTCTGTCTCTCGGTCTGACAGCCCTTCTCACTGCCATGATCATCAACCAATTTTTGCGAATCCGTCGTCGCCTCAGCCGTAAGCTTCTGGCAAGTCTCGCGGGGCTTGCGCTTGTCATCACCGTGGTTATTCCGGTGTCCGAGAGGTTGCGCTCAGGGCTCGTGGAGGGGATTTACACACCAAGGGCACCGGCTTCATCGCTTATTGACGCTCTTCGTGCCACCTGGGGAACGGACATACAGGAGAGCCTCAAGACGGCGGCAAATAAGGTGGCCGCACGTCAGGCACCCATGGTATATGCGCCTGCGCTCATCTACGACCGGACGCCCTCACGCTACGAATTCCAGGGATATTCCAAACTCCTGCTAATCGGAGCGGTGTATGTACCGCGCGCAGTCTGGCCGTCCAAGCCGGTGCTGACGGAGGGACGGGACTTCAGCATCAGGTATTTCGACATGCCGAAGAACACGACAACATCTTCTGCCATGACTATCTTCGGCGAGGGCTACCTTATGGGGGGATGGTGGGGCGTCGGTGTGGTGTCGTTTCTTGTAGGCGCCGGTCTGGCCATTCTCTACAACCGGCTGATCAGTGGTGCTTCGGTCATCATACTGCTTGCGCTAATTCCTACAATCCTGAATATTGAAAGCCAAGCGATTCTTATGTTGATCAGTACGATTAATCAAATCATTGTTTTTGTTATATTTATGCCCATACTCATCAGAAATAGGAAGCAGAATCAATTCGACGAGGGCGGTCTGTCACTGAGAGGGGTTGTGTAGTGGAAAAGCGTGCTGGAAGAATTGCGCTTGTCGTCCCTGACTATTCTCAAGAGGGAGGGGTTAAAAATGTCGCGCGTTTCATCGAGACTGTTCTTGAGCAGTCTGAATTTGATTTTGATGTTATCTCCCTTGCAACCTCGGCGCGCGACCCCCTCAGCACGTCTTTGCTCGCTCCTGCTACATGGTGGCGCCGCCCAGGTCAGGCAAGAATGACTGATGGTCGCCGTAACTACATCCATGTCGGCTGCCGCCTTCGAGAGCTCGAATTCATGCGCTACCTTCCGCGGCCCGAGCTCACCGCTCTGCTTGATAAATACGATGTCGTACAGTGCGTTACCGGATCTCCCGCCTTTGGATACGCCGCGCGTGATACCAAGGCGCCAGTGCTGTTGCAAACGGCGACCCTCATTCGGAACGAGCGGAGAATGCTTCTTCAAGGACGGGGTCTTATACCACTGCTGCGGCGGGTGATGACCGAAATTACCGCCCGCATTGACATGCTGGCCCTGGCCCGCGCCGACGTGGTGCAGGTCGAGAACCGCTGGATGGATCGAGAGTTAAGACGACGCTTTCCGACAAAGGTCAGATTTGACCCTCCCGGGGTTGACGCTGACTTCTTTCACCCTATGTCTTTGTCGGAACGTGTGTTGAAAGATCCCTATATCTTGTCGGTGGGACGCTTCAACGATCCTCGCAAGAACGTCTCGTTACTGTTCCGTGCATATCGACAACTTCGTGACCAGCTTCATCAGGCTCCACGTCTCGTACTTGCTGGCAAGACAATGCCACGTCCGGTTGACCTTGCCCTGCTTGACGAACTACAGCTGCGGCCATATGTCGATCTGCGGCCCGATGTTGGTATGGACGAGTTAAGAATGCTTTATGCACAAGCGCAGGCGTTTGCGCTCTCCAGCGATGAGGAAGGCCTTGGGTTAGTCCTTCTAGAGGCGATGGCCAGCGGCTGTCCAGTGGTTTCGACCGCGAGCGGCGGGCCCGAGACCATGATCGCTCATGGGGGCACGGGGCTGCTCGTTGCTCTTAACGATCCAGAAGCGCTTGCAGGGGCCTTACAACAGCTTCTTCAGAACCCAAGCCTGCGGAATGAACTGTCATGTCGTGCCCGGAAACTCGTCGAGGAGCGGTTCTCGATTCAGTCGGCGCGCGAGCATTTCCTGAACGAATACCGTAGCAGCATTGCCCGGTCAGGAAAGGGCACCGCATGAACGCTGACGTCATATGTCATCAAGGCCCCAGGTGTCGGTTGCGCCCCTATACTCAGGTCGCAGAGAGAAAGAGGAACGCCCGTGCCGTCACCACATAGTGCCACAGCCACGCCACGACCAAAACGCGTGATCATTGTTGCTCCACGTTTTTTCCCAGGGCGCACTTATGGAGCGGAAACATATCTGTATTCTCTGCTCGCCGAGCTTGAGCAATTGGACAGCGACGTTGAGGTTGTCATCGTCGTCAACGAGGATGCGGCGGCACCGATCAGGGCGCGGTTTCCCCGACTTAAAGTCGTGACGGTAAAGGTGCCACGAGTGAACTTCGCCGTGTACCTCTGGGAACAGATGGTGCTGCCACGGCTACTGCGACAGCTCGGGCCGCACGTTCTGTTCTTTCCTTTCAACATCATGCCAAACGTCTCATGGCCCTCCGTCCTTATGGTTCACGACATGGTGAACGACTACTATTCGCGCGAGCATCCCAAATTCAAGCCACTCTTGTTCCGTTCGCGACGTCGCGCTATTCACGCCTCGATTGCTCGGGCAAGTATGATTGTCACCCCGACGGTGGCAGTGGCGGACGAGATCCGTATGCTCATGCCGAGGCTGAGCGTGCCCGTCGTTTCTATACATGAGGCGTCGTTCCCCGCAGTGGCAGATGAACGGCGTCCTGTTCAGCTGGCAGAGGGTGTGAAGTATTTCGTTTTGCAAAGCGGACATCATGCACCGCACAAAAATCTGGCACTAGGTATCCAGGCCATGGCCATCCTGAAAGCGAAGCAGACCGACGAGTACGAGAAGACTTACCTTGTGATGACGGCAGAACGCCACGACATAGGTGATCTTGAGGAACTGACCCGAAATCTGGGCGTCGAGGAACACGTCGTGTTCCTTGGTAGGGTCAGTTCAGAAGAACTGGAATGGCTTGTTCGCAACGCGTCTGCTCTGGGTTTCCCTTCTCAGTATGAAGGCTTCGGGTTGGGCGTCGCTGAGGGCATTGACCGTGGCAAGGTAGTGCTTGCCGCTGATACGCCCGTCTTTCGTGAGGTTTCGCACGGCCGGGCCTACCTGTTTAATCCTCGTGACGCGGAAGAATATGCGCGCCTGATCGCTGACGCGGCCATGCAGCGCCTACCGATCCTAAACATTCAAGCCGAGCGCCACAAAAACTGGACGTGGCGTGATCATGTTCACCAGCTGATGTTGGTTTTGGAAACCGTCGTACCTCAAGGAGACCTAAAATGAGTGCCAATCTCACCAACAAGACCGTCCTGATCACCGGAGGCACCGGCTCTTTTGGCAAAACCATGCTTGAGCGAGTGCTGCGAGAGGATGTTCGGGAAGTCCGCATCTTCAGCCGTGATGAGCTCAAGCAGGAGCACCTGCGCATTGAATTGCGCGATCCGCGCGTTCGTTTCTATCTCGGCGATGTGCGGGACCGGGCCAGCGTTGATGGTGCCATGCACGGTGTGAATCTCGTGTTCCACGCCGCCGCCCTTAAGCAAGTGCCGTCGTGTGAGTTTTTTCCGATGCAGGCCGTCATGACGAACGTCGTCGGAAGTCACAACGTGGTAGAGTCCGCAGTGGCGCACCGTGTACAGCACGTTGTCTGTCTGAGCACTGACAAGGCCGCCTATCCTGTCAATGCCATGGGCATGACCAAAGGATTGATGGAAAAGGTCGCCCAGTCTGTCGCGCGCCGCCTTGAACCGGACGACACGGTCGTGTCCAGCGTTCGCTACGGCAACGTCATGTACTCACGCGGCAGCGTCATTCCTCTATTCATTCAGCAGATCAAGGCAAATCAGCCCATCACGGTTACTGATGGACGCATGACACGCTTCATGATGTCTCTTGAGGACGCGATCGAACTGGTGCTGTTCTCCTTTGGGCATGCCCGTCAAGGTGACATGTTTGTCAAAAAGGCACCTGCTTGCACGGTTGAGGACCTCGCGCAGGCTCTGCAGAACCTGTTCGGCACGAGTGTCCCAGTTCGGACCATCGGAATGCGACACGGTGAGAAGCTCTTCGAGACTCTCGCAACAGTCGGTGAACTGGCGCATTCACAGGACATGGGCGACTATCTGCGGGTCGCTATGGATGACCGCGATCTCAACTACGAGAAGTACTTTACCGAAGGTGAGCCGGACGAGGCGGATCTCGACGATTACACGTCGCATAATACCCACCGTATGGCTGTCAAGGAGATCGAGCATTTGCTATTGACCCTGCCTGCTGTTCGGGCAGAACTCTCATCCTGGGAGACCGTTACATGATGAGGATAGGTGTGACCGGAGCTGGTGGACTTCTTGGTCGCCATCTGCGGGTTCATTTGCAGGGCCAGGGTGATATTGAAACCGTCATCGCTAGCCGGGAAACTTTTCACGATTCCGCCAGGCTTGACGCGTTCGTACGTTCCTGTGACGCTATCGCACACTTTGCGGGCATGAATCGCGGTGACGACCAAGAGGTGGCTGCGACGAACGTTCGCCTTGGCCATGACCTTACCACTGCCTGTGAACGAGCGGACGTTGCACCGCACCTGGTGTTTTCCTCCTCGATACACGCCCGGCGCGATACGCCCTACGGCGCGTCCAAGCGAGAGTGCGCGGCGATCTTTTCTGCCTGGGCAGAGCGGGTGGGCGCGAAGTTCTACAATCTTGTCCTGCCAAATGTCTTCGGCGAGGGTGGGCAGCCCTTCTATAACTCTGTCGTATCGACTTTCTGCCATCAGGTGGCACACGGCAACGAGCCCACCGTGCACAGCGATGCACTCACACATCAGGTGCATGCCCAGACGGTGGCACGTGAGGTGCTGTGCGTCCTTCGAGACGGTATTACCGGAGAAGGCGAACTGCCCGGGCGCCCCATCAGCGTCGCCGACCTGCTTGGCAAACTGCAGGAGTTCGACACATTATACGGTCAGCACATTTTCCCGGATGTACGTGACGAGTTTGAACGTGATCTGTTCAACACCTACCGCTCGTATCTCTACCCATGCCGGTACCCGGTTTCCCTGACGCTGCACAGCGACCCGCGCGGATCGCTGTTTGAAGCGGTCCGCACCCTCAATGGTGGTCAGACTTTCCTGTCTACCACACGGCCCGGGATCACGCGCGGCAACCATTACCACCTCCACAAGATCGAGCGCTTTCTGGTCGTAGCCGGCGAGGCCGAAATCCGTATTCGGCATGTCCTGGACACGGATGTTGAGGTGTTCCGCGTGAGTGGCGAGCGTCCTTCGTACGTTGACATTCCCACGCTGCACACCCATAACATCACCAACGTGGGTGATACCGAGGTCCTGACCTTGTTCTGGACGCATGAACTTTATGATTCCAAGGCACCCGACACCTATCCTCAAGAGGTGCAGCTGTGAAGCGCATAAAGGTCATGACGGTTGTCGGGACTCGGCCTGAGATCATCCGCTTGTCGCGTGTGATGGCCCGTCTTGACGAGCACGTCGATCACGTGCTCGTGCATACCGGTCAGAACTACGACTTCGAGCTCAACGAAGTGTTTTTCAATGATCTAGGGGTACGCCGTCCCGACCACTTCCTCAATGCTGCCGGTGAAACGGCGGCCGCGACGATCGGGCGGATTATCAGCGAGATCGACCCAATACTGGAGCAGGTCAGGCCGGAAGCGTTGCTGGTGCTGGGTGACACGAACAGCTGCCTCGTTGCCATTCCCGCGAAACGTCGGCGGATTCCTATCTTCCACATGGAGGCTGGTAATCGCTGCTTTGACGAGCGCGTACCTGAAGAGACCAACCGCCGCATCGTGGACCACACGTCCGATGTGAATCTTACGTACTCTTCCATTGCCCGTGAGTACTTGCTTCGTGAGGGACTTCCACCTGATCGCGTCGTCAAGACCGGCAGCCCCATGTTCGAGGTGCTCATGCACTACGCACCTCAAATCGAGACGTCGAACGTGCTCGCACGGCTCGGTCTGACGCGCGGTGAGTACTTTGTGGTCAGCGCCCACCGGGAAGAGAACGTGGACACCGAGCGTCAGATTCGCCGTCTCCACGAGATTCTCAACACGGTCGTCAGCAGATACGACCGCCGCATGATCGTCAGTACGCACCCTCGCACGCGAAAGCGTATTGAAATCCTGGGGTTGCAGTTCGACCCACGCGTCGAACTGCTCAAACCGCTCGGCTTCCACGACTACGTACATCTTCAAAAATACGCACGGGCGGTGCTCTCCGACAGCGGCACCATCACCGAGGAATCCTCCATTCTGAATTTCCCCGCACTCAACATCCGTGAGGCGCACGAGCGACCCGAAGGGATGGAAGAGGCCTCGGTCATCATGACGGGCCTTAGCGTGGACCGTGTGCTTCAGGGCCTTGCGATTTTGGAACACCAGCCGCGTGGCGAGGAGCGCATGCTGCGCCAGGTCGCTGACTACAGCATGACAAACGTATCCGACAAGGTTCTCCGTCTCATCCTGAGCTACACGGATTACGTCAACCGCGTGGTGTGGCGGGAATCCTGACCATGCGTATCCTGCTCGTCACACAGTACTTCTGGCCAGAAAACTTCAGGATCAACGACCTTGTTGAAGGACTCACCCAACGTGGTCATGAAATCATGGTCTTGACCGGACACCCGAATTACCCTGAGGGCACCTTCGCCGCCGGCTACGGGCGCGGAGTGAGACGTGAGACCTTCTGCGGCGCCCGGGTATCGCGGGTGCCCATGTTGGCTAGGGGTGCGGGCGGCGCGCGGAGCCTCGCGCTCAACTACCTTTCGTTTGCCTTGGCCGCCAGTTTGTTGGGCCCACTGCTGTGCCGTGGCCGGTTCGACATCATTTTCGTGTACGAGCCTTCCCCTATGACTGTCGGGTTTCCTGCCATCGTCCTGAGGTTTTTACGCCGGACGCCGCTGGTGTTCTGGGTACAGGACCTGTGGCCCGAGAGCCTGTCGGCCACTGGCTTTGTGACATCTCCTATCATCCTGGCTTCAGTGGAGCGTATGGTTCGCTGGATTTACCGCCACTGCGACCTGATTCTTGTCACATCAAGGGCTTTCATTCCGTCTGTGCAGCGGGTCGGAAGGCGGTATGACGGTGTTGCCTACTATCCCCAGAGCGCTGAGGTGCTTTACCGGCCTATGCGTGTCGAAGAAGCGCCCGATGTTGGCGCGGAACTTCCCAAGGGCTTTCGAGTCATGTTCGCAGGTAACCTGGGTACAGCCCAGGACCTACCGACTGTCCTTGCTGCCGCCGAACTGGTGCGTGACCTTCCTGATATTCGCTGGATTCTCATTGGTGATGGCAGCATGCGATCTTGGGTGGAAACCGAGATAGAACGGCGCGGGCTACAGGAACAGGTGCACCTCGTGGGCCGCCGCCCGGTAAGCGACATGCCGAAGTACTTCGCACACGCTGACGCCCTGCTGGTGACACTCAAGCGTGACCCGATCTTCGCTTTGACTGTTCCTGCCAAACTTCAGTCCTACCTTGCATGTGCACGTCCCATAATTGCGGCTCTGGAGGGGGAAGGCGCTTCAATCGTGCGGGAGGCGCGTGCTGGCTTGACTGTTTCTCCACAGGACCCGGTCTCACTGGCGCAGTCCGTGCGGAAGATGTACGCCATGGGTAAAAACGAACGCGAGCAGTATGGGGTGCGAGGACGAATCTACTTCCTGGAGCATTTCGAACGGGAACGGCTTCTTGACGAACTCGAACGGCACTTCGCCGCTGTGCAGAGACAGAAGCGGAGACAGCAGGGGGAACACGAATCATGACCGTCAAACCACTGGTGCTTGTTACGGGAGCAAACGGCTTTGTTGGGCGCGCGCTGTGCGAACATTTCGTGCGTGAAGGCCGCCACGTTCGCGCGGTGGTTCGGGAAAGTGCGGAGGTCACACCAGGAGCAGAGCCTTTTAGAGTGCATAATTTTGGGCTTGAAACAGACTGGTCGGAAGCGCTCTCCGGGGTATCGTGCGTGGTAAGTCTCGCCGCTCGGGTGCACGTGATGGATGACACCGCTGCCGATCCGCTGGAGGCTTTTCGTCGGGTCAATGTACACGGCACGTTGCGTCTCGCGCACGAAGCGGCGCGTTGCGGCGTGCGCCGTTTCGTTTTTGTGAGCAGCGTCAAGGTCAATGGGGAGGCCACGGATACTACACCCTTTACGGAACACGATGATCCGCGTCCGGTCGATCCGTATGGACTTTCAAAATGGGAGGCAGAGCAGGCCCTGCTCGATCTGGCTTTTGCTTCGGGAATGGAAGTTGTTATCGTGCGACCGCCACTCGTGTATGGACCGGGTGTGAAGGCCAATTTTGAACGTCTTATGCGGTGGGCAAGCCGGGATCTTCCGTTACCCCTTGGCGCTGTTCACAACCGTAGGAGCATGGTGGCACTCGACAATCTCGTGAGCTTTCTCTCGCGGGTCGTCGATCATCCGGCTGCGGCCGGGGAAACGTTCCTTGTGGCTGACCGCGAGGCGGTATCTACTGCAGACCTGTATCGACGCCTGGCCTGGCAGTATGGACGTTCCGGCCGACTGCTGCGGGTACCCGTCTGGGTGCTTCGCGCTTTGGGACGGGTATTACGCCGAACCGACGAGGTAGACCGGCTCGTTGGCTCATTGGAAGTTTCGACGGCCAAGGCAACGCGTGTCCTGGGTTGGTGCCCGCCGCTTGATCTGGACGAGGGTCTGTCCCGTGCGGTACGGGGTTCCATGGAAAGCACTTTGGTTAGCGCTACGGGATCATCTTCGCCGTCGACTCGGAGCAGAGGGCTGTACTATCCAGTAAAGCGTGCGCTTGACATCATGTTTGCCGTGTTTCTCGGTCTGGCCTTTTTGCCCATCTTGCTGCTGATCGCCTTACTCATACGGCTAGACAGTCCTGGTCCTGCGCTCTTCATACAATGGCGCGCGGGCCATGGTCACCACGCATTTCCCATTTACAAATTCCGGACGATGTACGTCGATACGCCGGACCTGTCGACCGAAGATATGCGCGTCTCAGGACTCAATCCGATCACACGCGTCGGGCATCTACTGCGCAAGACGAGTCTTGACGAGCTGCCTCAGCTGCTCAATGTGCTGCGTGGCGAGATGAGCTTCGTCGGACCACGCCCAGCACTGATGACGCAGAAACGCGTCTTGAGGATGCGTGAGGCGAATGGAGTGGACGAATTACGCCCGGGAATCACCGGTCTGGCCCAAGTGACGGGCCGTGATGATCTTGACGACGAAGAAAAAGTTGGTCGTGATGCCCTATACCTCTCCCGTATGAGTCTATGTACAGACCTACAAATCCTGTTGCTGACCATTCGCGCGGTGTTTGGTGGTCGAGGCACACATTAAAGGAATCTGGTCAAAATCAGCCTGACCTCAGCGAAACAGCAGTACACTGAGGGAGATTGCGAAGTTTCGGTGATGCCTGGGACTCATTAGTCGATTTCGAAGTGTCTTATCACCCAGGCCAGCTCATGGTGAGTTCATGCTGTTGCGAAAATATCTGATCGACCTGTCACTGTGGACTCTTGCGGCGCCCCTTGCCTTTGTTCTGAGGGCTGGCATGTCCATGCAAATGTACGGGACGCAGCTCGTCATTTATGTTTTGGCAGGCGTACTGCTCAAGATGGCATTGATCTCGCACTACCGGCTCAATCGTCAGGCGTGGGGGCGGTCTGGTACAAGAGACCTTTACGTTCTGGCACGGGCAGTTGGAGTTGGAACCCTGACATCGCTGGCCCTCTGTTTCCTGATAACGCCTGTCTTACACGTTCCGCGTAGTATCCCCATCATTGAGGGCATTCTTGCTGCGCTGATTCTAGGCGGAGTGCGGTTGGGAACACGAGCATTCAATGAGACTCAACAACGCCAGCGTATTGAAGGGGCCCAGAAGGTTTTAATCGTTGGAGCGGGTGAGGCGGGAATCATGATCGCTCGTGAGATGCTTCGCCACCCGGAAGCTGGCCTTGTGCCTGTTGCTTTTGTTGACGATCGTCTTGACAAGCAGCGGAGAACTTTTGTCGGTCTACCGGTGCTGGGAACGGTTGACATGCTGGCTGATGTAGTGCAGCGATGCAAGGCGGACGAGGTGCTGATTGCTGTACCCTCAGCTGCAGGACAGTTCGTGCGCCGGGTTGTAGATCTCGCGCGAACCGCAGGCGTGCGATACCGCATTATGCCGGGCATGTTCGAGATTTTAAGCGGGCAGGTGGACATCGCGCAGATCCGTAATGTGAATGTCGAGGACCTGCTGCGCCGAGATCCGGTCCAACTCGACACCGAGAGTATTGCCGGCTATTTGCGGGAACAAGTCGTGCTCGTGACCGGTGCCGGTGGCTCGATCGGCTCAGAGATCGTACGTCAAATTGCCCGATTTGTTCCCCGGAAGATCGTCTTGCTTGGCCGAGGAGAAAACAGTGTCTTCTCGATTCAGCAGGAGTTATTGCGCGACTGGCCAGAAGTCCAATGTGTTGCCCTGATTGGTGATGTCCGGGACGCCACACGTCTGCGAGCCATTTTCCAGGAACAGCGCCCGAGTGTTGTTTTCCATGCTGCAGCACATAAACATGTACCACTCATGGAAGATAGTCCATCGGAGGCAATTCTCAATAACATCGTAGGTACCCGAAATATCGCCGAACTATGTCTGGAATTCCAGGTTGCGCGGCTTGTCAATATTTCGACTGATAAGGCCGTCAACCCAACATCGGTCATGGGCGCGACCAAGCGCATCGCGGAGATGGTTATCTCGACCGCCGCACAACGCGCGAGGCCGGAACAGTCTTTCGTGTCAGTGCGCTTCGGCAACGTACTGGGAAGCCGTGGCAGTGTCATTCCAACCTTTCTTACGCAGATTCGCGCAGGCGGTCCTGTAACGGTCACACATCCGGAGATGCGGCGGTACTTTATGACCATCCCTGAGGCGGCGCGTCTGGTTCTTCAAGCGGGTGGACTGGCCCAGAACGGCAACGTGTACGTCCTTGACATGGGTGAGCCCGTAAAGATCGCTGATCTCGCTCAAGACGTAATCCGGCTTTCGGGCGCCCGCAACATTGAAGTAGTTTTCACGGGTGTGCGTCCTGGCGAGAAGCTCTACGAGGAATTGCTTACCACCGGTGAGAACGTCGGTGCCACCAGCCATCGGGACATCTTTGTCGCACAACTCGAGCGTCTCGATCCGAGTTATGTAACGGCGCGGGTTCGGGAACTTGAGGCCCTCGCCCGGGATGGACGGGCAAGTAGTGCTCGCGCAGCTCTGCACCAACTCATTCCCGAGAGCCAGCTTCAAGCGAGCCAAGAGGACAACTGAGTACGAAGCAGTCTCTTAGAAAGAAATCGACTGCGCAGCGAGTGCTTGATTGTGCAGCCCATCGTGTTCAGTTGACTGGGGCGACAGTAAAACGCTCAATGATGAGTTTGCGATTCGCAACCTCCCGGGCAAACCCGTTCGTAAGCGTAATCCGAACTATCCCACTATGCCGCACTGGCACGTCATACTGCCGAACACTGCTCGGCGCAACCTCCAGCAAAATTTGGTCCCCTTGAAGGACCCTAATCTGTGGTGCCACTCCTTCAGCGACAAGACCCTTGACGCCAAGTCTCAGCATCCCCGGTCCACAAAGGTGCACGAGATACTCTGAGCTGTCATACAGCGCCCCACCCCAGAGAGGGCTCCATGGAGGGGCCGAGCCGCGGCTCTGAATTGCTGGTTGCCCGCGGCCGCAGGTGGCGTGTGGCTGAGGCCAGATCCTGGTCAGCAGGACACCGCGCACTTCAGACCGGTAGCGATCATTTGGGAAGGAGATACGCACTGTCCCGGCATGTGGTACGACGAGGTCCATTGAGGTTCTTGAGCGCACTTCCTTTTCCAATAAAATGACGTCGTCAAGGGTAACTATCATCAACGGACCCCAACCGTCGACAACGGTGCCGTTGACAATCATGTGGATTTGCCCGGCTGTGCAGGTTTTGAAAACCAGCGAGGACGGACCGTCCAAAACTCCTGATGAGCCCGTCCATTCTCCGGCAGGTGTGGGAGTCCACGCAGTCAGCGATGGCGCGGTCATGGTGCAGGGCCGAACGTCAGAGGAGGATCGAAACAGGTTAGGATGTGGGATTTGAGCGACAAGCCCAAAAAGTGCTGTCGCCAACGCTACAATAAAGGCAATGCCAGGCAGTAGAAGCAGGGAGCAACGTAGGTTTTTCATGGACCATCCTTACCTAACGCCCAAGTTGCCCGGGCCAACGGCCGTAGCTGCCATGGAGTGGTCTTGGCGTCGAGAAGGCGCAGCTCCAACCTCTGTATTCTCGAAGGCAGGAAGCCTCCGATTGCCTGCTCTATTGTGCCGTTTTCAGCCGTGACAGGTAGAACACTCATTGTGCGGCATGTCGTGCTGCACGCCCTCAATTGAAGGCGGTATGCCCCGGCAGGCACCCTAAGACTGACCCAGACGAGGTACGGTTCGTCTGCTGCCCAGCGCGTCGGTGCAACAAGCGACCTCATGATGTAGGTGTTCGCATCAGTAGACTGGGTGGCGCTGACATAAACGGGGAAGCTGGTAACAGACAAAAGTGCTACGCCTGCCACGAGAGCACCTCGATGGTCGGTCTCTGACTTTTTGGCCAGAGCCATACCGCTGGCCAACCAGAAGAGTTCGGCAAAGAATGGGCTAGGTAGAAGTGTCACGTTGTCGGTGAGGTTTGCAAGCAGGAGGCCTGAGACAACGGCCAGCACCAGAGGATCTTTCGCCATGAGAGCGCCATGTACGATCCAGCCGAGCAGCAGGAACAGTCCGGCCGTTCCTATTAGTCCTGTTTCGCCCGCTTGTTGCAAAAAGCCATTATGCGCAATAATCCATGCGCCGTTGAGAGCTTCCAGCATAGTAGGACAGCCGAAACCGCGTTCTTCTAATGCTGTGAACCACGCGCATTGTTGTTCTGTGGGTGCAATGATGCCGCCCAGCAGGTAACTGCCCACTCCCCCTATTGGATGTGTGGCAATGACGCTGAGAGTATCGCTCCACACGATATCTCTACCAGTCGCGTCGAGGCTGGCAATCCGTGAGAAAACATTCTGCTGTGACTCCCCAATCAACGCGGTCGTTAAGCCCAGCGCAAGGACCATGGCAATTCCGATCAGCAAGCGCCGTGAGCTGGACGTAAGAGCCATAAGACTTCCTACTGCTGCGACGAGTATTGGGCCACGGCTGCCGCTGAGTAGGAGAACGACAATGGCCAGCACTCCTGACATAACGCGCCACCAACCGGGACCCTTGCGCGCACCAACAGCAATCCACAGCGCAAACGCGCCAGCGAGACCGAGCGAAATAGGCGTGTAGTATGGATGACTGAGCCTGAATGACAGTAAACGAGAGCCGGAAAACCCGAATGACGTAATGAGCGCTAAGCCAAAGACCACGAGCAGGCCGATGAGGAGCGGTTGCAGTGCGGCACCTCGCCTCAAACGAACGCCAAGGCCGATCAATCCAAACATCAGCAGTGTGCGAAGTGACGCAGTGCCGAGGGCTAGGAGCGGCTCGGGCGCGAAACATGCGGCAATAAGCTGCGATGTGGCATACACCGCAAGCACAACTTGTACCACAGGCGCTAATTGGTTAAGGCTGCGCAACCCCAAAATCGCGGCTACAGACAGGAAGGGAAAAACAGGCAGAAGAGCAAGCCAAGCCTGAAGCCAAGTAGACGGTCGTTCCTCGAGGGAGGCGAGTCGAGTCACGCCGGACAGTCTAGTGCGACAGGATCAAAAAAAGTAAACTGCCCGCCGAGCGGCGGGCAGTTTTTCTGGTGACCCCAACGGGATTCGAACCCGTATCGCTACCTTGAAAGGGTAGTGTCCTAACCGTTAGACGATGGGGCCTGGGTGGCCGCCATGCTGCAGATGTGCAGCTTTTCTGGGTCGGGCTCTTTCGAGCACGGGGGCAATAATAGCGGAGGATGAGCGGGCCGTCAACACCCCGAAGACACTGCCCCCGCGCCTTTGCGGCCTCCAGCAAAAAGGACCGCCATGCGGTCCTTTTTGCTGCTTGATCAGGCTGGGCTCCGGGTGGCTCCTTCAGGCGTGAATCGTGCGCTTCTCGACGCCGAGGGCGGCTTCCTTCACCACTTCCGACAGGGTCGGGTGCGCGTGGACGATGCGCGCCAGATCTTCGGATGAGCCCGCGAACTCCATCACCGCCACGGTCTCGCCGATCAGCTCGCTGACGTTGGGGCCGATCATGTGGACGCCGAGAATACGATCGGTCTTGGCGTCGGCCACGACCTTGACGAAGCCCCGGGTGTCGTTGTGTCCGGCGGCGCGTCCGTTGGCGCTGAAGGGGAACTGGCCGCTCTTGATGTCGTAGCCCTGCTCTTTGGCCTGCGCTTCGGTCAGGCCCGCCCAGGCGATCTCTGGGGAGGTGTAGATGACCCAGGGAATCACGTTGTAGTTGACGTGACCGGCCTGCCCGGCGAGCAGCTCGGCAACCGCGACGCCTTCTTCCTCGGCCTTGTGGGCGAGCATGGCGCCACCGATCACGTCGCCGATGGCGTACACATTGGGCAGGTTGGTGCGGTAGTGGCTGTCGGCCTTGATAAAGCCGCGCTCGTCAAGCTCCAGACCCACGTCCTGGGCACCCAGGCCCTGGGTGTTGGGGACCCGGCCGATGGCGACGATCAGCTTGTCGAACTGGGCGGTGACCTCCTGGTCACCCTCGGCATACGTGACACTCACACCCGCCTCGGTCTGTTCGATGCGGGCGATCTTGACGCCGAAGTGGAATTCCAGGCCCTGCTTCTGCAGCTGCTTGAGGGCTTCACGCGCCACGGCGGGGTCTGCGGCCTGCAAAAAGCCCGGCAGGGCCTCCAGGACTGTGACCTGGGCGCCCAGGCGGCGCCAGACGCTACCGAGCTCCACCCCGATCACACCCGCGCCAATGACGCCCAGCTTGCCGGGAACGCGGTCGAGGGCGAGTGCGCCCGCATTGTCCATCACGTGTCCACCAAAGGGTGCCAGGGGCAATTCCCGCGGGCTGCTGCCCGTAGCGATGATGACGTGCTTCGCTGCGAATTCCTGCTCGCCTACGCCGACGACCCAACCGCCCTGGTCCTGCCGCACAAGGCGCCCGAGACCATGCAGGCTGGTGACCTTGTTCTTCTTGAACAGGTAGGCGATTCCACCGCTCATCTTGTCGACGACGGCGTCCTTGCGCGCGAGCATCTTGCCGAGGTCGAGCGAAGCGCCCTCGACGAGGATGCCGTGATCGACCAGCTCGTGCTGCACCATCTCGAAGCGTTCGCTGGAGTCGAGCATCGCTTTGGAGGGAATGCAGCCGACGTTGAGGCAGGTGCCGCCCAGGCTGGCCTTGCCGCCACGCTCGAAAGCATCGACGCAGGCGGTCTTGAAACCGAGTTGCGCGGCGCGGATGGCGGCGACGTAGCCGGCCGGTCCACCGCCAATGACAATCACATCAAACGTATCCACGATCGAAATTCTAACGCGCGTTTGCCGCTCTCACTGCGCCGAAGGTCCGTTTGACGTGGACGCGCTCTGGTCAATCGACAAGATGGGGTGGTCATCAGGCAAAACCCAGAAGGTACGCCGATTCGGCGTACCTTCTGGGCGCCACGGAAATTACAGGTCGAGCAGCAGGCGGGCGGGGTCTTCGAGGATGTTCTTGATGGTCACCAGGAACAGCACCGCCTCACGGCCGTCGATGATGCGGTGATCGTAGCTGAGCGCCAGGTACATCATCGGGCGCGCCACGATCTGGCCGTTTTCGACAATGGGCCGCTCGATGATGTTGTGCATGCCCAGAATGGCGCTCTGCGGCTGGTTGAGGATGGGCGTGCTCATCATGGAACCGAAGGTGCCCCCATTGGTGATGCTGAAGGTGCCGCCCGTCATGTCCTCCAGGGTAAGCTTGCCGTTTCTCGCCTTGCCCGCGAAGTCGGCGATCTGTTTCTCGATGCCCGCAAGGCTCATGCTGTCGGTGTCGCGCAGGATGGGCACCACCAGACCGCGCTCGCTCGCGACCGCGATGCCGATGTCGTAGTAGCCGTGGTAGATAACATCCTTGCCTTCCAGGCTGGCGTTCACGACCGGGAACTGCTTGAGGGCCTCGGTGGCGGCGCGCACGAAGAGGCTCATGAAGCCGAGCTTGACGCCGTGCTTGGCGACAAAGGCGTCCTGGTACTTCTTGCGCAGGTCCATGGCCGGCTTCATGTTGACCTCGTTGAAGGTCGTCAGGATGGCGGCGGTGTTCTGGACTTCCTTGAGGCGCTCGGCGATGCGGGCGCGGATGCGGGTCATGGGCACGCGCTGCTCCCTGCGGGGTACTTCGTGCTCCCTGCGGGGTACTTCGTGCTCAGGTCGCGCGCCGCCCGGCAGGGGCGCGCTGACCGTCTGGGTGCCTGCCGCCGGGACGCTTTGCGCGGGCGCCGTCGCGCTCGGGCCAGCCTGACCGTGGGCCAGGACGTCGCCCTTGGTGATGCGGCCGTCCTTGCCGGTACCCTGCAACTGCGCGGGGTCGAGGCCGCCCTCGATCACGAGCTTGCGTACGGCGGGGGAGAGGTCGTCTGTGGCCACGGCCGGTTTCTCGGCGACCGCTGCAGCCGCACTGGGCGTCTGCACGTTCGCCTGCGGAGCGGGGGCACTGGCAGCCGGGCTGGACGCCGCTCCGCCCTCACCGATGGTGCCCAGAACTTCCTCGCTGAGGACTGTGTCTCCTTCGTTCCTGGCGACACTCTGTAGCACGCCGTCCTGCAGGGCCGTGACTTCCAGCACGACCTTGTCGGTTTCGATTTCGGCCACGACCTCGCCGCGCTTGACCGTGTCTCCGGGTTTCTTGTGCCAGCTCAGCAGGGTGCCTTCACTGATCGATTCGCTGAATACGGGTACCTTGATGTCCGCCATTACTGCTCCTTTATACCTGAGTGTCCTGCACCCGGGTCATCGCGCCCTGCTGCCCGGGCGTTCGCTTGCCGTCACGACAAGCGGAACCCCCGCGAATTGCGGGGGTTCCTGTCTTACACTTTGGCGACGCTGAGGTTCAGCGCCGCTTCGATGATGGCCTGCTGTTCCTGGTTGCTCTTGCTGGCGTAGCCCACGGCCGTGGAGGCAGTGCGCGGACGGCTCGAGACGCTGAGAGTCTGGCCTGGGGCGAGCACGCCACGCAGATCTTCCTGAATCATCAGCCAGGCGCCCTGGTTATAGGGTTCTTCCTGCGCCCAGACGACCTCCACTTTGCCGTACTTGGCCAGTTCGCTTCGCAGCGCTTCGGCGGGGAAAGGGTAGAGCTGCTCCAGGCGCACCAGCGCGACCTGCTTGTCGAGGCCGTTTTTCTCGCGGGCTTCTGCGAGTTCCCAGTGCAGCTTGCCGCTGGAGATGACCGCCCGGCGGGGCTTGTCGAGGTGGTCACCGATGACTTCCTGAAAGGTGCCGTGTGTCAGTTCGGACAGTTCGGAGGTCGCGAACTTGCTGCGCAGCAGCGATTTGGGGGTCATGACGATCAGGGGTTTGCGCAGCGGGCGCAGGATCTGGCGGCGCAGCATGTGGAAGACCTGCGCGGGCGAGCTGGGCACCACCACCTGCATGTTGTTCTGGGCACACAGCTGCAGGTAGCGCTCCAGGCGGGCGCTGGAGTGCTCGGGGCCCTGGCCTTCGTAGCCATGCGGCAGGAACATCGTGAGGCCGCTGAAGCGCTGCCATTTGCTTTCCCCGGCGCTGATGAACTGGTCGATCACCACTTGCGCGCCGTTGGCGAAGTCGCCGAACTGTGCTTCCCAGATGTCGAGGGTGCTGGGCTCGCTCGTCGAGTATCCGTATTCGAAGGCCAGCACGGCCTCTTCGGAGAGGGTAGAGTCGATGACTTCCAGGCGGCCCTGCTGAGGATTCAGGTGCGCGAGCGGGATGAATTCCTCGTTTGCCGGGTCCTGGGCGTTCTGGTCGTGCAGTACGGCGTGACGGTGCACGAAGGTGCCGCGTCCGGCGTCCTGACCGCACAGGCGCACGTTGTAGCCTTCGGCGAGCAGCGAGGCGTAACCGAGGGTTTCGCCCATGCCCCAGTCGAGCCGCTGACGCCCTTCGGCCATTTCGCGGCGGGCTTTCAGGACCCGCTCGACGCCACGGTGCACCCCGAAGCCTTCGGGAACCTCGGTGACCTTGCGCCCGAGTTCCTGCAGGGTTTCCAGGGACACGCCGGTGTCGATGCTGTCATGCCAGTGGTTGTCGCCGAACTTGCCCCAGTCGGCCGCGAGGGCGCTCTGTTCCTCGTTGTCGATTTCCTGCACCACCGTTTCGCCCTGATCGAGCAGGTCACGGTAGCGCTCGACGAGCTGCTCGGCTGCACCGCTGGGAATGACGCCCTCGGCTTCGAGCTTCTGGGCGTAGAGGGCGCGCGTGCCCGGATGGGCCTTGATCTCGCGGTACATCACCGGCTGCGTCATGGTGGGATCGTCGCCCTCGTTGTGCCCCAGCTTGCGGTAACACAGCAGGTCGATGAAGACGTCCTTGCCGTAGCGCTGACGGTAATCGAGCGCGAGCGCGCCGGCGAAGGCGACCGCCTCGGGGTCGTCGGCGTTGACGTGCATGACGGGCGCGTCGATCATCTTGGCAGTGTCGGTGGCGTAGCGCGAGGTGCGCGTGTCACGCGGATCGCTGGTGGTGAAGCCCACCTGGTTGTTCACCACGATGCGGATGGCGCCTCCGGTGGTGAAACTGCGCAACTGCGAGAAGTTCAGGGTTTCCATCACGACGCCCTGACCCGCGATGGCCGCGTCGCCGTGAATGGTGATGGGCAGCACCGAGCGGCGCGCCTCGGTGTCGCCCCGGCGGTCCTGACGGGCGCGGGCACTGCCGTGCACGACCGGTGAGACGATTTCCAGGTGCGAGGGGTTGAAGGCCAGCGACAGGTGAATCGGGCCGCCGGGCGTGCGGACGTTGCTCGAAAAGCCCATGTGGTACTTGACGTCCCCGGCCACATCCGGATCGTCCGAGAGCTTCTTCTTGCCCTCGAACTCGGCAAAGAGGTCGGCGGGGCGCTTGCCGAAGATGTTGACCAGCACGTTCAGACGGCCGCGGTGGGCCATGCCGATCACGGTTTCCTTGACGCCCGCGCCGCCGGCGCGCTGAATAATGATGTCGATCAACGGAATCAGGCTCTCGCCACCTTCCAGCGAGAAGCGCTTCTGTCCGACGTAAGTAACGTGCAGGTAGCGCTCCAGGCCTTCGGCGGCGTTGAGCTTGTCGAGCAGGCGCTTCTTCTGCTCGGGAGTGGCGCTGCCGTGTCCACGGCCCGCTTCGACGCGGGCCTGGAACCATTCGCGCTCCTCGCGGGGCAGATAGACGAACTCGTAGCCGACCGATCCGCAGTAGGTGGCGCGCAGCTCTTCGAGGACGCTGCGCAGGGTGCCATTGAAGGCGCCGTCGCTCACGGGTGAATTCAGGTCAGTGTCCGTCAGGCCGTACGACGCGGGATCAAGCTCGGGAACCGGGTCTTTGGCGCGAAAGCGCAGGGGATTTTCGTTGGCGGCGAGATGACCGTACAGCCGGTAGGCGTTGATCAGGGCGCTCACGCCCCGGTTGGGCGTTTCGGGCGCGCTGGCGGCTGCGGCAATACGCCGCCCGCCCTGACGGGCAAGTTGCAGGAACGCGGCTTGCACCACGCTATGTTGGGTTTCCTGCGCGCCGTCGCGCTGTGCTTCAAAAAAGGATCGCCACTGGGGCGAAACGGATGCCGGATCCTGGAGATAGTCCTCGTATAAACTTTCAACGAAGCCGGCGTTTCCTCCGTACATGACCGTGGAATCGTCCATCGCGTTCCTCAGCATACCGCTCCTGGGCTTTGGGAGTGTGGTGTGGCTCTTGGCTTTTCAAAGCTTTCCAGCATGACGGTCACAGGTCAGCTGCGGTGAGCGGCAGCAGAGCGGCGGAGGGACACCGTATCCCTCCGCCGCTCTGCTGCCGGGCTCAGTGGTTCTTACGGGGGCCTTTGGCGTGTCCTTTCCCCTTCTTGACCTTGATCTTGTTGTGCTGGCCCTGCATGACCGAGACCAGCGAGACGCGCTGTGGCCCTCCCACGACATAAATGGCTTCGGCGCGTACCTTGCCGTGCTTCGGAAGCTTCACGGCGACCGGATAGACTTCACGAACGACGATGCCGCTCGTTTCGCTGGTCACGACGCGCACGTTGACGGCCGTGCTGGCGTCGTGGTTTCCAACCGGCACGACGTAACCGCTGGGAGCGACGGTCGCGACGACCACGCCACCGGCATTCAGCAGCGCGACGGCCGAACCGGCGGCAATCAGTCCCACCGCGAGCTGCGCGCTGGGTTGCACGGCCGGGAAACTCAGGTTTACGTTCGTCGACACCGAAACGGATTGGGCGGACGCCAGTGGGGCCGGCCCGAGCGCCAATGTGGCGATCAGCAGTACTTTCTTGTGCATTGCTTTGTGCATCTCAAAACTCCTTGTGGCAGGCCAGCCGATGACCGGTGAATTTCACTCTGCTTCACCTTGCGTGCCGGGACTGACGGCCTTCTGAAGCCGTGAAGTTTTGAACAGGCCAGCGCAAGAGGAGGACGGCGTCCTCACTCAGGGCCGGGTCGGGGCGTTCTGGCGCGACAGGCTTGGCCCACGCAGCACGGGCAGGCCGTTTTTCCATTGCAGGAGGTCAAGACGCATCGAGCGTTGTCCGCCCGCTTCATAGCCGATCTGCCCTTCCGTCCAGGCGTGGTAATACAGCCAGGTGTTGCCCGCACCGTCCGAGATGATGCCCTGGCCGCCTGGCCCGGCCACCTCGCCGCGGGTGGCCAGCCACGGTTCGTCGCGGTTGAGCTTGCGGAAGGGTCCGGTAGGGCTGCTGCCCAAGGCCACGCCCACCGCGTAGGTATCGCTGGCATAATCGGCAGCCGAGTAAAACAGGTAGTACTTGCCTTCACGCCGCCACACGTTGGGCGCCTCGATCAGGTTGCCTTCCCAAAGCTGGGCATTGCTGATGAGGTCCTTGGGTTGTCCCAGCAGCTGTTTTCCGTCGGCGGACAGTTTCTGTACCCAGATGCTGGTGAGCTGGTTGCAGCAGTTCCCGTCGTTTTTCCAGTACAGGTAGCGCTGACCGTCCTTGTCGGTGAAGGGGCTGGCGTCGATGGAGCCGCCCAGGTCGAGCTGACACACCAGCGGTTGACGGGAGCGGTCTTGAAATGGGCCTTCGGGCTTGCTCGCCGTGGCGACGCCGATGCACTGGCGTCCGCTTTCGGTGTGGCGGGCGGTGTAGTAAAGGGTATAGCCGTCCTTTACCGCCATCACTTCGGGCGCCCAGGTAAAACCGCTGCTCGCCCAGGGAGCCAGGGTGGGCATGGCGTTTCCCACGAACTGCCAGGTCACCAGATCATTCGATTGGTGAACTGGCACGTCGATGCCGTTGGTATTGGTGGCGTAGGCATAGTACGTCCTGCCCACCCGCAATACGAAGGGATCAGGAAAGTCTTCGTCGATGACGGGATTGGTGTAGGTACGGGTGGCCGATGATTGCGCGGCAGGAGGGCTGGCCAGGGGCGCTCCGCCACCTGCCAGTGAGTCACCCAGCATGACGAAAGTCAGGCTGGCCAGCAGGGGGGCGGAGCCGAGCAGCGAGTAACGTCTTGTCATTCAGAACGACCTTTCCGAAACGGTGGCGCTTGGGCCGGGTTGTGCGTGTACATCGATTCTATTCCATGTTGAGCGCCCCGCTCTGGGGTGAGCGGGGCTTCAGGAAAAGACGATGAATTGTAGGGCGCGTCAGGCCAGGCTGAGGGCCGGCATTTCATTCTCGCTGGGAGGAGCAGGCAAGGGAAGAAACGCGCTGCTCTCCAGCACCGGGTGCCCCTGGTTCCACCACAGCGGCTCACAGCGCAGGCTACGGGCGCCGCCCGCTTCGTAGCCGACCTGCCCCTTCGTCCAGGCGTGGTAGTACATCCAGGTGTTGCCAGCCTCGTCACTGAGAATGCCCTGACCGCCCGGACCGGCCACTTCGCCGAAGGTGCTGAGCAGGGGCCCGTCCTGAACTTTCTGAAAGGGCCCCATGGGTGAAGAGCCGACCGCGTAGCCGACGCCGTAGGTTTCGTCACCGTAATGGGCAGCCGAGTAAAAGAGGAAGTACTGACCGTCGCGGGCGTGCACAAAGGGCGCTTCGATCAGGTTTCCCTCCCAGTGCTGGTCGTTGCCGATCAAGGCCACGCGCTCTCCGACGAGCTGCCGTCCGTCGTCCGAGAGACGCTGTACCCAGATGAAGGTGCGCAGGCCGCAGCTGTTGCCGTCGTTCTTCCAGTAGAGGTAACGCTGGCCGTCGCGGTCGATAAAGGCGTGCGCGTCGATCACGCCGCCGAGTTCATGCTGGGAGATGAAGGGCGTCTCGGAGGTGTCCAGGAAAGGACCCTCGGGCGACGTGGAAAACGCCGCGCCGATGACCTGCTGTTCGCTCGCGCGGTGGCGGGCCGTGTAGTACAGCATGAAGCCATCCTCGACGGCCATGATGTCGGGCGCCCACGTGAAGCCGCGCTCGGCCCAGACGGGCAGTGGGCCCATGGTGTCGCCAAGGTTCGTCCAGTTGAGCAGATCGTACGAACGGCGGGTGGGCAGCTCCTCGCCCCCAAAGGCCGTGGAATAAGCGTAGTACAGCAGGCCTTGGCGCAGAATGAAAGGATCGGCAAAGTCCTCGGCGATGACAGGGTTGGCGAAAGTCGAAAGCGGCACGTTCTCTGAGTAACTTGTGAGTGCGCTCTCAACAGGCATTGAGGTCATGCTCAGATTGTACGCAAAAAATCGTACTGTGAATAAGATGAAAATGAGCCCGGTGAACGTTTATCTCACGTTCACCGGGCAAATCGATGAGAACGAATTATTCCTTCATGCCCGTGGTCGCCAGTCCTGAAATCAGATAGCGCTGAGCGAAGAGATAAGCGATCAAGACCGGAACCGAGGCAATGGCCGTTGCGGCCATCAGCTTCCCGTATTCGGTGACATAGCGCTGCGAGAAAGTGGTCACACCCACGGGCAGCGTGAGCTTGTCGATGTCGGTCACGACATAAAGTGGCCAGATGAAGTTATTCCACGAACCCATGAAGGCAAAGATTCCCAGTGTCACCAGCGCGGGAATCGACAAGGGCAAAATGATGTGCCACAGCACCTGAAGGCTGTTGGCTCCATCAAGCCGGGCAGCCTCTTCCAGTTCCTTGGGCAGCGAGATAAAGAACTGACGCAGCAGGAACACCCCAAAGGCGCCGGCCAGCCCCGGCCAGATGAGCGCGTTGAAGCTGTCAATCCAGTCGAAGCGCAGCATCATCAGGTACGTCGGAATAAGGGTGACCACCCAGGGAATCATCATCGACCCCAGAATGATCCAGAAAAGGGTGTCTCGGCCTGGAAAACGCATGCGGGCCAGCGGATAAGCCGTGAGCGCGCACAACGCGACGTGCAGCAGCGTGAAGACGGTCGCCACGAAGAAGGAATTCCACATCCAGCGCAGGATGTTGCCATCAGGGGAGGTCAGCACCTCCTGGTAGTTTTCCAGGGTCGGCCGGACCGGGAACCACTGGGTCGGCGTGGAAATCACGTCCGTTTCCATCTTGAATGACGTGGCGATCATCCAGTACATCGGGGCCAGAAAAATCACGGCCAGCAGGCACAGCAGCAAAAATCTCGGAAGGTCACGGGGAGCACGTCTGCGCCGCGTCTCGGCTGTTTTGCCAATCGTCTGCGTGCGGGGAGCAGAAAGGGCCACGTCAGCCTCCTCGCGCGTCACGCGCCATGATGCGGAACTGCAGGTACGTAAAGATCAGCATGACCAGACCGAACATAAACGACATCGCCGTTGCAGAGGAGAACTGGTTGTTCGTGAACGCCTCTTCGGTGATGTACATGATGGCGCTCTGGGTAGAGCGGTTCGGTCCCCCGGCCGTGATCAGCAGTGACTGTCCGAACAGCTGAAACGAAGCCAGGACGGTTGTCACGAAGACAAACAGCGTCACGGGGCCCAGGAGCGGCCAGGTGATAAAGCGAAATTTCGCCCAGGGAGTCGCGCCGTCAATGTCGGCGGCCTCGTAATAACTGGTGGAGATGTTGCCCAGCGCCGCCAGATACAGCGTCATATTGAAGCCGATCGTCCACCACAGCGTCCCGACGATGATCGGCACCCAGGCCAGCTGCTCTACCGAGAGAAAGGCCAGGGGCTGCAGCCCGAAGACGTCACCCCGTACGGCGTTCACGAGGCCGATCTGGTTGTCGAACATCCAGCGCCACAAGATCCCCATCACCGATACGGTCAGGACGCCAGGCAGAAAAAACACCGCCCGGAAGAACGAGCGTCCGAAAATCGGCCGGTTGAGCAAAAGCGCCAGCCCCAGCGCTGTAGCGATCAGCAATGGCACGCTGACGACGGTGAAGAAGGTGGTGTTCCGCATGGACTGCCAGAAAAACTGTGCTTGCGGAGTATCGAAGTTAAACAAGGCGCGGTAGTACTCCAGACCGACGAACGGAGTGGTTTCCGAAAGCAGGTCAAAGCGGTGCAGGCTGACGTAGAATCCAAATCCTACCGGGTATACGACGAAGACCAGGAAAAACAGTGCGAACGGCAAGAGGTACAGGTAAGGCACGACAGGGTTGGCATCGTTGAATCCATGCCGTCTCGGCATTCGTGGAGCAGTGAGGCTCACGACGTACTCCTTTGAACGGTGCAGAGGCCAAAAGGTGTGCGCGAGAGCCGACTGGTCAGGCCCTCGCTGCGTATTTCCATGTGGTGAAGGTCCGCACAGGCGTGCGTTGTCATGCATCACTCCTCAGGAAAGGGCGGGAGCGCCAGAAGGCGCTCCCGCGTGGATTTACTGAAAATTCTTGCGTGCTTGCGCAATCTGCTGATTGGCTTCCTTCACACCGTCGTCCAGTGCCTGCTTGACGCTCTTCTTGCCAGAGAAGGCGTTCGCCCAGGCGTTGTCAAAGGGGCCCAGCACCTGTCCGCCCCATGGGAAACCCGACGTGGCGTAAATGCTGTCGAGTTTGCTGAAGACGCCGGAGATCGGACGGCCTTCGAACTTCTTGTCCTTCGCGACGGCTGCCATGATGGGCAGACTGCCCGCTTCGGTCCAGGCGAGGTTCTGCGCGGGCTGCGTCATCCAGTTGACGAACTCCAGGGCCGCAGCGCGTTTGTTCTTGTCGTAGCCCGCCTTCTGCTTGGGCAGTGTCAGGTGGCTTGAACCACCCCAGGCGGCGTCCTGCTTATCGCCAATGCGGGGCATGAACGCCACGCCGAAGTTCATCTTCTGCTGCTCGAAACGGTCGAGGTACCACTGACCCGAGGGGAAGAAGCAGACCTTGCCCTGGCTGAAGGCCGCCAGTTCGGCTTCCTCGGTGCTGTTGGGGCGCGCGACGTTGTGCCTCGTCACCAGATCGACCACCCGCTGCACACCTTCCACGGCCTGCGGAGAATTGAAGGCGGCGTTCAGGTCCTTGTCGACCAGGCTGCCACCGTTCTGCAGGATCGCGGCGTACGCGGCGCGCGCTCCGACCCAGTTGTTGTAGAGGCTGATGCCCCAGGTGTCGAGATTCTTGGCGTCGAAGCCTGCTTCGCCAGCTTTCTTGCCGCTCTTGTCAGTGGTGCAGGCCTGTGCGGCTTTGACCAGATCGGTGTAATTCTGCGGGGGCTTGTTGGGGTCAAGCCCGGCTTTTTTCATCAGGTCCTTGTTGTAGAACATCGTGTACGCCACCGCAGAAATGGGCAGCCCGTACGATGCGCCCTTGTAGTCGGCAGTCTTGAAGAGCGGGCCATAAAAGCGGTTCTTGTCGATGCCGGCTGATTTCAGTTCGGCGTCGGTCAGCGGGGACACGGCGCCACGCGCGATGAAGTTGGTGATCTGGTCTTCGTTGATGACGACCACATCGGCAGCGCGGCCCGAGGCGACCAGGGCCGGCAGCTGCTGCCAGGTGGTACCCCAGGGCTGAGCCTGCGCACGCACCTGAATGTTGGGGTGAGCAGCGTTGAACTGCTGCACCAGCTTTTCCATGACCGGTCGGTCAGCGCCGGTGAAGCCGTGCAGGTAAGTGATCTGCACTTTGGGTCCCTTGTAGGACTGCGCGTCCGACGTGCCCACGAGCAGCGCACCACACAGCAGCAACATTGCCTTTTTGATGTTCAACATGCGTTTCCTCCTGAAATAGGCCTCGTTGGCCGTACTGCCAGTTTTCGAAACTTTCGTTTGGCATGGCTTCAGCCCTGCTTCTCACGCAAGGTGCAGCACGCCATTTTTGAAGCTTCGATTAATAATAGCCTATCATCCTCACGTGCACGAACAACTGCATCCTTCGCTTTTTGCTCTTCAGGCTCTCTTTACCCTTGCGCTGGCCTCCTGCATTCTCGATTGCAAAGGGGCAAAATCCGGAGGATGAAAGGCACCTACACGAATCCGGTCACGTCCGGCTATTTTGCCGATCCGTTCGTTCTGCGCCATGAGGGCGTGTACTACGCGTATGGAACGGGTGCCGCACCCGAGGACGGGGGAGAAGGCGCGCAGCGCGGATACAAATTCGAAGTGCTGCGCTCTGAGGACCTGGTTGACTGGACCTCGCTGGGCGGCGCCCTCGAACCGTTAACCGACGAGAACGCCCAGGACTACTGGGCACCCGAGGTTGCTTTTCACGACGGCGCGTTCTACATGTACTACTCGGCGGGTATCGGCGACAAAGGCCACCAGATTCGTGTGGCCATCAGCGAGAAACCCGAAGGTCCTTTCCGGGATGCGGGCGCCATTCTGACTCCCGACGATCCCTTTACCATCGACGCCAGCCCGTTTCAGGACGACGATGGCACCTGGTATCTCTATTACGCCCGTGACTTTCTCGACGGTGAGCGGGTGGGCACGGCCCTGGTCGTCGACCGTCTGGAAAGCATGACCCGCCTTGCAGGCGAGCCGCGCACGGTACTGCGCGCCACGAGCGACTGGCAGATTTTCCGGAAGAACCGCGAGATGTACGGCAACGTTTACGACTGGTACACCCTCGAAGGACCGTTCGCAGTGAAGCACGACGGCCAGTACTACCTGTTCTACTCCGGGGGCGCCTGGGAAGAACCCAATTATGGTGTCTCGTACGCGGTCGCGCCGCATCCGCTGGGTCCCTGGGTCGAGCCGGCCTCGGACGGACCGACGATTCTGCAGTCCGTTCCCGGCGTGGTGGTCGGGCCCGGCCACAACTGCGTCGTCAAGGGACCCGACGGCCACGATTACATCGTCTACCACGCCTGGGACAAAGACAAAACAGCGCGCCGCATGTGCGTTGACCGCATTGACTGGACACCCGAAGGACCCAGAACGCACGGGCCCAGCTTCGAACCTCAAGCGATTCCTCAGGCGGACCACGCCTGAGCGCTCATGCAGGTCTGCTGTAGTTGGTGGGGCCTTTTACCCTGAGCACCGCATCTGCACAAAGGAGACGTCGTGAAGCACTCCAAACACCCCAATCCTCTGATCGAACGCGAAAACTGGCGTGATCTGTGCGGCACCTGGCGCTTTGCCTACGATGACGCAGGCCGCTGGAAAACCCCCGAAGATGTGCGGTTCGACCGCGAAATCCTGGTTCCTTACCCGCCGGAAAGCAAAAAGAGCGGCATTCACGACGAGAACTTTCATCCGGTCGTGTGGTACGGGCTAAGCGTACCCATCAGTGCCGAGGACCAGCAAGACCGGCTGTTGCTCAAGTTCGGTGCCGTCGATTACGCCGCGAAAGTCTGGGTAAATGGGCAACTCCTCGCTTCGCACGAGGGAGGCCACACGCCCTTCTGTGCTGACGTGACCGAGGCGGCGCGCGGCAGCGACACGCTGGAAATCGTGGTGCGCGCCGAGGACGATCCGCACGACCTGGCCAAGCCACGTGGCAAGCAGGACTGGCTTCCCGAAGCGCACTCCATCTGGTATCCGCGCACCACCGGCATCTGGCAGCCGGTGTGGCTGGAGCGCGTACCGGAAATCCGGATCGAGGAACTGCAGTGGACCTCGCACATGGAACGCTGGGAAATCGGGATGGACGTCCGGCTGCTCGGCACGGTACCGGAAAACCTGTCCTTGCGGGTGCGGCTCGCGCACGGCGATGACGTGATCGCCGACGACCTCTACCGCGTACGCTGGAACGAGGTGTCGCGCCGCATCGCCCTCGCTGACCCCGGCATCGACGATTTTCGCAACGAACTGCTCTGGAGCCCCAACCACCCGACCCTGATGGACGCCACGGTGGAGCTGTTGCAGGGAGACACGGTCATCGACCGCGTGCGGAGCTACACGGCCCTCCGCTCGGTGGACGTGCAGGGCAACCGCTTTTTGCTCAACGGCCGTCCGTACTACCTCAAGATGGTGCTCGATCAGGGATATTGGCCTGACTCGCTCATGGCCGCAACCGACGAGGAACTGCGCCGTGATGTGGAGCTCACCCGGCAACTCGGCTTCAACGCCGCACGCAAGCACCAGAAGATCGAAAATCCACGCTGGCTGTACTGGTGCGATGTGCTGGGCCTGCTGGTATGGGAGGAGATGCCCAGCCCGTACCGCTTCAACAACACGGCAGTGGAGCGGCTGACCCGGGAATGGACCGAGGCGATCAAACGCGACGCTTCACATCCCTGCATCGTGGCCTGGGTGCCGCTCAACGAATCATGGGGGGTGCCTGACCTGCCCACCAACGCCGCCCACCGTGATTACGTGCGCGCGCTTTACCACCTGACCAAGACCCTTGACCCCAGCCGTCCGGTGATCGGAAATGACGGCTGGGAGCATGTGGCGACCGACCTGATCACCGTCCACGACTACACCGACGATCCCGATGTGCTGCGCCTGCGTTACGGCACGCTGGAAAGCACCCGGCGCTCAATCGAGCAGCAGCGTCCCGGTGACCGTGTCATTACCGTGGCCGGCTTTCAGGTGGCCGAGCAGCCGGTGATCCTCTCGGAGTTCGGCGGGATTGCCTTTGTGCCGGGCGGCAATCCCGGCAAGGGTTTCGGGGTGTCCGAGTACGAGGCGGAAAGCGGATGGGGCTACAGCGTCTCGGACGACGAAGCCGACTTTCTGAACGACTACACCGGGCTGCTGGAAGCCACCCATGAATGCTTCGGTTTGTCGGGCTTCTGCTACACGCAGCTCACGGACACCTTTCAGGAGAAAAACGGGCTGCTCTACGAAGACCGCAGCCCCAAAACCGACATGCGCGCGCTGGCGCACGCCACGCAGGGCAGCCGCACGCCACGCGAGATGACGATCGACCCGGCCATGAATCCCTTTGGGTACGGCATGCGCTGGCGCAAACGCCTGACCGCTCCGACAGCCAGCGACGACTGAAGCTGAGGAAAACCCGCTGCACAGGAAGATGCTGTCCTGTGCGGCGGGTTTCTGCGTGCAGCCAGCGGGCCGAAATTCAGTCCGAGGAGACCAGCTCGCTTCTGAGCGCCGCGTCCAGTGCTCGCCGCAAGTCGGCCTGCAAATCCCCGGGGGCTTCAAGGCCCACCGACAGACGGATCAGGTCGGGCGTGACACCGGCCTGAATGCGCGCTGCCTCCCCCAGGCGACCGTGCGTGGTGGTCCACGGATGAATGGCCAGGGTGCGGGTGTCACCCAGGTTGGCTGCACGGCGAATCAGGGTCAGTGCGCTCAGAAAGCGTGAAGCGCCCTCCAGACCGCCCGCGACGTTGAAGGTCAGGACGGCGCCTGGCCCGCTGGGAAGGTAACGGTGCGCCAGCGTGTTCGAGGGGTGACTCTCCAGGCCCGGATACGCGACCTGGGTCACGCCGGGTTGGCTCTGCAGCCAGTGTGCCAGTGCCAGGGTTGTGGCGCACTCACGCTCGACGCGCAACTGCATGGTCTCCAGGCCCTGAAAGATGCTCTTGGCAAGCTGGGGCGACAGGACCATGCCCATTTGCGAAAGGCCCAGCTGCCGTGCCCGCCACAAAAAGGCCAGTTCACCGTGACGCTGCCAGAGCGAGACGCCTTCGCGGTCATGTTCGCTGAACAGCGGGTTTGCCGAACAGTCCAAGCCCGGGCGGCACAGCACCGCGCCTCCCAGCGCGGCACCATGACCTGCCGCCCACTTGGTCAGCGAATGGACGATGATGTCCGCGCCGTGCCGAAAAGGCTGGCACAATGCGCCCACCGCACCCCAGGTGTTGTCGACGATCAATGGAACGCCCGCCGTGCGCGTCACGCCGCTGATGGCCCCAAAGTCAGGAATGTCCAGCGCCGGATTGCCGATGGTCTCGACCAGAACCGCGCGGGTATTGGGCTGCAGGGCCGCCCGGATGGACTCGGCGTCATTGGCGACAAGGCTGGTGGTGATGCCGAAATTCGGCAGGACACTCGTGAGCAGCGCGACCGTACCACCGAACAGGCTGGCGGACGCCACGATGTGGTCACCCGCGCGCGCCAGGGTGATGAGGGAGAGCAGCGTCGCTGCCTGACCCGTTCCCGTCACCACCGCGCCCAGCGCGCCCTCCAGGGCACTGACACGCGCCTCCAGGGCGCTGAGGGTGGGGTTGCCGATGCGGCTGTACGACAGCCCGTCGTTCGTCGCGAAGATGTGCGCGGCGTGCTCCAGATCCTGAAACTCCCAGGCGACCGCGTCGTAGATCGGCAGGCCGACGCCCTCGCCCGGACCACGCTGCAGGCCGACATGCACCGCCTGGGTAGCGCTGTGCGCCTCATCGAGGGAATTTACAAAATTCTTGGATTGTTCTTTTGGGTGCGACACATGGTCCTCCGGGGTGGCCGGCTGCCGGCTGGGCGCCGGTGCGTGGGGCGAGGTAGGCAGGGGACCAAAAAATCCCCTCTCCGGAGAGAAGGGGACAGTATTGCGTGCCAAATTCCCTTCTCTTATCGTTCCCGCTGTTTCGCCATCGTCGGCGGAGAGCAGGCTGGAAAGCACCGTCGCCGTGATGAGGGCGGGTTGCTGCGCGTGTCTTCGGGCCAGTTCCCTCACGCGCTCTGGATAAGAGGGCCCACAGGGGTCAGCCCCAAGGTGGACAAACCAAGTCTAGAGTGCGGACCGTGCAGCGTCAATCAGAGGAGAAGCGCGCGTTCGGACTCACCGCCGGGGCTGCGCCATTTGCGTGAGTCTCTCTTCGCCATCTGCCCATTTCGCTCGCAGCAGCCTGCAGGCATGCTGTGAAGGATCCAGCACTCGGCGGGTTCACGGCGACCCGCCACGAAAGAAGCAGGCGAAGGAAGGTGAGCATGAACGGCAATGACATCACGGCACTCGGATTTACAGGCAAGGCGGTCGGCCTCGCGCTTCAGGCCGCGCGTTCCCGCGCCGGGGCAGGCGTACCTGACCACGACATCACCACCGAACTCGCGCACGTTCAGCACCACCCGGAGACCTTCACGGACGACCCGGACTACGCCGAGCTCGCCCGCGAGCTGCTTGCCCTGCAGGCCCGCGTACCCGATACCTTGCGCGACAAGCCCCTGCCGTACCGCCAGTGGGGCGAGGATCTGATCGAGGAAAGTGCGCGCGCCCAGATGGACACGGCCATGCGCCTGCCCGTCAGCGTGGCAGGGGCCCTCATGCCCGACGCGCACTTCGGCTACGGCTTGCCCATCGGAGGTGTGCTGGCCACCGACAACGCGGTCATTCCGTATGGCGTCGGCGTGGACATCGGCTGCTCCATGCGTCTCAGCGTGCTGCCCATCGAGCACCTGGAGCGCGACGAGGAAATGCGCCTGTTGCGCCGCAACACCCGCTTCGGAGCAGGCGGATCGTGGGAGCGCAAGGTGCGTCCTGACCATGAGGTTCTCGACGAGGACACCTGGAGAGAGTTCCCGCTGCTGCGCCAGTTGCGTGACAAAGCCGCCGAGCAGATCGGGACGAGCGGCTCGGGTAACCATTTCGTCGAGTTCGGCACCCTCAGCATCGAGAAGAGTGACCTCGGCCTGCAGCCCGGTCAGTACCTGGCGCTCCTGTCACACAGCGGCTCGCGCGGTTTTGGGGCGCAGGTGGCCGGGCACTACACCAAAGTTGCCCAGAATCTGCACCCCAAACTCGACCTCGAAGCGCGCAAGCTGGCGTGGCTCGACATGAGCCGCGAGGAAGGACAGGCGTATTGGGCCGCCATGGAGCTCGCCGGACGTTACGCGCTGGCGAACCACGAAGTCATTCACGAACGCGTCGCGCGGGCCCTCAAGGTCACGCCGCTGGTGGCCGTCAGCAACAGCCACAACCTGGCGTGGAGACAGCAGCTTCCCGATGGCCGTGAGGCGATCGTGCACCGCAAGGGGGCCACCCCGGCCGCGCAGGGCCAGTTGGGCATCATTCCCGGCAGCATGGCCGATCCAGGCTTCGTGGTGCGTGGAAAAGGCAATTCGCAGGCACTGGAAAGTGCCTCGCACGGCGCGGGCCGTCAGCTGGGCCGCAAGCAGGCAGAGCGAACGCTCGACCGCAAGGCGGTGGCGCGCCTGCTGGAGGAGCGCGGCGTCACCCTGCTGGGCGGCGGCATCGACGAAGCGCCGCAAGCCTACAAACGCATCGAGGAGGTGCTTGCCCGGCAGGCCGACCTGGTCGATGTGGTGGCAAAATTCACGCCGCGGGTCGTGCGAATGGACAGCGGCAAAGAAGACATTTGAGCTTGAGGCTGTTTCCAGCGCTTCTTGAGACAGGCTTGAAGCATGGCTGGTACGACGTTTGGCTTAATCGCAGTTAGGCGAACGGCAGATGTTCTCATGACACCCGCAAGCCATACTGGGTCCGGCACAGGGAAGACGCGAAGCGAGGACCCCGTGCCGGGTGCGAACGCGCGACCACGACGCGACGCGAGGGAGGCGCCCACCTCAGTTGAAAAACGGGCGCGCGAGCGGGCACGAGCTGAAGTCCGGTGCAACTCCGGGCACCCGCGCAAACAGGGGAGCCGGAACCTCGACGGTGAGGGCGCGGCTCCCCACTCCTGGTTTTATCGGCGGTATGCGCCCGTGTCCGCCGCGTTTTTGGTCAGGGTAGACTTGATCCGTGAAGACCAACGCTGAGCGTGTCCGCGAATTTCACGCTGCGGTGGGTGTACTGCTGCCCACCCGTCCCACCGTACCCGGCAGCGCACAGCTCGAACTGCGGCGCACCTTGCTGTGCGAAGAGTACGGGGAAGTCATGCAGGAGTTCGACCGATTGCAAGCAGCGGCTGCACCTGCCGTGGCTGACCTCGCACCGCTCGCGCAGGAACTGGTGGACCTGCTCTATGTCAGCTACGGTGCGCTGGAAGCGCTGGGCGTGGACGCCGACGCGGTCTTCGCTGAGGTGCACCGTGTCAACATGCACAAGACCACCGGACCCAAACGCGCCGACGGCAAGCAGCTGAAACCGGCAGGCTGGCAGCCCGCCGATGTGCGGGCCGTGATCGAGGCACTGGCAAGCGGTCAGCCTGCTGCCATCGGCCGCCAGCCCTGACGGCGCCCACCCGAAGACGGACAGCCCAAAACACACAAAACCCAAAACACACAAGAGCGGGCGTCGATACGCCCGCTCTTCTGTGAAACCCGCTTTACACGTTGAACAGCACGTTCATGATGTCGCCGTCCTGCATGACGTACTCCTTGCCTTCGGTGCGGACCCAGCCTTTGCTCTTGGCCGCGGCCCAGCTGCCGGCTTCGACCATCTTGTCCCAGGCGATGACCTCCGCGCGAATAAAACCACGCTCGAAGTCACTGTGAATGGTTCCGGCGGCCTGTGGAGCCTTGGTGCCGCGGATGATCGTCCAGGCGCGCACTTCCTTTTCGCCACTGGTGATGAAGGTAATCAGGCCGAGGGTCTTGTAACCCACATGAATCAGCTTGTTGAGCCCTGGCTCGTCAATGCCCAGGTCGGCCAGGAAAGCGGCGGCATCCTCCTGGGGCATCTCAGCAAGCTCCCCTTCGATCTGGGCGCTGATCTTCACGATTTCGGCGCCTTCCTGCGCGGCAAACTCGCGCACCGCGGTGACCAGTTCGTTGTCCTGGGCCAGTTCACTCTCGGCGACGTTGGCGACGTAGATGACCGGTTTGATGGTCAGCAGGCCGAAGTCACGCGGCAGCGGAGATTCGTAGCTTCCCGCCCGTGCCGGCTCGCCGCGCTCCAGCACTGCCAGCACTTCCTGGGCGAGGGCGAGCAGCTCCGCGTCGTCCTTGCTGCTTTTGGCGCTTTTCCTGAGGCGCTCCACGCGCCGCTCCATTGTGGTGAGGTCGGCCAGGATCAGCTCGGTGTTGATGGTTTCGATGTCGCTGAGCGGATCGACTGTCCCGGCGACGTGCACGATGTTGTCGTCGGCAAAGCAGCGCACGACGTGCGCGATGGCGTCCACTTCGCGGATGTTGGCCAGAAACTGGTTGCCGAGCCCCTCACCCTTGCTGGCGCCCTTGACGAGCCCGGCGATGTCGACGAACTCGACGCTGGTGGGAATGATGGGCGGCACGCGCTCGCCCTTGGTAAAGACCTTGGCCAGGGCGTCGAGGCGCTCGTCGGGCAGCGCGACCACGCCGACGTTCTTGTCGATGGTGGCAAAGGGAAAGTTGGCCGCCACCGCGCCTGCGCGGGTGATGGCGTTGAACAGGGTGGACTTGCCGACGTTGGGAAGTCCGACGATGCCGATTTGTAAGGTGCTCATGGGTGTACTCCTTGAATCTTCGTGATGCCGACGCTTTTGCCCGCGTGGCAGGGCAACCGGACGATTATACCGGAGGAGCCTTGCCGCACACTGGTGTTGAACCAGAAGCTGTGGCACGCGAAGACGGACCGGGCACACATCAGCGCAACAATCGGGCGCCGAAAGCGCCCGGCCTTGTGTTCCAGCGTTGCCTACTCGAACAGGGCTACGAAAGCATCGACGATCTCGGCGTCGAATTGTTTGCCGCGCTGCTCGTGCAGATAGGCCACCGCCTGACTGTAGGGTGTGGCGTTTCGGTAAGGCCGGTTCGAGGTCAGGGCGTCGAAGACATCGCAGACCGCGAGCATGCGTGCAAGCCGTGGGATGGCTTCACCCTCGAGACGCATCGGGTAACCCGTGCCGTCGAAGCGCTCGTGGTGGGTCAGCACGATTTCCAGCACCAGCTGGGGCAGAAAGGTGAAGTGCGAGAGTACACGCACGCCCCATTGGGGGTGGCGGCGAACGAGTTTTACTTCCTCCTCGCTCAGCGCTCCTTCTTTGGCCAGCACCTCGTGCGGTACCCGAAGCTTGCCTACATCGTGCAGCATGGCTCCCCAGCGCAACGCCAGGCGGTCGGCGGGCGCGAGGGCCAGGGCGTCTGCCAGACGCGTGGCGTACTCTTCAACGCGCGCGACATGTTGCTCGTCTTGTGAGGCCATGCGTCCAAACGCGCGCAGTACCTCTTCCAGTGATTCCTCGCGGGCAGCCAGCTGCATCTCCAGGTCGAAGGTCCGGCGGGCCAGCACTGCGTGCGGCTCCAGGCTGCCAGTCACCCGCCCGTTCTGCTCACGCCAGACGAGGCGGGCCAGGCGCGTTCCGGTCACGCCGGCCACCGGGACACGGTCAAGCGAGCCCTCGCCGCGCAGCTCCCGCCCGAACAGTTCTTTCACACCGCGGCCCCGAATGTCGGCAGGGTCGAGCGTGAACAGTTCCAGCCAGGCTCCGGCGGCGTGGGTGATTCGGTCCCGCTCGGCCACGAACAGAGCCTGCGGATGCCCCTCCCACGCCGAAGTCAGTTGAGCAGGTTGTGCCACCTCGGCGAACGGGGCGTCCTGGCGTTCGCGTGGGGTCACGGGCAGCTCACTCATTTCGGCAGGGTCACCTATCATGCCCCTAAGGTAGCAGGGCGCGTGTGAACTATCGATTTTGCGCTGCTGGAGGGATTGGAGGCCACGGAGGACAAGGTCGGTGCGAACTACCTCACACGCCTCACGTTGAGACTCTACAGGGCTGGCGCGCGGGTGGCCGTCCTGGCGCCGGCGTGGTCACATTCCTTTACTCACGGTGTGGGACAGCCTCTTTCTGTTCATTGTGATGTATACTACTAACGCAGAAAATCGACGGTATCAATGGGAAAAAATTGACGCGAAGGAAGTGGCGCAGACTACAGCTTAAGCTGCGCTTCAAGTTTACTCCTGATGGCTTAATCTTGACTTCAGAGTCAAGCCTGTGCGCGAGCGATAGGCTTCGTTCAGTGCCAGCACCGGTTGGGACTGTTGTATGGCCATTGGACGGAATGCCAGTCGAGGAACGAAGCCCGGTCCCGGCTGGTACTGCTTTGGATAGGAGATGATTGACTTGAACGCACACCACGATCTGTTGTGCATTTCGCACCTGCGCTGGAATTTCGTATATCAGCGTCCACAACACCTGATGACGCGTGCCGCCAAAAACCGGCGCGTCTTTTACGTGGAAGAGCCCATTCACTATCCTCCTGACCTGAGTGCCGATGAAGCCCAACCCCGACTCGACGTCAGCGAAGATCATGGTGTCACCGTGATCGTGCCGCGTCTCAGTGCCGAGCTGACCGGCGACTGCGCCGAGGAAGTCACCCGTGGACTGCTGCACGCTTACCTGAAAGAGCAGGGCGTGGAGCGACCGGTCGCCTGGGTGTACACGCCCATGCGGCTGCCGCTGCTCGACGGCCTGAGCACGGGCGGTGTGGTCTACGACTGCATGGACGAACTTGCCAATTTTCACCATGCCCCTCCGCAATTGCGCGAACGTGAGCGTCAGCTGTTCGATATGGCCGACGTGGTCTTCACGGGCGGTTACCGCTTGTGGGAATCCAAGCGCACCCAGCACGACAATGCCCATCCTTTTCCCTCCAGCGTCGACGTGGCGCACTTCGCACGGGCCCGCAGCGGCCTGCCCGATCCGCAGGACCAGCAAGGTATTCCTGGTCCGAGGCTGGGCTTCTTCGGCGTCATCGACGAGCGCTTCGACATCGAACTGATCGCCGAGGTCGCGCGTCGCCGTCCCGAGTGGCAGTTCGTGCTGCTGGGCCCGGTGGTCAAGATCGACGAAGCGGACCTGCCGCGCGGCGAAAACCTGCATTATCTGGGCATGAAGAAGTACGCCGAACTGCCCCAATACCTCGCACACTGGGACGTGGCCCTGTTGCCCTTCGCGCGCAACGAGGCCACCGAGTTCATCTCGCCCACCAAAACCCCCGAGTACCTTGCGGCTGGAGTGCCGGTGGTGAGCACCGACATCCGGGATGTCGTGCGCCCGTACGGCGAGAAAGACCTCGTGCGCATCGCGCGCGACACCGACGAATTCGAGGCGGCCATCGAAGCGTCCCTGCGCGAGGACAACAGTGAGCGCCAGCGCCGCGCCGATGCGCTGCTCGCGCAGATGTCCTGGGACCTGACGTGGAAGAACATGGATGGTCTGATGGCCCATGCCATGGCCGAGCACGATCCGATCATCAAGAGCGTGCGCAACGACGCCACCATCGCCGGAGTGGCTGATGACTGAGCCGGTGACCCAAAGCGGGTTTGATTACCTGATTGTCGGGGCCGGGTTTGCCGGCAGCGTGCTCGCCGAGCGCCTGGCGAGCACCCTGAACGCCCGCGTGCTGATCGTCGACAAGCGCCCGCACATCGGCGGAAACGCCTATGACTGTTATGACGACGCCGGAATCCTGATCCATCCGTACGGACCGCACATCTTCCATACCAACAGCAAGGACGTCTTCGATTACCTGTCGAAGTTCACCCGCTGGCGTCCTTACCAGCACCGGGTGCTGGCCAGCGTGGACGGGCAGGAATTGCCCATTCCCATCAACCTCGACACGGTCAACCGGCTGTACGGCCTGAACCTGACCTCGTTTCAGGTCGAGGAATTCTTCGCGTCCGTCGCCGAGAAGGTAGAGCAGGTCCGCACAAGCGAGGATGTGGTGGTCAGCAAAGTCGGACGTGACCTCTACAACAAGTTCTTCCGGGGCTACACCCGCAAGCAGTGGGGGCTTGACCCCAGCGAACTCGACGCTTCGGTGACAGCGCGCGTACCCACCCGCACCAACCGCGATGACCGCTACTTCGCCGACACCTACCAGGCAATGCCACTGCACGGCTACACCCGGATGTTCGAGAACATGCTGGCCCACCCGAACATCAAGGTGATGCTGGGCACCGACTACCGCGAGATCATGGACTTCATTCCCTACCGCCACATGATCTACACCGGGCCGGTGGACGCCTTTTTCGATTACAAGTACGGCAAGCTGCCGTACCGCAGCCTGGAGTTCGTGCACGAAACCCACCCGGTCGAGCAGTTTCAGGCGGTGGGCACCGTGAATTACCCCAACGACTACGCCTACACCCGGATCAGCGAGTTCAAGCACATCACCGGGCAAACACACCAGCACACCAGCGTGGTGTACGAGCTGCCGCAGGCCGAAGGCGACCCGTACTACCCGGTGCCGCGTCCCGAGAACGCCGAGCTGTACAAGCGGTACGAGGCGGAAGCCCAGGCGCTCACTGGGGTGACCTTCGTGGGCCGCCTCGCCACGTACCGGTACTACAACATGGACCAGGTGGTCGCGCAGGCGCTCACGACCTTCGGCAAGCTGCGCGCACGGCACGAAAGTGCGGCCACCGAGGCGACCCCGGGCGACTGAATTCCCCTGACCGGCGAAACTTCACTTTACGTGGCAGCGCACATCCTGTCTCGTCGGGTGAACCATGCCGACTTTGAGTTCTCAGGTTATCGAAGTGGAGGTTTCATGACATCGCTGGAGCTATGGGTCGGGGTCGAAGCGACCGTGAACCGCGTGGGCGAGATCTACCACGACCAGATGGAACGCAGCGGCTTCGAACGCCGCCTGGACGACCTCGACCGCATTGCAGAATTGGGTGCGAGAAGCATGCGTTTTCCGGTGCTGTGGGAAAAGGTGGCCCCTGAGCGTGAGGACAAGCTGGACTGGCAATGGCCGGACGCGCGCCTCGCGCGTCTGCGAGAACTGAACGTCAATCCCGTTGTGGGGCTGCTGCACCACGGCAGCGGACCGCGCTACACCGATCTCGTGGACCCCGAGTTTCCCCAAAAGCTCGCCCGTTACGCGCGGCGGGTGGCCGAGCGCTATCCATGGGTGCGGGACTATACTCCGGTCAACGAGCCCGTCACGACCGCGCGGTTCAGTGGACTCTACGGCCACTGGTATCCACATGGAAAAAGCGACGGGTGTTTCATCCGCACGTTGCTCAACGAGATTCACGGCACAGTCCTGGCGATGCGGGCGATTCGTGAAATCAATCCCGCCGCGCGTCTGGTGCAGACCGAAGACGTGGGCTTCACCCACAGTACCGAGATGCTGCGATACCAGGCCGACTTCGAGAACATACGGCGGTGGCTCAGCTTCGACCTGCTGACCGGCAAGGTCGACGAGCATCACCCGCTGTGGTACTACCTGCGCCACCATGGCGCTTCGGAAGAAGAACTGCTTTCACTGGTTGCCGAGCCTTACCCCCCGGACATTCTGGGCATCAACGTGTACGCCACGAGCGAGCGCTTTCTCGACGAACGTCTGGAGCGCTATCCGGTGCAGACGCACGGTGGCAACGAGCGGCACGCCTACGCCGACGTGGAAGCCGTGCGGGTGCTGGGTGAGGGCGTCGGTATCTTCGAAGCGCGCCTGCGTGACACCCATGAACGCTACGGTTTGCCCATCGCCGTCACCGAAGCGCACCTGGGCTGCACCCGCGAAGAACAGATGCGTTGGCTGCACGAAGCCTGGAACACCACGCAGGCCGCCCGTGACAATGGCGTGGACGTGCGTGCCCTCACGGTCTGGGCCGCCTTCGGGTCTTTTGACTGGAACACCCTGGTCACCCAGAGCACCGGTTTTTACGAGCCCAGCCTGTGGGACATCCGCAGCCCCACGCCACGCCCCACCGGCATCGCGAAGCTCGCGCGTCAATTGGCCCTGGGCGAAGGCCCACATCATCCGGTGGTCGAAACGCCCGGCTGGTGGCGCCGGGAGGACCGCTTCAACTGTCCGGTGGAAGGCGAACCGTGCTTTCTGCCCCTTGTCGGACGGCCCCTGCTGATCACCGGCGCGAGCGGCACGCTGGGCCGCGCCTTTGCGCGTCTGTGCGAAGTGCGCGGCTTGCCTTACCACCTGCTGAGCCGCGCCGAGATGGACATCACCGACCCCACCTCGATTGCTCGTGCGCTCGCACAATTCGGGCCGTGGGCAGTCGTGAACACCGCCGGTTACGTTCGTGTGGACGACGCCGAGCACGACGAACGCAACATGCAGCAGAACGCGTTCGGCGCGGCCAATCTCGCGGCGGCCTGTGCCGAGCGTGGTGTGCCGCTGCTGACCTTCTCCAGTGACCTGGTCTTTGATGGACGCAAGAACTCGCCGTACGTCGAGAGCGACCCGGTGCAGCCTCTCAACGCGTACGGACGCAGCAAGATGGAAGCCGAACGGGCGGTGCTGGCCGCCTCTCCCGAGTCACTCGTGATTCGCACTGCGGCGTTCTTCGGGCCCTGGGACGAGCACAACTTCGTCACCCAGGCCCTGCGTGCCGTCCGGCACGGCGAAATGTGGTGTGCCGCCGATGATCAGGTGGTCTCGCCCACCTTTGTGCCGCACCTCGTGAACCACAGCCTTGATCTGCTGATCGACGAAGAACGCGGCGTGTGGCACCTGGCGAACGCTGGGGCCGTCAGCTGGGCGGATTTTGCACGCATGGCCGTGGAGCGCGCGGGCCTCGACGTGCGCCTGGTACAGGGAGTGCCGGGCGCGGTGCTCGGTCAACTCGCGCGCCGTCCGGCTTACAGCGTTCTGGGCAGCGAGCGGGGATGGATCATGCCTTCCCTGGAACGCGCGCTCGACGCCTACTTCGGAGAGCGGCGGGAGACACAACGGGCACTGGTGGAAGCCGACTGAACTGAATCACAAAGAGGGCCGCACGGATGTATTTTCCAGGCGGCCCTCTCCGGCTTACTCAGAAAACACGCGCTCCCAGCGCACCCTGGCGTTGCAATTCCTCGGCGATCTGCACGGCGTTGAGAGCGGCCCCTTTCAGCAGCTGGTCGCCCGAGACAAACAAGTCGAGGCCACCGTCGAACACCAGACTCGCGCGCAGGCGTCCGACTTCCACGTCATATTTGCCGCTGGAAGTGAGCGGCATGGGATAGCGTCTGGCGTTCGGGTCATCCACCACCTCCACTCCTGGAGCTTGCCGGAGCAGTTCGCGGGCTTCGTCGGGCGTGGCGGGGCGCTCCAGTTCGAGGGTGATGGCCTCGCTGTGCGCGCGCAGGGTGGGAATACGCACGGCCGTGCATGAAATACGCAGTTCGGGCGCACCGAAGATCTTGCGGGTTTCCCAGACGACCTTCATTTCTTCCTTGGTGTAGCCGTTGTCCTGAAAAGCGTCGATGTGCGGAATCAAATTGAAGGGAATGGGGTGTGCGAAAGTCGAGGGCGTGACTTTACGCCCCTCCAGGAAGTCTTTGGTGCCGCTCAGCAACTCGTCCATGCCCTTGGCACCCGCGCCCGAAGTGGCCTGGTAGGTACTGAAAATCGCCCGGCGGATGCCGAAAGCTTGATGCAGCGGCCACAGCGCCACGGCGGCGATGGCGGTGGTGCAGTTGGGATTGGCGATGATGCCCTGGTGCGTGAGTGCTGCTTGTGGATTGATCTCCGGAATCACCAGCGGCACGCGCTCGTCCATGCGAAAGGCGCTGGAGTTGTCGATCACCACGGCGCCGTTCGCGGCCCAGACGGGTGCGAGTGCCTTCGAGACCGAGCCTCCTGCACTCGCCAGAATCACGTCGGCGTCGATGGCGCCTTCCGGGGTGACCTGCACGGTGATTTTGCGGTCCTGAAAGGACAGCGTGCTGCCCGCACTGCGCGGTGAGGCGTAAAGCAGCAGTTCGTCGAAGTGCAGGGTCGAGCGTTCCAGCACCGAGAGGAGTTCGTGACCGACTGCACCGGTGGCACCGACAATGGCTAAGCGCATATCTGGCTCCTTGTTGAACGAGGGCTTGCACAGGATCTGAACTGGCGACAAAAAAACCTGCTCTGGGGAGCAGGTGAAGGCGACGAAGAAGTCTTCGTCGCCTAGAAAATCGTCGTCAGGGTGGCGTACGCCATGCAGGCACCTTACCGTTTCCTCGCGGGGGCGTCAATGTGGCGCGCACTGTTGCTCTAGGCAAGAGGCTCAGCGTGAAGGACGCCGCTTGAAAAAGGAGAACAGGCCGCTTCGGGACTCGCTGCCCGGCTTTCGTCCGGTCAGGTCTTCCAGGGTGATCTCGGGAGCCGGATGCTCCGCAGGCACCCAGCCGGTCTCCAGCAGAATGAGCCCTCCAAAGCGGCCCGCTGCATACAGCGCGTGCTCGCGTTCATGGTCGGCGGTATGTACGGCGCGCGGATCGACCATGCTCTGCAACATGGCGGTCAGCGAGTCGTCGTCGCAGGTCCACGCGCCCTGATCGTAGATGGCTTCCTTGCCGTAAATGCGGATTCTGACGGGCATACAACTCCAGAAGAACGATCGAAACACACCCTGCCCGATCCGGGCAGCGCGAACATCACAAGCGGTTTCTTCAATCTACGACAGTTTGCTCTCGTGCGTGTCGGGAAGGCAGGCCCCAGCCGGCCTTACAGCGACTGCGGGGCGAGCAGCAGCGGTGACTCGCTTTCAAACGCCTCACAAAAACGCCGACCCGCAAAGGTTCCCCAGTACATCAGGCGCGCCTTGCGCCGCTCGATCACCTCGGGTGTGACGGTCTCGGACACCGCCCGGCCCGAGAACTGGCTGGCGTGCGCCCGAATGGCCGCTTCCCAGGTGATGAGGTCTTGCTCGATGTCGACGAGCACGTTCGGTTGAATCGGTGCGTTGCCCTGGTAAAGCAGCACCCGCGCGGCACGGTGAGAACTGCCGGGCACCTCGGCTTTGGCGAGCGCGGCCAGGTGCAGCGCACGTTTGGCCAGTTGATACGAGCCGACGTGGTCCGGGTGCCGGTCAGCGTAATGCGGCACGAACAGCAGTTGCGGCCGCACAAGACGCAGGACCGCGGCCAGGGCGTGCGCCGCCTCCGGAGTGTCACCAAGGTCGCCGTCGGGCAGACCCAGCTGACCGCGCCAGGAAAGCCCGAGGATTTCGCCCGCGCGGACGCATTCGAGTGCCCGGATTTCCGGTGTGCCCAGCGTGCCCTGTTCGCCGCGGGACAGCTCCAGAATCCCGACAGGCCGACCAAGCCTCGCCAGCTGCGCCAGCGTGCCCCCAGCGCCGATTTCGGCGTCGTCCGGGTGCGGCGCGAGGCACAGGGCGTGCAGCGGTTGGGGCGTGCCGAAGGTGGTGATCATGCGTGGCGTTACGCCTGAATTTTTTCGCCGAGGCGGCGCTCGCTGCCGGCCTGCAGGCGTTTCATGTTGTCGCGGTGCTGCCAGATCAGCAGGGCAGAGAGAAACAGAATCACGCCCAGCTCCCAGACGGGCGCTCCCACGACCAGGGCCAGTACGCTGGTGGCCACGGCCCCGACAATGCTGCCCGCCGAGACGAAGCGGGTCAGGGCGATACAGCTTCCGCCGATCACCAGCGCGCTCAGACCCACCAGCGGATTGATGGCGATCACGGTCCCAAGTGAAGTCGCTACGCCTTTGCCGCCGCGAAAGCGCAGAAACACGCTGAAGTTGTGTCCCAGCACGGCCAGCGCGCCACACACGGTCTCGATGATCGGGTCCTGAACGAATATGCGGGCCAGCAGCACGGCCAGCACTCCCTTGAGCGCGTCGAACGCGGCGACCGTCAGGCCGGCACCGGTTCCAACCGCCCGGGCGACATTGGTGGCGCCGGTGTTTCCACTGCCGACTTTGCGAATGTCCACGCCGCGCCCGTGCGCGACCCAGGCGCCGGCAGGAATGCTGCCGAGCAGGTACGCCAGAACCAGCGCAAGAAGCGTCACGGCCCGATTCTAGTGGTTTTTTTTGGGCATAGGGCGTTGTTGCACCCGGTTCAACCTGAAGGAGCCTTCCTCTTTCAGTCTAGCCCCGTGCGCTGTGAAGACTTAACAAATCGTTTAGGTCCAGGGCTAGACTAAGAGGGTGGAAGCTCCCCGGCCCTCGAACGAAGCGCAACGGCTCGAAGCGCTTCGGCGCTACAGCGTGCTCGATACCCTGCCGGAAGCTGCCTTCGACCGGATCGCTCAACTGGCGTCCGAGGTGTTCGACATGCCGCTCGCGGTCATTAACTTTGTGGACGAAGCGCGCCAGTAGGGCAAGGCCTGTGTAGGCATCAGCAGTACGGAGGCGCCCCGTGCAACCTCGCTGTGTGCCTGGGCCATTCTGTCCGACGAGGTGATGGTCGTACCGGACGCCACACGGGACGCTCGCTTCATGCACAACCCATGGTCACGGGAGAGCCACACATTCGCCTGTACGCGGGAGCGCCGCTGATCACCCCAGACGGTTACAGGCTCGGCACCTTGTGTGTGACGGATGTCGAGGCGAGGACGTTCGGCGCCAGGGAAAAGCGGATTCTTGAAAATCTCGCGGCGCTGGTCGTCGATGAGCTCGAACTGCGCCGCAAGGCCGAACTGCTGTCGCGCGAGTCCCGCATGAAAGAAGAGGCGCTTGCGAACCTGAAACAGGCCAAGGACTACGCCGAAACGCTGCTGGCCGTTTCTACGCTGATGGACCTCGGCCTTGATCCGGATCAACTTGTTCAGGAGGCCATAAAACTGGTGGCCCGCACTCTCGATGTGGACTGGGGTGGGCTGGTCGTGTACGGGATGGAAGAAGCGCAGCTGCATGAGGCCTGGTCAGGACCGCTGGACCTCGATCCCTTCCGCATGCTCCTGGCCCGGGGTCTGCCCCGCGGAGAAGGCGTTCTCTGGGAGCTGTTGGAAAAGCGCGAAGTGGTGTATGTCGACCACTACGCTGCCCATCCGACGGCGATGGCGCCGTTTGTGCAGGCAGCGTGTGCGCTGCTGCCTGGGGTTTTCTGGGCACAGTCGAGACGAATACGTACGCTTTTACGGCCCTGCGCTTGCACGGTGCCGGCGGCTGGACACCAGCCCAGCGTTCCCTGTTCGAGGCCGCAGTTCGACACGTCGGCGTTGCCTTGCAACGCTGCTCTCACCTGAAATATCCTACGCCGGTAAAGCTGACTTGCGTCAGAATCCCAATGGAAGCGCAGACGTGTGCGATGTTCCTTGTGTCTGACGCCAAGCCGTGTGACCCGCCGTCCTCCTACGCATTCACGTTGGCGTTGCTGTCGATCAACGACAGTGGAGAAGATTCGCCATGACGCGCCTAACGTGACGCTCCCGAATGTGCTCAGCTGCGGTGTTTGAATGTATTACGCTGGAGCAGTGAGCATGTCGCTGTGGCGCATGCAAGCGCAGAGGGACTGGACGCAAGGCATTTACACGCCGCCTGACACGAATGGTGAGCACTCGCCACGCCGCTGAAAGCCAACCCTGGCGCCCTGCCGCTCATTCAGGCGGCACGCGCTGTTGACCAGGAGGAATGATGTCCACGAGGTCTGAGGTGCAATCACCCGTTCGGTTCGTCCAGACGCTGTGGGCCACCCACCCGCCGCTGCTGCTTTCTGCGGTGCTCGCCGCTGGCCTGAGCGCCTTCTTCCTCGCGGGCATTTTTCTTGATCCACGCTACGTCATGGGCGCCCCCGTCTGGCTCAAGCCGTTAAAGTTTGCCGTTTCCATCAGCATGTACAACCTGACGCTGCTGTGGATGCTCGGGTTTGTGCAAGGCCGGGCCCGTCTGGTCAGCGTCCTGGCGTGGACGGTGCTCATCACCCTCGCGCTGGAACTCCTGGTGATTGCCACGCAGGCGTTCCGTGGGACCACCTCCCACTTCAATGTCTCGACACCCCTGGACGGGGCCCTGTGGGCATCGATGGGCGTGTCGATTGTCGGGCTGTGGCTCGCGCACCTGTGGACCGCGATCCTGGTGCTGCGTCAACCGTTCACGTCCCCGGTGCTGGCGTGGTCGTTGCGGCTGGGGTTGATGTTGACGTTGGTGGGCATGTCGGAAGGCGCCTTGATGACCTTGCCTACGGCGCAGCAACTTGCGGATTTTCAGGGGGTGGCCGGCGCTCATGGCGTGGGCGCGCCAGATGACAGCGCTGGGTTGATGCTGGTGGGCTGGAGCACGGTGGGTGGCGACCTGCGGATCGGCCATTTCGTGGGCCTCCATGCGCTGCAGGTGTTGCCGCTCATCGGTGCACTTCTGCTTCGCCTGCCGCGCCTGACGGACGCGCAGCGTCTGCACCTGCTCTGGACGGGTGCCGGGCTGTATCTGGGGTTGATGGCCCTGGTGACCTGGCAGGCACTACGAGCGCAGCCTCTGCTCGCGCCCGACGCCCTGACGTTTGGGGGGCTCAGCCTGCTGCTCATCACGTGCATGCTCCGCGCCCTGTTCATCGTCGTACCCCGGCTTGGCTGAACGGAACGCCATTTGAGTGGGCTCGATGGTACGAGCCACCATCGTTCCCGTAAGTGATCTCAAGCCTCAATTACCGACGTAGGAAATATCTGGAGACGGCGGCCCTCTCCGACGCGCTGACCGGCCTGGGAAACCGCCGGGCCTTTGACCTCGACCTTGACGCGATCCTGAGGCATGTCACGCGTCAGAATGCCGGATTCACTGTTACGGTGATCGACATCGACGGGCTCAAGGCAATCAACGACAGCGAGGGCCACGACAGCGGCGACGCCCTGCTGCTCAGTCACGACCGCACCGAGGACCTGCAGAAGGTGGTAGCGTCCATGAGTGCGCGGGTCAAGCGCACCACCGACATCCTTCGCGCAGACAGCTTTCCACGAGCGGGCGCCAGTTTCGGGCTGGCGCCCTTTCCGCAAGAGGGGCGAAGCGGCGCCGAACTGGTCCACCTGGCCGATGAGCGGATGTACAGCCGCAAGCGGCTCACGCGCGCAGAACAACCGGTCTGACGCCCGCTCCGGAAAGTGCCGGACTGCGGTGGAACCGTGGGTGGCTGCACTTCATCAACAGAACGCATTCAGCGGCGTGTACCCAGGTAACTCGCTGCCACCGCCTCATTCTGCGCGAGTTCGCCCGCCGGACCTTGCAGACTGACTTCCCCGGTTTCCAGCACGTAAGCGTAGTTGCTCACCTGCAGCGCCGCCCGGGCGTTCTGCTCGACCAGCAGCATCGTGACGCCCTCAGCGCGCAGGCTTTCGAGAATCTGAAAGATCTCCCGGACGATAATGGGCGCGAGCCCCAGGCTGGGCTCATCGAGCATCAGCAGTTTGGGTTTGGCCATCAGGGCGCGCCCGATGGCCAGCATCTGCTGCTCGCCGCCCGACAGGGTGCCCGCCAGCTGACGGCGCCGCTCGCGCAGGCGGGGAAAACGGTCGTAGACGCGATCAAGGTCGGCAGCAAAGCGCCGTTCACCGCGCCGGTAACGGGCATAGGCGCCCAGCGTCAGGTTGTCCTCGACGTTCATAGAGGAGAATAGTTCGCGCCGCTCGGGCACCAATACCATTCCCCGCCCGACGCGCGCTTCCAGGCTGATGGCGGCGAGGCTCTCACCGTGATACGCCACGTGGCCGCCGCGCAGCGGCAACACGCCCTGAATCGCGCTCAGCAGGGTCGTTTTGCCCGCCCCGTTCGGTCCGATGACCGTGACGATCTGCCCGGCCTCCACCTGCAGCGAAACGCCGTGCAGCGCCTCGACCTTGCCGTAGTTCACGTGCAGGTCGTGCACCTGCAGCACCGCCCCATGCTGCGGACCGGAGTGCTCGGCGCTCACGCGACACCGCCCAGGTACGCCTCACGAACGGCCGGATGCTGCTGAATGGCCTCGGGGGTACCTTCGGCCAGCTTCTCACCGTAGTTCATGACCACCAGACGGTCGGCGAGGTTCATGACGAGGTCCATGTCGTGCTCGACCAGCAGGATCGTGACGCCCTCGTCACGCAGGCGGCGCAGCAGGGCGGACAACTCCTGCTTTTCGTTGAAGCGCAGGCCCGCGGCGGGCTCGTCGAGCAATAGCAGCACCGGGTCGTGCACGAGGGCGCGCGCGATTTCCAGCAGCCGCTGCTTGCCCAGCGGCAGATTGCCTGCCTGCAGCCACGCCTGTTCCGAAAGGCCCACCCGCTCGAGCTGCCGCAAGGCCGCCGCCTGCAGGCTGTCCTCCTCGCGGCGTTCCAGGTGCAGCATGGAGGCCACCACACCCGCGCGTGCCCGGGCGTAACCACCCATCATGGTGTTTTCCACCAGGGTCATCTCCGGAAAGAGCCGGACATGCTGAAAGGTGCGCCCCAGACCGCGCCGCGCGATGGCGCGCGAAGGCAACCGGGTCACGTCCTGCCCGCGCAGCAATACCCGCCCGGAAGTCACGGGTGACACGCCCGACACCAGGTTGAACATGGTGCTCTTGCCCGCGCCGTTCGGGCCGATCAATCCCAGAATCTCACCGGCGTGCAGGGTGAAGCTCACGCCCGATACGGCGCGCAGCCCGCCGAACTGCTTGACGGCCTGCTCGACACGCAGCAGCTCTTCTCCGGCCTGAGGCTTGGGGTGACTGGGCAGCGGTTCGGGGGCGCTCGCGATTCGCGGCGCGCCTTTGGGAACCAGGCGGTCGATCAGGGGCCACAGGCCCTGCCGGGCGAATTGCAGCATCAGGATCACCAGCAGGCCGAACACGACCGTCACGAAGTCACCGCTCTGACCGAGCAGTGCGGGCAGGATGTCCTGCAGCTCGTCGCGCAGCAGCGTCAGCAGGGCCGCGCCCAGGATGGCTCCCCAGATGTGCCCGGCGCCGCCCACCACGGCCATGAACAGAAACTCGATGCCCTGCGCGAGGCCGAAGGGTGTGGGGTTCACGAAGCGCTGAAAGTGTGCGTACAGCCAGCCCGCCAGGCAGGCCAGCAGCGCGGCCAGCAAAAAAGTCTGGATGCGCAGGGCGAAGGTATTGGCGCCGAAACTCTCCGCCACGACCGCCCCGCCCCGCAGCGCCCGAATCGCCCGCCCGGTGCGCGAGGAAAGCAGGTTCTGCGCGCCCCAGGCAGCGAGTCCCACGCACAGCCAGATCAGGTAATAGTAGGCCCGGTTGTCCGTGAGCGCGTATCCGAACACGCTCAAAGCGGGAATCTCGCGCAGTCCCGTAAAGCCGCCCAGCGCCTCGGAGTTGCCGAACAGGTAGTACAGGCTAATGCCCCAGGCGATCGTCGCGAGCGGCAGGTAGTGCCCTTGCATGCGCAGGGTCACGGCGCCCAGGATGAGTGCCACCACGCTGGTCACGCCCAGGGCGATCAGCAGTGTCCACCACGGGGAAAATCCGTAGCGGGTGGTCAGCACGGCCGTGGTGTAGGCACCCACGCCCATGAAGGCCGCCTGCCCAAAACTGGTGGATCCCGCGACGCCTGTGAGCAGCACGAGTCCCATGGCGATCAGGCTGAACAGCCCGATGTAGCCCAGCAAGGTCACGCTGAACTGCGATAGCAGCAGGGGGGCCAGCAGCACCGCGATGACGCTGGCCAGCAGAATGAGAGGCCGCGGACTGCGGCGCGCCGAATGCCCGGCTGGCGCCAGAGAAGGCGGAATCGGCGCGCTCATTCCTCTTCCTCCACATGGTGGCTGGTGAGCGAGCGCCACAGCAGCACCGGAATGATCAGGCCGAACACAATGACTTCCTTGTAGGCGCTGAGCTGAAAGGACGCGTAACTCTCCAGCAGTCCCACCAGCAGCGCACCCAGGGCCGCCACCGGATAGCTCGCCAGCCCGCCGATAATGGCGCCGACGAAGCCTTTGAGCCCGATCAGAAAGCCGCTGTCGTAGGTGAGCGGCGTGGACGGCGCGATCAGAATCCCACTGAAAGCGCCGATCAGGGCCGCGAGCGTGAAGCACAGGTACCCGGCGCTGACCGTGCTGATGCCGCTCAGGCGGGCGCCCAGGCGGTTGATCGCCGTGGCGCGCAAAGCCTTGCCAGGAATGGTGCGCTCGAAAAACAGGTACAGCGCCAGCATCAGCAGGGCGCTGAAGGCCACCGTCCAGAGGCTCTGCCCGCTCAGGGTGACGCCCCCCCCGAGATCCAGCCGACCCTCGGTAAAGGGTGGTGTACGTGAACCTTCCGCACCGAAAAAGTACAGCGCCAGGCCCGTCAGGGCGAGGTGCAGCGCGACCGCGACGATCAGCAGCACCAGCGTGCTCGCTTCACGCAGCGGCTGGAAGACCACCCGGTACAGCAGCGGCCCGAGCGGCACGACCAGCAGCAGCGACAGCGCGATCTGCGCCGGCAGGGGCAGCTTGAGCGGCGCGATCCATGCTGTGATGCCCCATGCGACAAGCGCGGCCAGAACTGCTGCGCCCACGACCAGCATGGCCCGGCGCGATTCGCCACGCCGCGTGAGGCTTACGGCCTCGATCACCGCGCTGATGGACAGCAGACCCAGCAGCAGCCACAGCGTGCCGGGTGTGCGACCAAGTTGCAAACTCGCCAGGGTGAGGGCGCCAAAGGTGACGAATTCGCCTTGCGCCACGAAGATCACACGGGTCACGGCGAAGACCAGCACAAGGGCGAGGCTGAGCAGGGCATAGACCGCACCGTTGGTGATGCCGTCCGCTGCCAGGATGGAGGCGATCTGAAAATCCAAGAGAAGCTCCTTTGCTGTCCGTCGAGTTGACTGCCTCACAAAATAGCGAAGAGCAGAGGAGTGTCACCCTGCTCTTCGCGCGCGAATGCTCGTTACTTCAGCAGCTTCCAGGTGCCGTTCTCGATGGTGACCATCACGCGCGCGCGCGCGTTGAGGCCGAGGTGGTCGTCCTTGCCCATGTTGAAGATGCCGTGCGTGCCGATGACGTTGCGGGTGTTCTCCAGCGAGTCACGCAGCGCCGCGCGAAACTCGGCGGTCCCGGGCCGGGCGACCTTCAGGGCGCTCGGAACGGCTTTTTGCAGCAGCAGACCGGCGTCCCACATGTGACCGCCGAAGGTGTTGATGGTGCCCGCACCGTACTTGTCCTCGTAGAGCTTGATGTAGTTCAGCGAGGCTTTCTTGTTGGGGTTGGCGTCCGGCAGCTGCGAGGCGACCAGAATCGGTCCGGCAGGCAGGATGGCGCCCTCGACGTCCCGGCCACCCACCCGCAGGAAGTCGGGGTTGGCGACGCCGTGCGTCTGGTAGATCTGGCCGGTGAAGCCGCGGTCCTTGAGGGCTTTTTGCGGCACCACGCCGGGCACGCCCGACGCGCCGACCAGCACCGCGTCCGGACGCGCCGAGACGATCTTGAGCACCTGTCCGGTGACGCTGGTGTCGGTGCGGTTGAACTTCTCGGTGGCGACGACGCGGATGCCGCGCTGCTGTGCGTACTTCTGAATTTCTTTCAGCCAGCCTTCGCCGTAGGCGTCGTTGAAGCCGATGTACCCGATGGTCTTGACGTTGTTGGCCGCCATGTGCTGCGCGATGGCCGCCGCCATCAGGGCGTCGGTCTGCGGCGTCTTGAAGACCCAGAAGCGTTTGGGGTCCACGGGAGCGATGATGCTCTCGGAGGCGGCCAGCGAGATCATCGGCACCTTGGCCTCGGCGACCACGTCGATCATGGCGAGGCTGGCGGGCGTGGTGGTCGTCCCGATGATGATGTCGACCTTGTTTTCCTGAATCAGCTTGCGGGCGTTGGTGACGGCGGTGGTGGTGTCCGACGCATCATCCAGAATGATGTAGTTTACCTTCTGACCCGAAAGGGTCTGCGGCAGCAGCGCCACGGTGTTGCGCTCGGGAATGCCGAGGGACGCGGCGGGTCCGGTGGCCGAGACGATGACGCCCACGTTCAGGTCGGCAAGTGCCATCGAGGTGCCTGCCAGCAAGGCAGAGAGCAGCAGTCGTTTCATACGTCCTCCTGTGGGTCCGCGCCCGCAGGCGCTCGCCCGGCGACCTTCTGCAGCGAAGGCCGGATCGGTTGTGTGTACGACGTATAGTATCTCACCAACCTGAAAAAGAATGCGCGCTCCTCAGATCACGTTGACCGGAATGCCCTGCAGGCGTGCGGGCTGGGACCTCACCCAGCCGCCCTCGAAGGCTTCGAGCAGCGATCCCTCCTCGAACCAGCTGCGCGGCGTCCGGGCACCCCACAGGGTCTGTCGGCGCGGATCGTCGAGATGCCAGCGGATCGGCTGAAAGTCCGGATCGACCGTCAGGTAGTCGCTGGTGTAAAGCTCGATGCGGTGCCCGTCGGGGTCGCGGATATACACGAAAAAGGCGTTGGAGATGCCGTGCCGTCCCGGGCCACGCTCGATCAGTTCCGGTCTGCGCGCGCCGGCCAGAATGTCGCAGGCCCTGATGATGCTCATGGCGTCGGGCATCCAGTAGGCGAAGTGGTGCAGCCGGGGTCCGGCGCCGTTGGTGAGTGCCAGGTCGTGCACCCCTCCGCGCCGCTGAATCCAGGCGGCCCAGATGTTGGCGTCGTCGTCCTCGGTGAACTCGGAGAGCCGGAAGCCCAGCTCGTCCATGTACCAGCGCATGGTGCCCGCCACGTCCGGGCTCATGACGTTGACGTGGTCGACACGCTGCAGGCCTGGGCCACGGTGCTGGTGGTACTCCTGGAGCAGCCAGGGGTGCGTCTGGGCCTGCGCATAGAAGGCGACCGGCGTCCCAAAAGGGTCCTGCAGCCGCAGCAGGCGTGGCCGGTCGACTTCGCTTTCCCAGCGCCAGGGCAGATCCTGCGTGTCGGCCAGGGTAATCAGCGCCTCCAGGTCGGCGTCGCTGCGCACCCGGTAGGCGAGGTGCTTCACGCCCGCCTCGGGCGCGAGTTCCAGCTTGAGGGTCCATTCGCGGTCCTCGACGCCCCGCAGGTACAGGGCACCGTCGGTTTCGTGCAGGACGTTGAGGCCCAGCAGGTTCACGTAGAAGTCACGCGAGCGCGCCAGGTCGGTGACGTAAAAGATGGCGTGCGCGATGCGGATGATGTCGGGTCTGGCGTGTGAATCGTTGGCCATGACTGCCTTTCGGAGGATAAGGGGCTTGGCGGTGAGCGGTGAGGCTTGAGGGAGCTTGGCCGTCAGCGGTTAGCCTTGCGCCAAAACACCAAACAGCGCTGCTGAGCCCGGCTGACCGCTTTTTTCAATCGTCCGCCGCGACGCCCTGGGGCTCGCTGCGGCGTGCCAGAAACTGCTGCACGCGCTCGACGTAGGGTTCCTTGTTGTAGACCTCGTAGAGCGCCGAGGCCATACGCACCGGGTCGCCGAAGAAGTGCTTCTCGTAGAGGTTCTGGCGCGCGCCGAAGCTCGAGAGCGTCATGTCCCACGCCAGGCGGAAGAGTTTCAATCTCTCCTCGGCGCTGGCGTTGCCGGCCTGCAGGTATTTGGCGATTTGGGCGCCCAGGGGGCCTTCGCGGTCGGCCTTCGTGGGCATCATGATGATGCCCGAGGCGCCCAGCAGCTGGATCAGCTCGTTGAGCTTGGGGTACACCTGCGGATAGTAATTGCGCGCCGCGTCCAGGGGGCCGCGCGCCGGGGTCATCACACCGTACTCGTTGGGGGCCGCACCCTCCTCGGCCGCCACGCGCAGCGCCTTCATGATCTCGAGCGTCACGATGAACTCGCTGACCTTCTGCTGCACGTGTTGGAACTGTCCGCTGCCAATGGTGTTCACGATGCTCTGCGCGACGCCCAGCAGCGCCTCGGTCTTGGCGATTTTGCCGCAGACCACCTGGTGGGCCATGTGCAGCACCGCGCCCGTCCTGCCGTAAGCCTGATTGGCGAGCTTCACGTCGTAGAGCAAAAACACCCGCTCCCAGGGCACCAGCACGTCGTCAAAGATCACAAAGGCGTCCTGCTCGTCAAAGCGGCTCGCCAGCGGGTGGTCTTCCACATCACGGCCCTGGTCAAAGGGCTCGCGGCACTGAAAGTACACGCCGGGCGCGTTGGTGGGCACCGCGAAGGCCATGGCGTACTGGCTCTTGTCGGCGTTTTCCTTCAGAACCGTGGAGGGAAAGATCAGAATCTCGTCGGCGATCGGCAGCGTGGCCATCATGCGCGCGCCGCGCACGATCACGCCTTCCTCGGTCTCGCGCACCACGCCGAGAGCGATATACGGGTCGGGCATCTCGGAAGCCATCTTGGCGCGGTTCACCTGCGGATTGGTTAGGGCGTGGGTGAGGCACAGGTCGCCCTCGCGTACGAACTCGTAGTAGCGGCGCATGTTCTCGCCGAAATTGCGCCCCGAGCCTTCCTCGCCGCTGCCCTCGCACTGATTGAAGTAGTCGGTGGCCAGGGCCGCCGCCATCAGGTTGACGTTCAGGTAATCGGGCGTGCGGCCCATGAAGCCCAGGCTGTAATCGGCCCAGGCCTTGTGCATGTCACCCCGCCGCCGCAGATCGTCCTTGCTGCGCGGAACGAGAAAGCTGGTGCCGTAGCGCTCGCCGTTTTCTTCAAAGGTCAGCACGTCGCGCCACTGCGGATCGAACTGCAGGTCGTAGAGCCCGGCAATCGACCTCGCGATGTTGCGGGTCTTGGGATGGGTGGTGGCGTCCTCGACACGCTCGCCGTCGATATACAGGGTGGGCGGATTGCGCCGCAGGCCCTCCAGAAACTGTTGTCCGGTTCGTGCTCCCATGAGCTCCTCCTTGCTTGTGGATGCGGGCGGTTCGGACCGCCCTTCGCTGATCGGGTTGGTTCAAAATTGCGTCTGACGGTTTTCTTCGGGCTCTGTCACGTCCACTTCGTGGTACTTGAATACCTTGACGACGTAGCCGTCCGGGTCCTGCACGAAGAAGCCGTAAGGTCCGGTGGCACTGCGGTAGGTTTCACGCATGTCACGCCCCAGGACGGCGGAGCTACTTGCACAGCGTATGAAGGCTTGGTCTACAGCCTGAAAATCCGGAAGCTCAATTCCGATATAGACCACGGCACTCGGGTTCACGGCAGTTTCTGCTTTATCGAAGATCAGGCGACTTCCCCTGCTGAACCCAACGAACAAGCGCTGGGCTGCATTGTGCCAAGACACGTGTGCCCCGAGGTTGTGGTAAAACGCTTCGGTCTGTGGCAAGTTGACGGCTTTAAATGCCACGTGTTCGAGTTGGGGCATAGTAATCACTCCGCCAGTTTCCTGTCGGCTTCGTCGCGCGCGGGCTGAGGCTGCGAAACGCCCAGCCGGGCGGTCTTGTGGGTGCCGAGAGAGATGGCGATGTTCTTGGTTTCCATGTAGAAGTCGAAGCTGTAATCGCCGCCGTCGCGCCCGATCCCGCTGGCCTTCACGCCGCCAAAGGGCGTGGGCAGGTGGCGGACGTTTTCGCTGTTGACCCACACCATGCCCGCCTCGAGTTGTTGTGCGAAGGTGTGCGCGCGGGTCAGGTCGTTCGTCCACAGGTAGCCCGCCAGGCCGTACTTCACGCCGTTGGCGATCTCCAGCGCCTGCGCGTCGTTCTCGAAGGGAATGGCGGTCAGCACGGGCCCGAAGATCTCTTCCTGCGCGATGCGCATGCCGCTTGCCGCCTGGGTGAAGAGGGTCGGCTGCACGAAGTTCCCCTCGATGACCTGACCGCCCGCCGCGATGACCGCGCCTTCCTCGGCGGCCAGCGTGAAGTAGCTGCAGACCTTTTCGGTGTGCTTCGGGTGAATGAGCGGGCCGATTTCGGTGGCCGGGTCAAAAGGGTCACCCACCCTGATGTTGCGGGCGCGCTCGGCGACGCGCGCGGTGAACTCCTGGTAGATCTCCTGCTCGACCAGCACGCGCGAGTTGCTCGTGCAGCGCTCCCCGTTGAGGCTGTAGATCATGAACACCACCGCGTCGAGGGCCTTGTCGAGGTCAGCGTCCGCGAAGACCACCACCGGGTTCTTGCCGCCCAGTTCCAGGTGGTAGCGCTTGAGGGTGTCGGCGCCCTGTTTGGTGATCAGGCTGCCGGTGCTGCTTTCACCCACAAAAGCGATCGCCTTGATGTCCGGATGCTCGGTGAGGGCCTTGCCGGCGCTCTCCCCGTAGCCGTTTACGAGGTTCACCACGCCCTTGGGGACGCCCGCTTCATCCATGATCTCGGCGAGCAGCATGGCGGTGACCGGGCTCCACTCGGCGGGCTTGTGCACCACCGTGCAGCCGGCTGCCAGCGCCGGGGCGATCTTCCAGGTGGAAAGCATGAAGGGCGTGTTCCAGGGGGTGATGACGCCGACCGGACCGATGGGCTGGCGGATGGTGTAGTTCAGGAAACCCTGGGTGGGCAGGCTCAGGCCGTCCTGCGCGCTCTCCGCACGGTCCGCGAAGAAGCGGAAGTTCTCGGCGCCGCGCGCCGCCGCGCTTTTCATGAAGCGGATCGCCTGCCCGGTGTCGAGGGTCTCCAGGTGTGCGATCTCGTCGGCGCGCGCTTCGATCAGGTCGGCGACCTTGTTGAGAATGCGCCGCCGCTCCTTGCCGCTCAGGTCGCGCCACGCCGGAAAGGCCCGCGCCGCTGCCCGCGCGGCAAGGTCAATGTCCCGCGCGTCACCGCTGGCGACCGACGCGATGAAGCTTCCGTCGATGGGCGTGGCGGTTTCAAACGTCTCACCGGAGACCGAATCCGCCCAGGCGCCGTCGATGAAGTGCTTGACACCACGCTCCGAGATGCTGGTGCGCAGCGCCTGAATCTTTTGTTGTCGTTCGTCCAGGGTCTGGATCATGGGCTTACCTCCTGAGCCGGGCAGTGGTGGGTGTATCGAAAGGTGCCGCGTGGCGTCCGGGCGACGAGTTCGAAGGGTGCACACGGAGCGGGTCGGTTCACGGGAAACCAGCCCCGAGCTTCCGGAACGGTGATGAACATCCCCTCGGATGTGCCGACGGCAGTGAAGGTGTCGCTCTCGCCTTTGTACGGCTGCAGACCGTGCCGGGTGCTCAGGTGTTGCACGTACTGCGCGACATCAGGAACCACCAGCCCGATTTCGCTGACGTGCAGCAGGCTGCCGGCGCCGAACACTTCAGTGCTGGCGTTTGGCAGGTCATGCCGGGCGATCAGCTCGGCGATGTTGCCGTCGGCATCGTCGAAATACACGTTGTGGGTGTTGAACTGCGGGCTGTGGAAGAGCTCCTGATTTTGCCCGTCTGTCAGGAGTGTCACGCGTCGGCCCAACCACTCGCGGGCCTCGGCGATCTGGTTTTCGGGCACCGTGAAGGCGAAGTGGTAGAACCCGGCAAACTGCGGGTCGTGGACGAACTCCAGCAGGGTGGTCCCTACATGGACGTGCAGGCGGCTCTCACCGGTGCGCTCGGTGTCCAGCCCCAGGGTCCCGGCGTAAAATGCCTGCTGTCGGGCGAGGTCACGGCTGCGCAAGCTGAGGGTTTGAATGTCCACCGTTCACCGCCCGTCCCAGACGGGTTCTTTGTCCTCGCGCCCCTTGATGGGCTCGGCGTCCTCGGTCTCCATCACGACGTCGTTCTCCAGCGCCTCCAGCCCCTGAACTTCCAGGCGCATCACGTCGCCGGGATGCACGTGGCTGATGCCTTTGGGGGTGCCGGTGAGGATCACGTCGTCCTTTTGCAGGGTCATGAAGCGCGAGATGTGCTCGATCAATTCGGGAATCGAGAAGATCATGTCGCGGGTGCTGCCTTCCTGGCGCAGCTCCCCGTTCACGAACGCGCGCAGGGTGAGGTCGTGCGGATCGCTCACCTCGTCGGCGGTGACGTAGTAGGGCCCGAGCGGGCCGAAGGTGTCCCAGCCCTTGCCGCGCAGCGGTGGCCGGAAGGTGTTGGTGACGTAATCGCGCACCACCAGGTCGTTTCCGATGGTGTAGCCGCCGACGTAATCCATGGCGTCCTTCGCCTTCACGCGCCGGGCGTCGCGGCCGACGATGACGGCCAGCTCGACCTCGTAGTGCATGAACTCTGCGCCACGCGGATAGATGACGCTGCCACGGTGGGGCAGAAGGGTGGTGTTCGGCTTCCAGAAGAGGGCCGGCTCGGTGGGCTGCGTCAGGCCCAGCTCCCCGGCGTGGTCGTTGAAATTCAGCGCCAGCGCGATGACCTTGGGCGGGTCCACCGGCAGGCGGAAGGTGACCTGCGACGGATCATGCGCCTCGCCCGCATGGTCGATCAGCATTCCCCTTTGAAGCTGACCCGTCAAAAAACGTCCTCCGGAAATGAAGCGGGCGAACTTCATTGTTCTTCTCCTGTTTCGGCTTCGAGCGAAGGATTGCGGCCATAGCCGGGCCGCTCAGCCTGACGCAGGCTGGACCAGTCCTGGCCGCGGTAGTGTTCGAGGGTGAACTGCGTTTGGGCATCAAAGGCGCTCGGACTGTAGGAGAAGGTCAAAGGCATGTAGCTGACATCCCACCCAGAAAGGTGCGCGTTATTGAATAGCGCCTGCTGTTGTTCAGGTGTTTCGACGTAGAACACGACGGCGCCGCCCGGCTTGCCGATAAAGTGGTCGTGCCATAAAGCGAGTGGCAACGCGGTGTCACCACTTAACGCGTTGATGGCGTTGTTTGCGTCTCGGGCACTGACACCAACGGGTGCAAAGGCATGCACCATGTAGCACCGGGCTTTCTTGGTGGGTACACTGAGCGCTTTTTCATGTACGTTCTGCTTCACGCGAGCTCTCCTTGCAGCAGCCCGCAACTCTGGGCCATCTTGCGCAGCCGCGCCTCGATGTCGGGAGTGGTCGGTCCGAGGGGCTCACGCCACTCTTTCTCGCACAGGCCCATCCAGCTCAGGACCGTCTTGAGGGGAATGGGGTTGGTGTCCCAGAAGATCGCGTCGTTGGCTTCCAGCAGGCGGAAATGCACCTCCAGCGCTTCGCGGTACTTTCCGTCCAGGGTGAGCTGACACAGCTCGGCGGTTTCCCGGGGCAGCCAGTTGGCAGTGGCGGCGATGGTGCCCACCCCGCCCACGGCCATCATGGGAAAGGTCAGGGCCTCGAGACCGCAGAACACCTTGAAGTCCCGCCCAACCGCGCGCAGCAGGTCACTGACATACTCGACGTCCTTGCTGCTGTGCTTGAGACCCACGACGTTCGGGTGCGCCTCGCGGACTTTGGCCACGGTGTCGATTCTGATCTCGACGCCGCTGCGGCCCGGGATGTTGTAGAGCACCACCGGCAGCTCCGGCACGCTGGCGGCCACCTTGCCGAAGAAATCCACCAGGCCGGCCTGGTTGGGCTTGATGTAGTACGGCGTGATCACGAGCGCGCCTGCTACGCCCAGGTCGGCGGCGAAGCGGGTGATCTCCAGGGTCTCGTCGAGGCGCAGGGTGCCGGTGCCTGCCAGCAGGGGCACGCGGCCACTGACGATCCGGCTGGCCAGCGCGATCAGGTCCTTGCGTTCCTGCACGCTGAGGGTGCCGGGTTCGCCGGTGGTGCCGCCCACGCTGACCCCGTGGGAACCCGCCGAAATCTGTCGCTCGATCAGGCGTTCCAGGGCCGCTTCGTCGATACGGCCATTTTTGAAGGGGGTGACCAGCGGCGTGATAGAACCTTGCAACATGTGTCCTCCGTGGAGGCCCAATTCGGGCCGCGCTTTGTCGTTCTCTTCAGCCTAATGGCCGTGGAGCGAGGCGCCAAGGTTGGTTCTACAAAAAACTCCCGTTAAGCTGTGAAAGATCACAATGGACAGAATCACCGCGCCTTCAGGGCTGCCCGTACAAGCGCTGCTCGCAACCTTGCGCAGCGCCAAGCCCGAACGCGAGCTGGCCGCCCTGATGGCCGAACTGACCGGAGGAGAGGTGGCCATTGTCGCGCCCTGGGGCGAGGTGCTGGCCGGCAGTGCACCCAGGGCGCCCGTCAGGCACGAAGTGCGTGACGAAGGCAGCCTGCTGGGGACGTTCCTGCTAAGTCACCGGCCCGGCGACCTGACCCTGCTGAGCCTTGCGGGCGAGGTGTACACCCTGATCGTCTTGCAACGCGCCGCGCGCGTCGCCCGCGCGGCTGCGGCCGGTGAGGCGCTGCTGGCCGAGTTGCTGAGCGGTTCGCGTGCGCCCGATCTGGCCGAACGGCTTGGAGTGTACGGCCTGGAAGACGAGCCTTACGCGGTGGGCGTGGCCGAGTTGTGGGGCCGGCGGGCACGTTCCCGCTCTGCCCGTCAGAGCCTGACGAATGATCTGGAGGGGCTGCGCGTGGCCGGTGACGCGCTTTTTCACGCGCGCGCCCACCGCGCGCTCTCGGCCGTGCGAGGCGGGCGGGTGGTGTGGTGGTGGACCACGGGCGAGCCTCACGGTCAGGCTGACGCGCTCCTGAGCGCACTGCTGGCCTTTACGAACGAGGATGTGCGGCTGGGAATCAGCGAAGCGCACGCCGAGGTGGAGCGTGGCAACAGCGCCCTGACGCAGGCGCTGCTGGCGCTGGGCAGTACCCGCTCGGCCCGTTCCTGCGCGCTCTTCAGCACCCTCGATCCGCTGCACTGGGTGCTGAGTTCCCTGCCGGGGGGGCACCTGCGCCTGTGGCGTGACAGCCTGCTCGGCCCCCTGCGGAAAGCCGACGAGGACGGCCGCCTGCTCGACACCCTGCGCGCTTACCTGCACGATCCTGACCACAAAAGCGCCTTGGCCGAACGCCTCAACATTCACCCGAACACCCTGCGCTACCGGCTGGGGAAAATCGAAGAACTGCTCGGGCAGCCGCTGTCGCATCCGGCCACGCTCGCCCGGCTGTACCTCGCGCTTGGTCCGGAGGCCTGAACACCGGACATCCCCTTGCCTGTCCGCCGTTGCTTCCACGGAGCAAGCGAAGCGGCGGCCCGGCAGGCGTGTGCCCGGCCCCACGTCATTTGAGGCCCGCGCTCGACGCCAGCGACCTACAATGAGCTGACCGTGAAATCCGCTTAAACATCCGGTCATGATCGCGCCGGTTTCTCGGTCTTTCACATAGATCAGGAGTGTCCTTATGCAATCCCGTTTTCTGTTCGCTTCACTGGCCTGGGGCTTGTTGCTGGCCGGCTGTGGCTCGAGCACGCCCGATTCCAGCACGGCCCCGAGCACGTCGAGTCATGTCACGCTGCAGATGGCCTTTCCGGTGGACACCCACAGTCTGCGCACGCAGGGTGTCTCGGGACAGGTCACCTCGGCCAAGGTTCTGATTTTCGATGAAGATACCAACAAGACGGTCAGCAGCGTAACCCTTTCGCCACAGAACAGCGCCAGTACCATTGCCTTGGCCAATGACAAGACTTACCGTTTTGAGACGTCGGCACTGAGCGGTGCGACCGAGCTGGCCTGGGGAAAGCTCAGTCAGAAGATCACCGCAAACGTCACGCTCGACCTGCCAGTCAACAGCATTCTCCAGACGGCGAGCCTGATCGAAGGAACACAAAGCCAGGCGGGTGGAACGGTGCCGCTGTACCTGAATGTCAACGGCCCCCTGGGGAACGCGGTGCCGCAGGGTGATTACAGCGTGGTTTACAGCGCCCAGAACGCCACAGTGGTCAGTGAAAGCAAGCTTGGCGTGGTGGTGAAGCCTACCGGTTCCGGTGACGTGACGGTGCGGGCGAGCGTCCAGGGCCAGGACGCGAACCACACCACGGCGACCCTGAGTGCCTCTAAGGTCTTTCAGCCGGTCGTGCAGGCATCGACGCCCTGGTATGGCGCCGTGACCGGCAACTGGCCGACCAGGTACGACTTCTCCATGACGGTCATGGGTGAATTCTGGCTGAGCGGCAAAACGCAGCGTATTCCGATCGGGACCGTGCAAAACGGTGCCGTCAGCCTGAACCTGCCCGACATGCGCGGTCTCACGGGCGCGCTGATGATCGACGGACGCAACTGCACGGCTGACGAGACGGGTGGACAGTTTGGCGCCTTTGCGGTGAGCAGCTTTCCCCTTTTCGGTCAGGCCAACACGAGTGGCCGGGTCGGGGGCAGCTCGATTTATCTGTCTGGAAGCGACGGCTATTATTACTCCTCGGCGCGTCTGCTTTACGCCGACCGCGCCGTGCAGGGGCTTTATACCTACACCTGCAAGGAAAGCTACGGCTACACTTCGTCCATCACGCTCAATCTGGATCTGGCCGCAGGCTGGAATGTTCTTTACTCGGGCCCAAACGGCCAATGGCAAGCCACCAGGCTGACCGACACCCTGCCAGGTGGGCTGTCCTGGCGGCTTTCCGATTCGGTGCGTCTGACGGACTTTTCGCTGCAGGGCAATGTGGACGTGACCGCACCCTACCTGGGCTCCACGGTGACTTACACCATCAAAGTCACCAACGCCGGTCCGGACTCGGGCAGCTGGCTGTACGTGCGTGGGATTCTGCCCTCCGGAGTGAGCACGGTCAGCTACGCCAGCAGCCAGGGTTCATTTTCAGGCAGTGACAATGCGTGGTACCTCGGTGAACTGACGTCCGGGCAATCGGCGACCCTGAACGTGAGCGTCAAGGTCAACAGCGGGAACGGCACGGTGAGCAGCAGCCCATATATCGATTTGGCCGAAACCTCGTCCTCATTTGACAAGAACACGCTCAACAACCGTACCACCATCACCATGGACGTCCAGCCGCAGCCCGGTGCGTCCAACGCGGTGGGCGTAAAGATCGACACCACAGCACCGGTACTGACCATGAACGATACGGGCACCGCCACCGTTGGCACGGAAATCAAACTGAGCGGTACCGTTCGTGACGCCTACTCCTACTCCTACGACTCGACCCATTCATCAGGGGTACGCAGGGTCGAAGTGTACGAGGGCCCCAGGCTGATCGGAACCGTGCTGGCCGCGGACCTGAAGGCGGGCAGCGATCCGCAGCAGTTCGTCTGGTCGCAGGCCTGGACGCCCGGGCAGCGCGGCCCGGTGCGGCTGACGACCTTGGGCTACGACAACGCGGGAAACGTCTCGCGCAGCGAGCTGATCGTACAGGTGCAGTGAGCCGGGGCGCCCGTTGAGGCGCACATGAAACGGGCGCCTTCAGTGGGCGCCCGTTTTGCTGGAAGCGGCGCAGTTTCGTTCTCACGTCAGCTCCCGCTGCTCCTCGCTTCGCCTGTCGACGGCGTGTCCGGGCCGGCAGGCTCAACCCGCCTGAATCTGCATGGCCGCCGCCAGAAAACGGTCGTTTTCCTCGGGCAGGCCGACGCTGACGCGCAGACAGCCTTCCAGCAGGTAGCCCTTGTCCTGTCGGCGCGTCAGGACGCCGTGGTCGATCAAAGCCTGATAAGCGGCGCCCGCGTCGGGGGTGCGCACCAGAAAGAAGTTGGTGCTGGAGGGCAACGCCCGCCAGGTCGGGTGCGCGCGCAGGGCCTCGAGCATGCGCCCTCGCTCGGCGACCGTGGCCTGCGCTCGCTCGCGCACGTACTCGGGGTACTCCAGTGCCACCTCGATGGCTGCCTGGGTCATGACGTTGATGTTGAAGGCCGGCACCAGCTTTTGCAGTTCGCTCGCCAGCGCCGGAGAGGTCAGCGCGTACCCGAGCCGCAGGCCCGCCAGGCCCCAGGCCTTGGAGAAGGTCCGCACGATCAGGCGGTTCTCGTGTCCGCGCGCCAGGTTGCGGTAGTCGCTGCCGCTGTACTGGTGGTACGCCTCGTCGATCACGGTCGTCCAGCGCTCACCGGCCGCCTCGACCAGACGGGCGACGTCGCTCTCGGTGTCCAGGAAGCCGGTCGGCGCGTGCGGCTCGGTCACGTAGAAGACGCCGGGTCCGCCCTGCAGTTCCCGCTCCAGGCCTTGCAGCGGCAGCGAGAAGTCCTCGTTGAGCGGCACTTCCACGAGCTTCGCGCCCAGCATCAGGGCTTCGAGTTCGTACACCGCGAAGGTGGGTTTCACGGTCAGCACCGTCTGGCCGATGCCGCTCATCTCGGTGAGCAGCTTGATCAGTACGTTGCTGCCGGGCGTGACGATCACGCCTCGGGGATCCCAATCTTCGAACTGCGCGATTTTTTCGCGCAGGGTGTCGGCGTTCAGGTCGGGATAACGGTTCCAGGGCTTTTGTACGGCGCGCTCCAGCGCGAGCCGTTTGAGGTCCTCGGGAAAGTCGAGCGGACTTTCGTTCTGGTCGAGCTTGACCGGCGTGTCGATGGGCGTGAAGGGATAGGCGGGCGTGCGGCGCACGTCCGCGCGAACGCTCGCGAGAGAGTCCGGCAGAATCGGGTCCGAGGTGGTCATGCCTCATCCTAACCGCCTGGACGTGCCCGGCCGATAGCGTTCCTGCTACACTTTCCGTATGAGCGTTTGTTTGGTGGCGCCGGCGTCCCTGCTCGGTTGACCCTCACCTGCGCTCCGGAGGAACGATGACCCAGCCGAAGAACCGACGCGAGCAGATTTACGAAGTGGCGGGCGCGCTGTTCAGCGAACGCGGCTATCACGCGACCAGCATGCGTGACCTCGCGTCGCAGCTCGGCATGCAGGGCGGCAGCCTGTACGCGCACATCAGCGGGAAGGAGGAGCTGCTCGTCGAGCTGGTCAATCAAGCCGCCCAGCAGTTCGACGCGTCGCTGCTGCCCCTTCGCGCCGCCGACCTGACCCCTGAGGAAAAGCTGCGCGAAGCCATGCGCCGACACATCGAGGTGGTGGCGGGCAACCTGGAAAGCGCCACGGTGTTCTTTCACGAATGGAAGCACCTGTCTCCGGAAGCCTACGGCAAGGTGACAGCCTGGCGGGATACCATCGACGCCCTGTACCGCGATCTGATCCGCGAGGGCATCGACAAGGGGGTCTTCAAGGCAGACCTCGACATCAAGATGACCGCCTACCTGCTGCTGAGCGCCGTGAACTGGACGTACACCTGGTACCGGCCGGGCGGTCCGCTGAACGCCGCGCAGATTGCCGATCAGTTCGCCGTCATGCTGCTGGAGGGCCTGCGCCGGTAAGGTGAGCACGCCGGGCGCTGCCCGGCAAGCCGCTTTGCCCGCGTCTCATCATGGCCGCGCCGCCTACCGTGACCGTCAAAATCCGCGAAGCGCTTCGGTACGCCCTGCAGCGCGCCCAGAAGACCGGCCGGACGCAGCAGCTCGAACTCGATCAGGACCTGTTCGTGCGAATAGCTGGAACGGGCCGCCGCTTTCTGCTGTTTCAGCTTGAAGGCGAGCCGACCACCGAGCAGGCTCAGGCAGTCGCCGATGCGCTGGGATTCACCCTGCCCCGCTTCGGCTGGCATCAGGGCGAGACGCTCCGGTCGCTCACCGTGCACGACGCCTCCGGCGACACCGAATAAGGCGACTCGCCGCAGGGTGAGCGCCTCCAGGCGTCTCAGCGTCCTCCGGAGACGTCGAGAATCGTGCCGGTAACGTAAGACGCCTCGTCCGACAGCAGCCATACGATCGCTCGGGCGACCTCTTCGGGAGTGCCACCCCGCCCCAGCGGCACGCTCGGCGCCACGCGCGCCACGCGGCCCGGCTCGCCCCCGCTCGCGTGAATCGAGGTGTCGATGATGCCGGGGCGCACACTGTTGACGCGAATGCCTTCGCCCGCCACCTCGCGCGCCAGGCCCACGGTCAGGGTGTCGATGGCGCCTTTCGAAGCGGCGTAATCGACGTACTCGCCCGGTGAGCCCAGGACGGCCGCCCGCGAGGAGACATTCACGATCACGCCGCCCGATCCGCCGTGCCGGGTGGACATGCGGCGAACTGCCTCTCCCGCGCACAGAAAACTGCCGATCACGTTGGTACCCAGCACCCGGCGGAGCCGCGCGGCATCCAGTTCGTCGACCCGCGCCTGGCGCTCCAGCATGCCTGCATTGTTCACCAGCGCACTGACCGGACCGTATGTGGCCCCCACCAGCTCAAAAAGATGCGCTACGTTCCCCTCGTCACTCACGTCGCCCCGGACGGCGAGGGCCTGCCCACCCGTGCGCTCGATCTGAGCGACCACTTCGCGCGCCGCTGCCTCGTCGTTTCGGTAATTCACGCCAACGTGGTAACCGGCCATCGCGGCCAGCCGGGCGGTGGCGGCGCCGATGCCCCGACTGGCTCCTGTCACGATCAGCACCCTGTTCATCGCTCAACCATACGACGCGTGGAGTTTGCGCGTCGCCCCGGCTTTCTTGCAGGAGTCCGAGACGGAGAAACCCGCATCAGGACGCGAGTCCGCGCCAGAGTAGCTTTAGGTGCCGCGGGTGACCCTGTGTTGATCCGGCTAGACGAGTCGGGGTGGACAAATCACACATTACATGTAAACTGCTCATACACATCAACGCAAGCCGTCCGGACCGCTCTCGCCGCGTGGTCATGCACAAGAGGTCGCCATGGGTACGCTACAGCCTATCGAGCAGGAACGGGTCGTCGACACCGTGCGCACCACCCTCAGAAAAGCCATTCTGGAGGGAGACCTGCCCGCCGGTGCGCACCTGAGCGTGCCCGATCTGGCACGGCGCCTGAACGTGTCGCGCAGCCCGGTGCGTGAAGCGGTGCTGCAGCTTGTCGCAGAAGGGCTGGCCGTGGAGCATTCACGCCGTGGCGCGGAGGTCGCGCGGGTTGCCGGTGACGATCTGCGTGAAATCCAAGCGGTCCGAACAGTCCTCGAAGGACTCGCGGCGCGGCTGTGTGCCGCGCAGTTCACGGACTCCGACATGGTGGAGCTTACGGTGATTCTGGAGCGGCAGGCCGACGCGGTCCGGCATGATGACGGTGACCAATACCGCGAACTCGACACTGCGTTTCACACGCTGATCGTCGAGCGCTCTGGCAACAGGCGACTGGCCCGCATGGCCAAGCTGCTCGCCGCCGAAATGCGGGTCGCGTCGCGCGTGATGGCCGAGGTGCCCGGCCACGCACAGCGCGGGTACCACGAACACCGTGAGATCTGCGAAGCCATCGGGCAGCGTGACGTCGACGGCGCTGAGCGCGCCATGCGCCGTCACCTCGACCGGGTCGCCAGCGATACCCTGCAGCGCCTCTTGCAGCAGGACAAGCGACCGAACACCAAGATCTCCGCCGCGCGCGCCAACGACCCACCCGCACATTCCAGCGCTCCGGATGCCCCTCGACCCTCCACCCCTTAAGCCACACAGCTCTCGATCAAGGAGAATCATGAAGAAATTTGTTGTCATTACCACCCTCGCCCTGGCGTCCAGCGCGCTTGCACAGGACACCATCAAGATCGGCGCCATCACCTCGGTGACGGGCCGCTTCGCCGAATTCGGCAAGCAGCAGCTCGCCGGTTTCAAGGTCGGCGTGGACGAAGTCAACCGCAAAGGCGGCGTGAACGGCAAGAAGATCGAGCTGATCATCGAGGACAACGCCAGCGACGTCAACAAGGGCCTCGCCGCCGCCGAGCGGCTCGTGAACGCTGGTGTGCCAATTGTCATCAACGAGTACTCCTCGAGCCTCGTCAAGGCGCAGGCGCAGTACCTCGCCCGGCAGAAGGTGCCGGTGCTGGTCGTGACCTCCAGCGGTGACGACATCACCAAGCCCGGCAACGATTACATCTACCGCCTCAACCAGCCTGCGACCGAATACGCCCGCGCCATTTTCAACATCTTCCGCGACAACAAGATCAAGACCGTCGCGATGATCGCCGGAACCGGCGCCTTCGAGAAGTCGGTCGCGGAAGCCGCCGTGGAAATCGGCAAGGAATACGGCATCCAGCTCGTCGAGAACCAGAGCTACGACCGCGGCATCAACGACTTCCGCCCGGTCCTGAACCGCATCCGTGGCAAGAACCCCGACGCGGTCTTCATGGTCAGCTACGCCGAGGACTCGGTCGCCCTGATGCGTCAGGCGCGCGAGGTGGGCGTGAAACCCCGCATCTTCGCGGGCGGCGCGGCGGGCTTCGCCCTGCCTGACTTCATCAAGGGGGCCGGTGACGCCGCCGAGAGCGTCGTCACCGCGACGGCCTGGGTGCCCGAACTGCGCTACGCCGGGACGCAGAAACTCAACGTCGACCTGACCAAGGCCCTCAAGGGTGAACCAACCTACCACGCGGCGCAGGCCTACGCGGGCGTGATCGTGGCGGCCGAAGCCATCAAGCGCGCCGGTGGTACCGACCGCGAGAAGGTCAAGGCCGCGCTGGGCGGCATCAAGATGAACACCGCCTTCGGCCCGATCGAATTCAAGGACTTCGACGGCTTCAAGAACCAGAGCCCGCTCGAAATGGTCGCGCAGCAGGTGCAGAACGGTAAGTTCGTGCCCGTCTACCCCAAGAGTGCCTCGCCCAAGCCCATCAAGTTCGAGCGCTGAGCCCTGCTGCCCCAACCCGAGTCGGGTTGGGGTTTTTTTGCGCCTGAATCATGAGCATGACATGACCTCGACTGGCACAGTCCAGGCGTTCTCTTTTCTCCGGATGACAGGGAGCTTACAGAAAATGCTCGCAAGCAAAAACAACAAACACTTACAGCGGTTCCTGACCGTCGCTGCCGGAATCGTGATCCTGGCCGTGGTGGCTGCACAGCTCCTTTCCCGGTCCGGCGCCGAAGCCTCTTTCGACATCTCCGCGCAGACCATCATCCAGGGCCTCCTGGTGGGCGGTGTGTACGGCCTGATCGGTCTGGGCCTCTCGCTGATCTTCGGCGTGATGCGGGTCGTAAACTTCGCGCACGGCGACGCCCTCACCCTTGGCATGTTTCTGGCACTCTTTATGTTCAACCGCCTGGGCCTCGATCCGTACGTCACCATCCTGATTGCCCTGCCCGTCGGTTTCGCGCTCGGGTACGGCATCCAGCGTTTCGTGCTGGCCCGTCTGCCCGAAGGCGTCGGAAACTCCAGCCTGCTCGCCACGCTCGGGATCGGTTTGATCTTCTCCAACAGCATTTTCCTGGGCTTCGGCGCCCAGCCCCAGAGCGTCAACGTGCCGTACGCGATCTCCACCGTGAACATCGCGGGCGTGCAGCTCAGCATTCCCTTTCTGGTGGCGGGCCTGATCACGGCCATCTCCATCACCAGCCTGAACTTTCTGCTCTACCGAACCGAGATCGGGCGCGCCATCCGCGCGACTGCCCAGAATTCCCTCGGGGCTGAGTTGCAGGGCGTGAACACCCGCCAGATTCAGGCGATCGTATTCGGCATCGGCATCACCCTGGCCCTGGTTGCCGGCATCCTGCTGCTTCCCATCCTGGGCTCGGTCATTCCCACCATCGGCGAGAACTTCCTGCTCAAGGCCTTTGTCGTGACGGTCCTCGGTGGTCTCGGCAACCTCTCGGGCGCCATCATCGGCGGTCTGTTTCTGGGCGTGGTCGAAACCGTCGGCGCCAGCGGCCAGATTGGCAGCATCGGCCTGAACGCCTGGCGTGACGCCTTTGGCCTCACGATGTTCGTGCTGGTGCTGCTCTTCCGCCCGGAAGGCCTGTTCGGGAAGACGGTGAAACGGGTATGACCGCCCCTTCGAGCGGTGGGGCCGCCCCCGCCGGTCCGAGCGGAGCGAATAGAAGCCGCGCCCGCGGACGGAGTTCACAATGACCACCACTTCTGCCCATAGTCCCCGCGCCCTTCCGAAAATCAACTTCGGCAGTACCTGGCTTTCGCTGGCGCTGATTGCCCTGATGATCATTTACCCGTTCGTGTTCGGAAAGAACATGAACTGGGGCATCGCCACCCTGATCTTCGCGGGTCTGGCCCTGTCCTGGAACATCCTGGGCGGCTGGACCGGTCAGGAAAGCTTCGGGCACGCCGCCCTGGCCGGGGTAGGCGCCTACACCCTGACGCTGCTCGCCATTCACTACCAGATCGCACCCTGGTGGGGCGCCCTGATCGGCATGGCGCTCGCCACGCTGCTCTCGCTCGGCTGGGGCTGGCTGACCTTCCGTCTGCGGGGCGCGTACTTCACGCTGTCCTCCATCGCGATTGCGCTGCTGATCCGCATTTACGCCATCAACGACCCCAACAAGTTCACCGGTGGCAGCGAAGGTCTCTTCATGCCCGACCTGCCCACATTCTTCGGCCTGGATCTTTTCGACCGCCGGGTAGAGTACTGGCTGGCGTTCGCGTTTGTGCTGCTGGTGCTGCTTATCACGCACGTCATCCGCCGCTCGCGGCTTGGCTACGCGCTGCTCGCGGTGCGTGAAGACGAGGAAAGCGCGCGCGCCCTGGGCATCAACCCGCTGCGCATGAAGATGACCGCCTTCGCGATCAGCGCGGCCCTCACGGCCCTCGGCGGCTGCATCTACGCCATCTACCTGCAGGCCTTCGAGCCACACACGCTGCTCGAACTGCCCCTCAGCATCCAGATCGCCCTGATGGCCATCATCGGCGGACGCAGCAGCATCCAGGGTCCGATTCTCGGCGCCATCGTGATCCTGGGCCTGGGAGAACTCACCCGCAGTTTCCTCGGCGAAGCGAACCTGCTGATCTACGGCTTTTTGATCCTGATCGTGACGCTCTTTGCGCCGGGCGGCATCATGGGCCTTTTCAACAAGACCGGCGCGAAACTCGGGAAGGCACGATGACCACCACTGCACCGCACCCCATTCAGGACACCGCCACCGCGCCCCTGCTGCGCGCCGAAAATGTCCGCGTGCAGTTTGGCGGCTTGGTGGCCGTCAAGGATATCAGCCTCGCGGTCAAGTCCGGAGAGATCCTCGGCTTGATCGGTCCCAACGGCGCCGGGAAAACCACCCTTTTCAACGCGCTCTCCGGCTTCGTGAAACCCACGGCGGGCCTGGTCACCTTTCAGGGGCGCAATATCACCGGCGTGGAACCCGACCGCCTCGCGCGCCTCGGTATCGCGCGCACCTTTCAGGTGGAGCGTCCCTTCGAGGACCTCAGCGTCATCGAGAATGTGCTGGTCGCCTGCTTCCTGCACCACCGCGGGCGCAAGGCGCAGGAGCACGCTTTTGAGATGCTGGAGATCGTCGGTCTGGCCGACCGCGCCCTGCAGCCTGCCGCCGAGCTCAACCTGGCCCGCCGCCGCCGTCTGGAACTGGCCAAGGCGCTGGCGCTCGAACCCAAGCTGCTCTTTCTCGACGAGGTCATCGCGGGCCTCAACCCGCCCGCGCAGGCCGAGATGATCGGCCTGATCCGCTCGCTTGCCGACCGTGGCATCGGCATCGTCATGGTGGAGCACATCATGCAGGTGATCATGACGCTCTCGGACCACGTGATCTGCATGGCCTTCGGTGAAAAGATCAGCGAGGGCACACCCGCCCACGTCGCGAGCGATCCCAGCGTCATCAAGGCCTACCTGGGAGACGACGATGACTGAAACTGCCGTGAAACCTCAACTCAACTCCGGGCGTGAGCGTGTGCTCGACGTACAGAACCTCGACGTCGCCTACGGTGAGGCGCAGGTGGTGTTCGGCGTGAGCCTGCACGTCGACAAGGGCGAACTCGTTGGGCTCGTCGGCGGCAACGGCAGCGGCAAAAGCACCATCCTGCGCGTCGTGTCCGGCATGATCCGCGCACGGGGTGGCACCGCCACGTACCGCGGTAAAACCCTCAACGGCACCCCTGCCTACCAGATCACCGACATGGGTGTCGCGCACGTTCCGATGGGGCGGCAGCTGTTCGGGCAGATGAGCGTCGAGGAGAACCTGATCATGGGCGCCTACCTGCCACGCACCAAGGCGCACCGCGCGCAGAACTTGCAGAAGGTCTACGACTTCTTTCCGCGCCTGACTGAGAAGAAGAGCATGCCCGCCGCCGCGCTCTCGGGCGGTGAGCAGCAGATGGTCGCCATCGGCCGCGCCCTGATGAGCGAGCCCGAAGTGCTGCTGATGGACGAACCCAGCCTGGGTCTGGCGCCCCTGGTCGTCAAGGAAGTCATGCGGGTCATCGCCTCTCTGCGCGAACTCGGCCTGACCGTGCTGCTCGTCGAGCAGAACGTCCGGCAGGTGCTGAAGGTGACCGACCGCAGCTACGTGCTGGAGCAGGGAAGGCTGGTTATCGAAGGACCCAGCGCAGAGCTGCTGCACAATCCCGAAGTGCAGCGCGCCTATCTCGGCATCTGAAGCGAATACAGCAAGAAGAAGGCGGGCCGAGCCCGCCTTCTTCTTGCTGCCGTCAGCCCTCGGCGAGCTGTTCGAGGCGCTCGACCAGCCCCGCGAGCACCTCAAAGCCGCGCTCGATGGGGGCGCTGGTGGTCATGTCCACTCCGGCGATCTTCAGGGCGTCCAGTTGCGGCACGCTGCATCCCAGGCGCAGAAACTCCAGGTAGCGTTCGCGCGCGCCTTCCTCGCCCGCGAGCACGCCGCTGGCCAGGGCGTTTGCCGCACTGATGCCGGTGGCGTACTGAAAGACGTAAAAGGGCGCATACAGGTGTCCGAACTGCGCCCAGGTGACGCCGACCCGCTGACGGTCCTCTTCCGAGAGGGAAATTTCCGGTCCGTACCCCTGCATGAACAGCTCCGCCGTCCAGTCGGTGAGCTGGTCGGCACTGACGCCCTCGCCCGCTTCGATGGCGGCGTACAGCCGTTTTTCGAGCCGCGCCAGGGTGGGCATCACGAAAAAGTAGCGGTAGAAGTTCGCGAAGGCCTCGTCCATCATGCCGAGTTGAAAGGCGCGCCCACTTTCGCGCTCCAGCAGGTGCGCGCGCAGCATCGCCTGGTTGAAGTTGCTGGCGGTCTCCGCGACGAACATCCCGTAGTTGCCGTACACGCTGGGCTGGGTCTCCCAGGTGAGGTAGGAGTGCATCGAGTGGCCCAGCTCGTGGGCCAGCACGCTCATGTTGGGCAGGTCGTTTACGTAGTTCATCAGGATGAACGGTCGCGTGCCGTGACTGCCGTGTGAGAAGGCGTTGGACGCCTTGCCCCTGGTCGGGTACACGTCCACCCAGCGGTCCAGCGTGAGGCCGCGCCGAAGTGGCTCGGTGTATTCCAGACCCAGTGGACGCAATCCTTCCAGAATCCATTCCACCGCCTGCTCGTACGGCACCTCGATCACGCTGGAGCCCAGGGTGGCGTGCACGTCCCAGGGCCCCAGCCCCTCGACGCCCAGCAGCTGGCGCCGCGCGCGCCAGTAGCGGTGCCAGGTGCCGAGGTTCGCTTCGAAAGTGTCGATGACGGCGTCCATCGCGGCGGGCGGCACGTCCTGCGGCAGCAGGATCGCTTCGCGGGCACTGGCGTAGCCGTGCTCACGTGCCTGCAGCACCGTCTGGCGCACACTGGTGAGCAGCAGCTGCGCGAAGGTGTTGCGGTGTTGCGGTGCGAGAGAAAGCCGTCCGCGTACGCCCGAAAGGCTGCGCGGCGTACGTCCGCCCGAGGAGAGGAGAGCAGCACGTCGATGGTGCCGCCCGCCACCTCAGCGTCCTGACCATCCTCACCCGCAACAGGAGAGAACTTCAGGTCGGCATTCACGAGGCTTGACCAGGTGTTGTAAGGCCCGCTGAACACTTCCCCGAGCGCGCCGAAGAGCGCCTCGACTTCCGGGCTGCGCACGTGAGAGCGGCGCTCCTGCAAGCGGCGGAAGTACTGCCCGTAGACCTGCAGCCTCTCGTCCTGGGTCTGAAAGGCCTCCAGCGTTCCTTCGGGGAGTGCGAGCAATTCGGGTTCCACGAAGGCGAGCGCGCTCATCACCCGGGCGTAGAGTCCCTGGCTGCGCCCGTGCCGCGCGATGGCCGCCTGATCGTCCTGATCGGTTGCGACGTGCAGATCGCTGTACACGTACACGTGGCCCAGGCGGCGCTGCAGATCGAACATCACTTCCAGAAAGGCGCGCAGTGTGGAGGCACTTTCACCCAGCCGGCCCCGGTAGGCGCTCAGGCGGGGCAAATCCGCTTCGATCTGCCCGAACGCGGCTGCCCAGGCGTCCTCACCGGAAAAGACGCTTTCCAGGGCCCAGGTGTAACGCGCGTCGAGCTGCGCGCGGTCTTGCATGGAAGAAGTCATGCCGTGATTCAAGCACAAGACGTGCCGTGTTGCCTGACACATCCAGCTTAGATCCAGCAGGCCCTACAGGTTCTTCTTGAAGAACTCCACCGAGCGCTGCAGCGCGCTTCCCAGGTTGCGGCTCAGATTGTGGTTGTCACCCGGGTAGACGTAGAAGCTGTACGGCTGCCCGGCGCTTTTCAGGCCGTTGACGAGCGCCTGCGCGAAGCTCAGCGGTACGTCGCTGTCGGCGGTGCCGTGGTGAATCTGCAGGGGCCTTCCCGCAAGGTCTTTCAAGAAGAAGTTGGGTGAGATGGCCTGATAGAAGGTGGGGTTGCTGACGGGCTCACCATACTTCGCGAGAATTTCTGCGCGGCGGCTGCGCGAGACCGAAGGTGGCCGGCTGCGGCCTCGCCAGCCTTCGAGCATCACGTCGTACGGCGCCACCACACCCGCCCAGATGTTGCCGGCCTTGACCGCCGAATTCACGACCATGGCGCGCAGGGTGATGTGCCCGCCCATCGAGTGCCCCCACATGCCCACGCGCGCCGGATTGACGTTTCGGTGCTTTTGCAGCGACGAGAACGCGTTCAGCACGTCGGTCGTGTAATCAGGCGACCAGTACGCGCCGGTAGGCTCACCCTGCGACGAACCGTGCCCACGGTAATCGGGTTTGAGCACCACGAACCCTGCGCGCGCGAAGGCGTCGAGGTAAGCCACGTAACGCTCGGTCGTGCGGTACTGCTCGGGCGGAATGTAGCCGTGATTGAACACGATCGCGGGCCAGCCACCCTTGGGAGGTGTGCCGTTCGGAAGGGTCAGCAGGGCGTTGATGCGCAGGCCATCGGACTGATAGGACACCACCGAGCGCGAGTAGTTGGATCCGGCGCGCAGCACTTCCCGGGTGGTGATGGCGCTGCCCGGGTAAGTCCGGGCGCGCATGGCTTCGATGGCCAGTGGGTAGACGCTGGGTTTGAAGGGAACAACGCGCGCTTGGGCAGGAACGGCTGCCAGAAGGGAAAGGGAAAAGGCGCTGACGAGAAGGGCAGTTCGGAGAAGTGAAGGCAAGCGAGTCCTTTCGCACGGCATTTCTGTGGCGTCAGCATGGCATGCACGCACGGCGGTGTCTGCATCCGCGAACACTTGCGCACGGCAGCCGGGAATGATGAACTGAACCGGTGACCGCTCGCGCACGAGAGCTACTGCTGGGCGCCTTTCAGGCCGCCGTCAGGGCGGCCGATGCGCGAGAAGCCCTCGCGTCCTTTCTGCCCGAAGTGCCCTCGGGCAGAACCGTGGCCGTCGGAGCAGGAAAGGCGGCGGCGCGGATGGCCCTCGCCCTTGAGGAGGCGTGGCCCGGCCCGCTGTCCGGAATGGTAGTTGTGCCCGATGGACACGCACCGCTTCAACCTCGACAGATTCAGTTGCGGGCAGCGGCTCACCCTGTACCGGACGAACGTGGGATTCGCGCGGCCGACGAAATTCTGGAAACACTGCGCGAATTGCGTCCCGAGGATCTGGTGCTGTGCCTGCTGTCGGGGGGCGCGTCCGCCTTGCTGTCCGCGCCCTGGGGAGTCACGCTGCAGCAGAAAGCCGACCTGACCCGTGAGCTGCTGCGCAGCGGCGCGAGCATCAGGGAGATCAACGCGGTGCGCAAGCACCTTTCACGCGTGAAGGGCGGGCAGCTTGCGCGGGCGTGCGCTCCCGCGCGGGTGGTGTCCTTGATCGTGTCAGACGTGGTGGGCGACGACCTGAGCGTGATCGGGTCCGGCCCCACCGCACCGGACCCGACGACGTTCACGGAGGCGCTCTTGATCCTGGAACGCTACAGGGTGGCCGCGCCCGAAGCGCGGCGCCACCTGCAGCGTGGCGCGCTGGGAGAGTTGCCCGAAACGCCAAAGCCGGGTGACGCCGTGTTCTCCCGGGTGGAGAATCAGCTGATCGTGACGAACGCGCGCGCACTTGACGCGGCACGGCATTTCCTGACCGGTGCGGGGGTGAAGGCGCGGGTGCTGAGTGACAGCATCGAAGGTCCGGCGCGCGAGGCGGCCTGGGCGCACGCCCGCGCGTCCGGTGAACTCGCGCCGGGACAGGCGCTGCTGTCCGGCGGGGAAACCACGACGGTCGTGCAGGGTACAGGGCGAGGCGGGCGAAACCTGGAGTTTCTGCTGGCGCTGGCGACCGAATTGAGCGGCCGCGAAGGAATCTACGCCCTGGCCGCCGACACGGACGGCATCGACGGTTCAAGCCACGCGGCGGGCGCCGTGATCACTCCTGACACGCTGGCGCGCGCGGCGCAGATAGGCCTGGACGCATGGACCTTTCTGGAGGCCAGCGACGCGCATTCCTTTTTCGAGCAGCTGGGCGATCTGGTCGTTACGGGACCGACCGGAACCAACGTGAACGATTTCCGGCTCCTCATGCGACTGTGATCTCCTGCTGTCCTGGGATCTCCCGGTTAAGTTTCAGGTGTTCCTAAAGCTCGACCCGACCAGAGGGAGCAGGGACGGCGTGTCTCCCGCTGAAGTTGGAGATCTGGAGCGAAGCGTAAGATCGGAAATGCAAGCGGGGAGAGCTGAGGGAGAAGCCATGTTTGAACAATTCAGAACCGAACGCATCAAAACGAGTGGCGCGACGATTCACACACGCATCGGGGGAGAGGGCCCGCCGCTGCTGCTGCTGCACGGGTATCCGCAGACGCACTTCATCTGGCACGAAATCGCGCCCCACCTGACCGACGACTTCACGGTCGTCGTGCCGGACCTGCGCGGATACGGTGACAGCTCCAAGCCGCCCAGCACCCCCGACCACGCGCCTTATACCAAGCGCGCCATGGCGCTCGACCTGGTCGAGGTGATGGAGGCGCTGGGCTTCGGGCGTTTTTCGGTGGCCGGACACGACCGGGGTGGACGGATCACGCACCGCATGGCCGTCGATCATCCGCAGCGCCTGGAAAAGGCGGCGGTGCTGGATATCTCGCCGACCCTCACGATGTACGAACGCACGACCATGGCGCTCGCGCAGAAGTACTGGCACTGGTTTTTCCTGATTCAGGAAGAGGGCGTGCCGGAAACCATGATCGGCGCCAATCCGGAGTTCTTCCTCCGACAGCACATGGGGCGCGGTTCGGCAGGCCTGTCGGCCTTCAAGCCACCGGCCTGGGCAGAGTATGTCCGCTGCTTCACGCCCGAGGCCATTCACGCGACCTGCGAGGATTACCGCGCCGCGGCCACGACCGACCTCGTGCACGACCGCGAGAGCCGTGAGCGCGGCGAGCGCATCCAGTGTCCACTGCTGGTGCTGTGGGGTGAGCACGGCGTGATCGAGGAGCTGTTCACGCCCCTGGACGACTGGCGGGCTGTGGCCACCGACGTGCGCGGCCACGCGCTGCCCTGCGGCCACTACCTGCCCGAAGAGCAGCCCGAGCTGGTGCTGCAGGCCTTTCGGGAATTTTTTCGAAATGCACGAGGAGCGATATGAACGGATACCGGATCGCCCTGATTCCGGGAGACGGCATCGGCGTGGAGGTCATGCAGAGTGCCCGCGAGGTGCTGGGTGCCGTCGCCCGGACCTTTGACCTGCGCTTCGACTTCACGGAGTTTCCATGGAGTTGCCAGCACTACGTCGATACCGGGCGCATGATGCCCGAGGATGGCATCGGGCAGCTGCGTTCCTTCGACGCCATTCTGCTGGGCGCGGTGGGCTACCCGACTGTTCCCGATCACGTCAGTTTGTGGGGACTCTTGATTCCCATCCGGCGCGAATTTCAGCAGTACGCCTGCGTGCGTCCCGTGAAACTCCTGCCCGGCGTACAGAGCCCGCTCGCCTTGCCCAAAGGCACGGATATCGACTATCTGGTGGTGCGGGAGAACAACGAAGGTGAGTACTCGACGGTGGGTGGGCGCAGCTACGCTGGAACTCCGCATGAAGTCGTGACTCAGGTGAGCCTCTTCACCCGGCGCGGCACCGAGCGCATCATCCGCTACGCTTTCGAGCTGGCCCGCGCGCGTGGCAAGCAGCGGGTTACCTCGGCTACCAAGAGCAACGGCATCATTCACAGCATGCCTTTCTGGGACGAGGTGTTCGCCGATGTGGCAGCAGGGTATCCGGACATCGAAAGCGAGCAGATGCACGTGGACGCTCTCGCCGCCAAGTTCGTGCTGACCCCGCAGTGCTTCGGGGTGGTGGTGGGCAGCAATCTGTTCGGCGACATCCTGACCGACCTGAGCGCCGCGACGGTCGGCTCGATCGGGATCGGGGCCAGCGCCAACCTCAATCCGGAGCGCGAGTTTCCCTCCTGCTTCGAGCCGGTGCACGGCAGCGCGCCCGACATTGTGGGTCAGGGCATTGCCAACCCGCTGGGACAGGTGTGGAGTGCCGCTTTGATGCTGGAGCATCTGGGTGAACCAGAGGCGGCGCGGGCGGTCGAGGACGCCATGCAGCGCACGCTGGAAGCCGGGATCAAGACCGGCGACCTCGGCGGAAGTGCCAATACGGCCGAGGTGACCGCGGCTTTGGTGCGGGAGCTGTCCAGCGTCGCCCGCTGAGCGGATGTGATCTTGGCATCGTGACCGGTGCGTCGGAGACCCGCCTGGGACTTCAGGGGTTTCGAGCGTCGTTCACTGCTCACGATGTTCGGTCTCAAAAACGATTAAGCTCACGGCCTATGGCTCGCATCACCCAATCCAGCCGCGTCATCAACGCTTCTCCTGTGTATTACGGCTGGGTGGTGGTGGCCGCCGGAACGCTCGGCGTCATCATGACCACGCCCGGCCAGACGGTCGGGGTGTCGGCTTTTCTCGACAGCATCATCGCCGATCTGGGCCTGTCGCGCTCCAGTGTCTCACTCACCTACATGATTGGCACGTTGTTGGGCGCGTTCAGCATGCCCTTTTTCGGTCGGGCCATCGACCGCTTCGGCCCGCGCACCATGGTCACGGTCATCGCCGCGCTGCTGGCGCTGGCCTGCGTGGGCATGGCCTTTGTCACGAACGCCGTGACGCTGCTGCTCGGTTTCACCGCGCTGCGCGCGCTGGGGCAAGGCGCGCTGGGGCTTGTCAGCGTGCACGTCATCAACTTGTGGTTCGTGCGCCGCCGTGGTCTGGCGCTGGGCATCTCGGGTGTGGGCGCGGCCCTCGCCAACGCGGTTTTCCCCAGCCTGATCGCCTTTCTGATCGCCGTGGTCGGTTGGCGCGCCGGGTACGCCTGGCTGGGCGCGCTGGTGGCGTTCACCATCCTGCCGGTGGGCGCGTGGCTCTACCGCGACCAGCCTGAACGCTTCGGGATGGTGCCAGACGGGCACGCGGGCAAGGACGAAACGCAAACGGTGGTAGAAGAAAACTTCACGCTGGCCCAGGCACGCCGCACGGCGATGTTCTGGCTCATCATGGGCAGCAACGTCGTGATCGCGGCGCTGGGAACCGGGCTGATCTTCCACCACTTCTCGATTCTGGCGCAGGGCGGCATCGGACGCGAAACGGCGGCGCTGGTGTTCGTGCCCATCGCCGTGGTGTTCGCCCTCACGAACCTGGCCGGGGGCCTCTTCATCGACCGTTTCTCGCCGCGCGCCCTGATTCCGGTGAGCCTGCTCTGCCTGACGCTCGCCCTGCTCTCGCCGCTGGTGGTCGCCAGCGCGGTCACGGCTTTCATCTACGGCGCGCTTCTGGGCGTGATGCAGGGGACACAGTCGGCGGTGGCGAGTTCGTCGTGGGCCTACTACTTTGGCCGCACTCACCTGGGCAGCATTCGCGGTTTCGCCTTTACCGCCTCGGTGGCGGGCACCGCCCTGGGACCCCTGCTGTTTGCCCTGGGCAAGGACTACAGCGGAACCTACACCGGCGTGCTGGTGGCCAGCGCCGTGGTGCCGCTGGCCCTGGCGGGCCTGGCCCTGTTCGTGCGTCCTCCGAAAACAATTGACCAGACGGCTTGATCAAGCGGCTCCATTCACGCCTGAGGCCCATTCCCGGGGTTCGCCCGGAGTATACTGAAGGCATGTTGTGCGCCCGGATGTTCACGCTGGCTGACCCGCATCACGCGGGCGCACGTTTCGCCGCTTTCCACCACTGAATTTCGCAAGCCGCGCTTCCCTGGGCAGTTGGAAGCGCGGCTGAGCGCGCCTGCCCCCGGCAGGCTTTTTCGTGCCCGGCAAGCCCCCTGTTTGTCACCCCAGTTGGAGACTCCATGACCCAGAGTGATCTGTCCCACGAAATCAACCGGCGCCGCACCTTCGCGATTATCAGCCACCCCGACGCCGGCAAGACCACCATCACCGAGAAACTGCTGCTGTACGGAGGCGCCATTCACGAGGCGGGCAGCGTCACCGCGCGTGAAGGCTCCTCGCACACCAAGTCCGACTGGATGAGCATGGAGCAGCAGCGCGGAATCTCCATTACCTCCTCGGCGCTTTCGTTCGAGTTCGACGGGCATCATGTCAATCTGCTCGATACCCCGGGGCACCAGGATTTCAGTGAGGATACCTACCGCACCCTCACCGCCGCTGACAGTGCCCTGATGGTCCTCGACGCGGCGCGTGGCGTGCAGGCCCAGACCGAGAAGCTCTTTGCGGTGTGCCGCAACCGGGGTATTCCCATCCTGACCTTTGTAAACAAGATGGACCGCCCGGCTCAGGACCCTTTCGAACTGCTCGAACAGGTTGAGAAGAGCCTGGCCATTCGCGCGGTGCCGCTGACGTGGCCCATCGGGGACGGCCCGGATTTCCGGGGCGTGTACGACCTCGAAGGCAAGCGCGTCCTGCTGTTCGAGCGCGTCGTGCGGGGCCGCACCCGCGCGCCCGTGAGCGTGGCGAGCGTGGACGATCCGGCGCTCACCGAGCTGGTCGGAGCCGAGCAGCACGCCAAGCTGCGCCAGGACGTGGAACTGATCGAGGGCGCCATCGAGCCGTTTGACCCCGAGGCGTTTCTGGCAGGGGAGGTCACGCCGGTGTTTTTCGGCAGTGCCATCACCAACTTCGGTGTGGAGCACTTCCTGTCGCGCTTCGTGAAGCTGGCGCCCTGCCCGGCACCGCTGCACACCACCAAGGGAGAACTCAGCCCCGAGGCGCCCTTCACCGGTTTCGTGTTCAAACTGCAGGCCAACATGAGCAAGCACCACCGCGACCGCACGGCCTTTCTGCGGATCGCCAGCGGGCGCTTCGAGCGCGGCATGGAAGTCGTGCACACCCGCACGGGCCGGGAGCTGCGCCTCTCACGCGCGCACACGCTGTTCGCGCAGGATCGCGAAAGCATCGACGTCGCCTATCCCGGCGACATCGTGGGTCTGGTGAATCCCGGCGTGTTTCGCATCGGGGATGTCGTGAGCGTCAGCAAGGACGTGCACCTCGAAGGTTTTCCGCGCTTCACGCCCGAGCACTTCAACGCCGTGACACCACGCGATGTGAGCAAACGCAAGGCCTTTCGCAAGGGCCTTGAGCAACTTGCCGAGGAAGGCGTGGTGCAGATCTTTTACCCGACCGACGGTGCGCGTGACCCGATCATCGGCGCAGTGGGGCAGCTGCAATTCGAGGTCTTCGAGCACCGCATGAACGAGGAGTACGGGGTCGACCTCATCATGAGCTCCACCAATTACAAGGTCGTGCGTTGGCTGGCCGGGGAGCCTGACAACCTTGCACGTTTCGCCAAGCATGTCGAGGATGACGCCGGACGGCCCGTGATGCTCTTCACCAGCAGCTGGGACCTTGATTACACGGCCAAACAGCACCCCGAGCTGGAATTTCTGCCTCAACCGCGCGACCTGACAGTGGTCACGCGCTGAGCCCCGCGGGTGTGGACTGCTGCCGACAGTCGGGCAGAACAGTTCAGGAAGGTGCCGACATGGCGCCTTCCTTTTGTTTGCTGTTTCACGAGCCTGTGAGAGTTCTGTAAGCCGAAGCCCGGTACAGTTCAGGCACAGTACCGTCCGGCAATCGAGATTCTCGTGTGGAGCCCATGACCCCTGACCAGCCTCAAAAAAGCGTTGCCATCATCATCGACTATCTGTACACGTATCAACTCACCCTCCTGAGTGGTATCCGCAAGGCACTGGACGAGGCTGGCTTGCCGTCGATGGTCTACTCGGGACGGGAACTCGACACGGCGCTACCGGAATTTCGCAAAGCCAACGATCTGTACGCACTGATTTCACCCGAGTTGCACCGTGGGGTCATCGTGCTGTCCTCGAACTTCGGATACCGCGTTTCGGACGAAGTATTCTTGTCTTTTCTGAAACGTTTCGTGCCCCTGCCCATTGTCAGTGTGGGCCGTTCGCTGCCCGGGATTCCCAGCGTGCTCGTGAACGGCAAGGCGGGAATGCAGCAGATGATGGATCATCTGCTGCATTCCCGCCGCTTCAGGCGCTTCGCTCTCGTGCGCGGCATTCCCGGCAATGCGGACTCCGACCAGCGCGAGCAGGTGTTTCGTGATGCCCTGCACGCGCAGGGCCTGACCGCCGATCCGGAACTGCTGCTGACCGGACGGTTCGTTTCGGCACACGCACATCAGGAAATTTTGCGGCTCGCCCGTCACCGCCGGGACTTTGACGTGGTCGTGTCCGTCAATGACGAGATGACCGACGGAATTGTGCAGGGTTTGCGTGACGCGGGTTTGCGCGTTCCCGAGGATGTCGCCGTGGTGGGTTTCGACGACAGCGACCCGTTTCGGCATGCGCTGCCGCCCCTCACGACGGTTCGCCAGCCATTACACGAGCAGGGCGCCATGGCCGCGCAGCTGTTGCTGGATCTCGAGCGGGGTGCGAATCCGCACGACGTACTGATTGATCCCCAGCTGATCGTGCGTGAGTCCTGCGGCATGCCCCAAGACGCAACATCGGTAGCCCAGAGCCAGGTGCCGCTTTCCGCTGAAGAAGAACAGCTCGCCCAGGCTTTTCAAAAAGTCGTGCTCAGTCCAGAGCAGCGCACCGGGTTTTTGCTGAACTGGCGTGAAGGGCTGCTGCGTACCCTGTCGGAGGACGAAGATTTCCGGCGCTGGCGCAGTGCTTTACAGCGGATCTCTGCAACGGTGCAGCGCGCGCTTCCCGCGGACTCTCACGGTGCGCTTCAGGCGCTGACCGTGTCGGCGTACGAGTTGCTGTACGACGCCCTGCAGACCTCGTACGTCCGCCGAAGGATCTGCGAACTGGCGCACACGGCGATGACGGCGCAGATGTATCTGGCGTCAGACGAGCGGCGTTTTCGCGAAGAAGTGGGTCGGTACCTGTCGCACCTGAACGTCGGCCGCTGCATTCTGGTCCTCTACGATTCCTACGGACCGGACATTGCTCCCCGGGCCCGCGTCGTGCTGGCCGAGCAGACGCAAGTGCCTGTGGATGAACAGCTGTTTCCCACATCGCGGCTGCTGCCGGACAGCATGATCGGTGAACTCGGTCGTGGGCACCTGCTGATGTCGCCACTGTTCGTGAAGGAAGTGCATTACGGCTACCTGCTGTACGACCAGCCCAGCAAAGCCTACTTTGACGAGGAAACACCGAGACATACCGTCAGCCGGGCCATCTGGCAGCTGGAGCAGGTTCGGGCGTTGCGTGAACATTCCGATCACCTGGAACAGCAGGTACGCGCCCGCACCCGGCAGCTCGAGGATCAGATTTTGGAACGCACCAAAGCCGAGCACGCTTTGCGTGAGGCGCACGAAGAACTTCAGCGGACGGCCGTGCTGGACGGTCTCACGCAGTTGTACAACCGGGCGGCTTTCGATCAATACCTGCAGCACATCTGGGAGGAATGCCGAATTCTGCAGCGTCCTGTCAGCGTTCTGCTGTGCGATGTGGACTATTTCAAGCGGTACAACGACCACTACGGTCACCTGCAGGGAGACCAATGCCTGCGAGAAGTCGCGGCGGCGCTTTCCCGGTCGGTGCGCGACCGCAGTGACTTTGCCGCCCGTTACGGTGGTGAGGAGTTCGTGGTGCTGCTGCCCGGAACGGACGCGCCCGGAGCCCGCCGCGTCGCTGAACGCGTGAACGACGAACTGGCGTTGTGTGCCATTGCGCACGCCCGTTCCGACGTGAGTGCCTTCGTGACGATCAGTGTTGGTGTGGCGACATTGACCCCCGACGGTGAGAACACGGCGCAAGACGTACTGGCGCAGGCTGACGCCCTGCTCTACCAGGCGAAGCAGTCCGGACGTCGGCAGATCATGACCACCACCGAGAAATAGCTTGGCTTCAGGGCAGGGACTGGTGTTGATGCCACTCCCCAGGCACCAACACCAGGCGCAATCAGGCCGGACTGGGCGTGTCAGTACGCCAGAACCTGTTTGATGGCCCTCGCCACCCGCGTCGGGTTGGGCCGGTATGTGTCTTCGACGCTCGTGAAGGGTGGGTAAGGCGCGTCGAATCCCGTGACGCGCACGACGGGCGCGAGCAGGCTGTCAAGCGCTTCCTCGGCCAGCAGCGCCGCGATTTCACTGTGAAACCCCCCGGTGCGCGGCGCTTCCGTCACGATCACGGCCCGGCCGGTTTTCCGCACGCTGGCGAGCACCGTTTCCCGGTCGAGCGGAACGAGCGTGCGCAGGTCCACGACCTCCACGCCAATGCCGTGTGCGCGCGCAGCGTCGGCTGCCTTGGTGCAGACCTCCACCATGCCGCCGTAGCAGATCACCGTCACGTCGTCGCCCTCGCGGGCCAGGCGAGCCTGACCGAGTGGAACAGTGTAATGCCCTTCCGGCACTTCTTCTTTGACCGAGCGGTAGAGTTTGATGGCCTCGAAGAAGAACACCGGATCAGGATCTTCGATCGCGGCAAGCAGCAACCCCTTGGCGTCTTTCGGCGTCGAGGGAATGACCACCTTGACGCCGGGAACGTGCGCGAGGACCGCTTCGGGTGAGTCGGCGTGCTGCTCGGGCGTGTGCACCCCTCCGCCGTACGGGGCACGCACGACCATCGGCAGACTGAAGCGACCCCGCGTGCGATGACGGTAGCGTCCCAGGTGCGACATGATCTGGTCGAGCGCCGGGTAGAGAAAACCCGCGAACTGCATCTCGGCCACTGGGCGCATGCCCGCCAGGCCCATGCCGATGCCCATGCCCACGATGCCCGCCTCGGCCAGCGGGGTGTCGAACACCCGCGTTTTCCCGAATCTGGCCTGCAGGCCGTCAGTCGCACGAAAAACGCCGCCCATCACGCCGACGTCCTCGCCGAACACACACACCTTGGCGTCCCGCTCCAGGGCGATGCTCAGGGCGTCGTTGACGGCGGCCACCATGGTCATGGTCCGGGTCGAGGTCACGGGTCTGTTTTCGGTGAGGGTCATCGGTCACCCTTTCTTACGCTGAACGGACCGTGGACGGCGTCTTGGGCAGAGCAGGCTCCACAGCGGTTCGGAACCTTGCCCGCCGCGGTCCATAACCGCTCAACGCTGGCGCTACGCGCCTGGAATGTTGTCATGCTCCGTACTCCTCCAGCAATTGCTGGCGCTGCTCGCGCAGCTGCGGGGTGGGCTCGGCGAAGACGTGGTCGACGATCTCCGAGGGTGTGGGTTCGGGGTAACCGTCCGCTTCGGTCACGGCCGCTTCGAACTCGTCGCCGATTTCTTTTCGCAACGTGTCTTCGAGTTCGTCGCTCCACAGTCCCTGATTGCTCAGGTAAGTGCGCAGGCGCGCCACCGGATCACGCGTCAGCCACTCGCGAGTGAGGTCCTCGGTGCGGTAACGTGCGGGATCGTCCGAAACGGTGTGGGGTTTGACGCGGTAGGTGACCGTCTCGATCAGAGTCGGGCCACCCCCGGCGCGGGCGCGCTCGACCGCTTCGCGCGTGACGTGGTACACCGCCACGATGTCGTTGCCGTCCACCCGCACGCCGGGAATGCCGTAGCCCTCGGCGCGCCGCGAAAGGTTCACGGCCTTCGTCTGGGTTGCGGTGGGCACGCTAATGGCCCAGCCATTGTTCTGCAGCACGAACACGCAGGGGGCCTCCAGCGCGCCCGCGAAATTGAGGGCCTCGTGAAAGTCTCCTTCGCTGCTTCCGCCATCCCCGATGTACGCCAGCGCCACGTTGCGCGTCCCCTGCATCTTCTCGGCCAGGGCGCAGCCCACCGCGTGAGGGTACTGGGTGGCGATCGGAATGTAGAACGGCAGCACCTTGAGCCCCTCGGGCATGGCCCAGCCGTGCGGGCTGGTGCGCCAGTACAAAATCGTCTGCGCAATGGGCAGACCGTAGGTGAGGGCCGCGCCCGAGTCACGGTAGGTCGGCAGCAGCCAGTCGGCGTGCGTGAGGGCGAGCGCGGTACCCGCCTGCGAGGCTTCCATTCCCCCAAAGGGCGGATAGACGCCCATGCGGCCCTGGCGGTGCAGCACCACGGCGCGTTCGTCGAAAAAGCGGATGCGCCGCATGGCGCGGTACAGCCTGACCAGGGTGTCTGAGTCGGGCAGGAGGTCGCTCTGAACGACCTCCCCCTGCTCGTTGATGATCTGCAGCATGTCGTGCTCGGGCATGGAAACTCCTTGAAGAGCGGGCAGCACCTCGCTGCCTGGGTTGGCGGTCGGCAAGTGGCGACAGCGCCCTTGCTAAGGTGCGCGCCGCTGGTTCAGCAACCGCTTGCTCCGGTCTCCCTTGTTTCCTGGCTGCATGCTGCGTGTGCTCCTGTGCTGTTCCTCGTGTGTTGCGACTGAAGCTGAACGCCTACTTCGTGTTGATCCAGACGCTCTTGGTTTCAGTGTAAAGGTCCAGGGCCTGCTCGCCCATCTCGCGGCCCCAGCCGCTCTGCTTGTAACCGCCAAAAGGAGACGCGGCGTCAAAGGCGTTGTAGGTGTTGACCCACACTGTCCCTGTGCGCACCCCTGACGCGACGCGGTGTGCCCGCCCCAGGTTTTCGGTCCACACGCCGCCCGCGAGGCCGTACTCGGAGTCGTTGGCCATCTCGATGGCCTGCTCCTCGCTGTCAAAGGGCATCAGCACTGCCACGGGTCCGAAGATTTCCTCGCGCACAACCACGTTGCTGGCGTCCTCGGTGGACAGGATGCCGGGCTGGAAGAAGTAGCCGGGGCCGTCCATCACCTCACCGCCCGCCAGCACCTGCGCGCCCGCCTCACGGCCCTGCTGCACCAGGCCAGCCACCCGGCTGCGCTGCTCGTCGCTGACCAGGGGGCCCATCATGGTTTCTGCGTCGCGTCCGTCGCCCAGCTTGATTTTGCTGACCTCGGCCGCGAGCAGTTCGCCGAACTGCTCGTACACGCTGCGCTCGACCAGCACCCGGCTGCCCGCGATGCAGATCTGTCCCTGGTTGTAGAACACGCCCATGGTGACGCCGCGCAGGGCGCGCTTGAGGTTGGCGTCGGCAAAGACGATGTTGGCGCTCTTGCCGCCCAGCTCCAGCGAGACGCGCTTGAGGTTGGTGACGCTGCCTGCCACGATCTTCTTGCCAACCTCGGTCGAGCCGGTGAAGCTGACCTTGTCGATGCCGCGGTGCGCCACCAGGACGCGCCCGGTGCGTCCGTCGCCGGTGACGACGTTCAGAACGCCTTCGGGCAGCCCGGCCTCGCGGGCGAGTTCCGCGAGACGCAGGGCCGTGAGGGGCGTCTGCTCGGCGGGCTTGAGAATCACGCTGTTGCCCATCGCAAGTGCGGGGGCGAGCTTCCAGGTGGCTATCAGGAGCGGGAAATTCCAGGGCACGATGGCCGCTACGACCCCGACGGGTTCGCGCAGGGTGTAGTTGAGCATGCCAGGAATGCTGACCGGGTTGGTCTGCCCTCCGAACTTGGTGGCCCAGCCCGCGTAGTAGCGGTAATGCTCGGCGGCCAGGGGCACATCACCCTTGGTGCTCTCGCGCAGCGGCTTGCCGTTGTCGAGCGTTTCGAGCAGGCCCAGTTCCTCGCGGTGCTTCACGATCAGGTCGGCGAGCGTGTTCAGCACCCGGGCCCGCGCGGCGGGCGTCATGCCCGACCAGACTTTCTGTCCACTGCGCGCGGCCTCGACTGCCTGATCGACCAGGCCCTCGTCTGCCTGCACGACCTCGGTGAGGACTTCACCGGTCGCGGGATTGCGGGTCTCGAACTTTTCGCTCCCCGCGATCCAGTCGCCCCCGATAAATACGCCGTGTTCGCGCTCCAGAAAGGCCGTCACATTGTCCATGAGGTGTAGTTTACATCAAACGTTTGTTTTGCTCTGGTGCCTGAACTGGCTGTCCGGGCTTGGGCAAGTTCGCCCGGAGATCAGGACGCCCCGTCTTACACTGACGGGGATGTCCCGCCTTTTCCTTTTCCTGACGGCGCTGGCCCTGAGCGGCCTCACCGGTGCCCACGCCGATCACCTCAACGCCAACCTGCGAGACCTGAGCCCGCAGGACGTCTGCGCGCCCGAAGCGCACGTCAGTCTCGAAGATGAAGCTGACGACGACCTCACCGAGCTGGTGCAACACGCACTCGACCGCTTCGTTGCTGCCAACAACGTCCAGTGGGGCGATCGCAAGACCTGCCGGGTCGAACAGCACCTGATCATTGCGGCCTATGAGGACAGCCACGGTTTCGTGTACTCGCTGGAGTACCTGCTGGAATTCCGCGGTGACGTGAACATCGAGCACGATGGCAAACGCTTTGCCGTCAAGGCGCCGCGCATCTGGTCGACGTCGTACTACGGGACTTACGGCACCGGACTCGAGGACATCGCGACGCGCGAGGCCCGTGACGCCTTTATGAAATTCGTCGGCGCCTGGCGCTCGGCCCACCGTCGCTGACGCGCAGGTCAGCGCGGCGCCAAGCGGGCAGCGGTAGTTGGACCGGCTGTCTTCCTTACCCCTGTACGATCTCCAGGGGCGCCTGCGCCAGCACCAGGCGCTTTTGCCCCACGCCGGGGAAATACACCAGCAGCTCCCGGCGCTCGCCAGAGCCGCTGCCGCCCAGCAAGGCTCCCTCACCAAACTTGGCGTGCCGTATCCGGAGCGGGCCGCTGCCCGAAAGCAGGGCAGCCAGATCGCGCGACGGCACGCCCAGCTGCGCGCTGACCTCGGTCAGGCTGAGACCGCGAAGTTCCAGCAGCTCGCGTGCCTGCGCACGCCAGTCTTCGCGCCGGGCACGTTCGGGCGGGCGTGCAGGGGGCGTCTCGGGCTGCACGCCCAGCAACTCCGCCAGAAAGGTCCGCGTGGCCTGCTTGTCGGTGGGACGGCGCTCGCCGCTGGCAAGAAAGGGTGCGCTGCAGCGCAGGGCGGCGGTGCATTGATAGCAGCCGTCCTCGCAGCACTCCCGGGCGCACAGGTCCAGCGCGCGCGACAAGAGTGCGTCCATCTGCTCGAAGGCACGCCTCGAGACGCCAAGTCCACCCAGCCAGTCGTCGTACAGAAAGAAGTAGTTGTCCTTGCCGGTCCGGAAGGCGCCCGCCAGGTCGTTGTCGTCACACGAGACCCGCTCGGGAATCAGCTTGTGCAGCAGGTGTTTGAGGGTATGGGCCACGCTGGGCGATGCGTTCACACCGACTTCCAGTGCGCTCGTGCGAAAAGGGGGCAACTCGACTATCTCGTCGAAGTCGTGCTCGGCCAGCTTCTGGTCCTGCATGCGGTCCTGAATGCGCCCTCCGCACTGTTTGCAGGTACGCTCGGTCAGGGCGGGCTCGCGGTCGCACTTGACGCACGCCCGGCCGAAGACCTGGCGCATCAGCGCGTAGCCGGTGTAGCGCCGCGTGACGCTCACTCCTCCCTGGCGGTAGGCGAGCGGGCCGCGCCGCATCCACGGTCCGCTGTCCTGAGGCCGCACCTCGATCGTAAAGAGTCCGCGGGTGAACAGGTGCGGAGCGTCGTGACGCTCGACCAGAATGGCCGTGCCAGTCGCGTGATTCTCCCAGCGAACCACCCGGTAGCCCTGGCCTTCCAGTGTAAAAATGGCGCCCAGGTGCTTTTCTGTCAGGGCGTAATGCTGGCTTGGCTGCTCCAGCGCGCCTGCCAGAGACGCTACCCCGCGCACTTCCCAATCCCTCAGTTCCACCACGGCAAAAGGAGAGGAGCCCTCGCCTCGCAAGTTCCAGTAGCGGCTGCGCAGCGAGGATGCGCGCAAACCGGCACTGGCCTGTTCCTCCAGCGCCCGCGCGGCGTGTTTGGGCGCCAGATAAGGATTGTCGTGCTCGATGACGGCCTTCTCGATCGGTCCGGTCAGCAGGTCACGGAAGTTGCCGGCATTGCTGTAAAACGCGTCGACCGGATGGGGAAGACCGCGCTCGTCGAGGGCGGGCATATAGAGCACCAGGCCTGGCGCAATACGTCCGGCGCGTCCGGCCATCTGCCGGAAGGCCATGCGCGAGCCTGGATAGCCGTCGAGGATCACCACTTCAAGATCACCGATGTCGACCCCCGCCTCGAGCGCGTTGGTGGCGAACATCACGCCGTGGCGCGCCTTGCGAAATTCACTCAGCCGCCCTTCGCGGTCGCTTGTTCCCGCCATGTAGAGGTGCGCGGCGGGAGCGTAGAGCGGGTGGGCCCGGTAGGTGCCGTACAGTCGGGCGGCGCGCGAGCGGCCCCGAAAGAACGCCAGGGTCTTGAGCTGGTGATGCACACTCGCCGACATCACCGCGTCCCAGAACCGGCGCGGCTGTCCGGCGTGGTCGGCCAGATAAAAGCGCTTGCCGTGACGGGCAGCTCCCGACTCGCTCACCTCGCGCGGGGTCACGCCGCATAATTCCTGAGCGAACTCGGCCGGATTGCCGATGGTGGCCGTGGACAGCACGACCTGAGGATTCGCACCC